>NZ_JBIVMP010000004.1:0-402314 GCF_044753145.1 Glutamicibacter sp. NPDC088483
AAACCTTCAGTGAAAAGTGATTGGCTGCCGGGTAAACAATCGGTAGATTCCGTGTTGTTTCCGTTCCGGCAACAGATAAAAACTATACACAGGTTCTTGGGCACTTACAAATCGAGGGGCCGCGTTCTAGGTCACATTCATTTCGCTGTTCTAGTCTGGGCTCATGAGCGACCTGCAAAGACTCCTTGGATACCGTGAACCCATCTTCAATGCATCTATGGCTGGCGCGGCTGGCGGCGCCTTGGCTGCAGCTGTTTCCCACGCGGGAGGTGTAGGGATGATCGGTTCGCCTGCAACTCCCACAGCTGACTGGATTGAACAGCAAACGCAATTCGTTGAATCCCTGAGTACTCCATGGGGCGTCGGCTTCATGGCCTGGGCGCTGGAAACGGATCTCTCCCCGCTAGAGGCCTTCTTGGAGTTCGGGCCCTCGTTGGTGACCTTGAGCTTCGGCGATGTCACCCGGGCCGCGGCGGTAGCCCATGAGGCTGGAGTTCTGACCGCCATGCAAGTAGGCAATGCGGCAGATCTGGAACGCGCGATGGCTGATGACATCGACATCATCATTGCCCGTGGCGCAGAAGGTGGCGGACATGGCCGCAATGAAGCCGGAACTCTGCCGCTGCTGCAGCTGGCAACCGCCCAGCACCAGAAGCCTGTGGTGGCGGCCGGAGGCATCGGCACTGCGCGAGGTATCGCCGCGGTGCTGTCAGCTGGCGCGGAAGCTGCCTGGATCGGGACCCGTTTCCTCTCGGCAGCAGAGTCCAACGGGCACGGGAACATGAAGAGCGCAGCACGCAATGCGGGCCTGGATGACACTATCTATACCCGCGCCTTCGATCTCGCCCAGCAATTGCCATGGGCGCCCGAGTTCGGCGGACGGGCGCTGCGCAATGAGTTCAGCGACAAGCACGCGGATCTTTCCAGCTGGGAGCCGAACGATGCGCTGCGCGAGCAGATGGATCAGGCCCGCTCCGAAGCGCTGACGGACATAGCCCCGGTCTATGCCGGTGAGGCAGTGCAGTTCGTTGGCGCCGAGCAGCCCGCCGCCGAAATCATGCAGGAGCTGTGCGGCTTCCGCCAGGTCCTCGGGCAGGCTGCTCGACGCTTTGCCTAGATCGGCTGGTTGTCGATCAGACGGACGTTGCCCACCTTCGCCGCGACAAGGATCAAGCCCTCGCCGGTGAAGGGGGTGTCCTGGCAGTTGAATGCCAGTTCCTGCAGGGTATCCGGGTCAACGACGGCGAAGTAGTCCAGCTCCACCAGCGGGGCCATCTGGTACATGCCGATGGCATCCTCGATGTACAGCGGTTCATTGCGTGCCGCACGGTCGGCAACCAGCTGGATCGAACGGTGCAGCACCAAGGCTGCTTCCTTCTCTTCCTCGCTGAGCAATGCATTGCGGCTGGAAAGCGCCAGGCCTTTCGGGCTGCGCACGATCGGCACCGCACGCAGTTCTACCGGATAGTCCAGGTCGGCAACCATGCGGCGGATCAGCATCAGCTGCTGGGCATCCTTCTGGCCGAAGTAGGCGCGGTATTCGCCCCGACGCGGGTCGGTCAAGTGCAGCAGCTTGGCGACTACGGCCAGCATGCCATCGAAGTGGCCTGGACGCGAGGCGCCTTCATACATTTCGCCCAGCGCGCCGGAGCTCAACTTCACCAGCGGAAGGCCGGCATGGTAGATCTCGGAAGCGTCCGGGGCAAAGACAAGATCGACGCCGGCGGCCGCGGCCAGCTGCACATCAGCGTCGAGCTGGCGCGGATAGTTGGCGTAGTCGCTGGCATCGTTGAACTGCAGCTCATTGACGAATACGGAGATGACTACCAGTTCGTTTTCTGCGCGGGCGGCCTTGAACAGCGAAGCATGTCCGCGGTGCAGGGCTCCCATAGTGGGCACGAAGCCCAGCGATCCCGGGTTAGCTGCGGCAATAGCAGCCTTCAGCTCGGCACGGGTCTTTACAATCTTCGGGGTTTTCACGCTTCTATTCTAGAACTCGCAGAAGCTCTTCCAGCGTGCCTTGGGAGATCAGTCCGCGTTCTGCGGCGCGCAGCGCGGTAGCGCGCGAGAGGCTCCGATAGGAATTGTTGGTTTCCGCCGGGGCGTCGGCCAGCGCCTGCAGGTGCGCGGTGACCGTTCCGCTATCGCCTCGTGCTACCGGGCCGGTCAGTGCGCCCGCGCCGGAACGCAGGGCATTATCCAGGCTCGCGTACATCAGGGCGCGCAGGGTATTGGATGGTTCTTCCACGCCGATCCGGCGCAGGATGTCCGCCGATTGCGCCGTGATGGTGTTCAGGTGGTTTGCCGCATGGGCCAGGGCCGCGTGGTAGCTGGCACGATCCTGCTCGGCGATCACCACCGGCTCCCCGCGCATTTCCACCACCAGCGCCTGGGCTACCGGGAGGATGGCCTCGTCCGCGGTGACCGCGAAGACGCAGTCGGTCAGGCGCTGGAGGTCCATGCTCATGCCGGTGAAGGTCATGGCCGGGTGGATTGCCAGTCCAAAGGCGCCAGCATCCAAGGCCGGTTGCAGGATCGAGGTGCCGTACCGCCCGGCGGTGTGCGCGATCAACTGCCCGGCGGCGATATGGCCGCCCGCTGCCAGTCCGGACACCAGTTCGCCGAGCACGTCGTCGGGTACCGCAAAGAGCACCAGTTCGCTGCGGCGCAGGATTTCTGCTGGGTCCAGCAGTTCCACGCCGGGCAGCAAGGCGTCGGCGCGATCGCGCGAATCCTCCGAGACGGCGTGGATTCCGGTGATCCGGTGTCCGCTGGCTGCCAGCGCCGCACCAAGCACGGTGCCTACCTTGCCGGCGGAGATGATGCCGATTCCCAAGCGTGGTGCGTCCACTTCTACCTTTCAACCAGGCGCCGGGTTTGCGCCCGAATAAATTCTGCTGCGGTGTCCGCATCAATCTGATGCAGGTATCCGATGATGTTTCCGCCGGCACAGTGCAAGCGGACACCGGCCAGTTTACGTCCTTGCTCCCACGGCCCCTGGCCCCAGCTCATGCCCTGCACCCGGTTATGCGGCACGAAGCTGGCCTGCCGGGCCAGCCAGCCATACCGGGAAATCACCGTGGTGCCGGTGGCCAGGAACGCCTGGTGCTTCCATGCCCCGGGCGATAGCGGCTTGGCGCGTTCCGGGGAGCCGGTGAAACCGTGTTCGCATCCGGTGCTCACCGCGGTGGCCAGCACCTCGCGCTGGTTGGCGACGCCAAGATCCGGCAGCAGGATCCCCATGATTCGGGCGACCGACTCGAAGTCGCCCACCGGGAGCACCTGCAGGTTATCCGCGTCATCGCTCTTGGTGCCCAGCACGTTGACTTCCACCTTGTACCAGCCCAGCATCCGCCAGAAGAAGGGTGCCGTCACCGAAATGGCCTGGACGCGGCCGGCAGGAATGGAGTGCTGGCGGGTGTCAGCCAGTCCGTAGCTGATGCGCATGCCGGTGTCCGAGGCGCTGGCGGTGAAGTTCCAGCCCTGGTTCAGCTGCTTGTAGTAGAAGCTGCCGAAGGCCAAGGCCGCGGGGACCAGGGCCGCGATGATTCCGTCGACCCCGGCAAGCCAAAGCACCAGCATCGCCAGACATGCGAGCACCCCGAACATCACCGGCAATTGCAGGAACATGGAGCCAATCAGGCGCCCAATGGGCACGTTGGCCATCAGCGGCAATGCGTCCGCGGCGGCCTGCGGCTGGGCTGCCGCGCAATCCGCCGCGTCGTGGGAGCCGCTTTCTTGGGCAGCGGCAGGTTCTTCGCCGCGGGCCCGCTCCAGGATGACCACGCGCAGCGCGTGGGCATCGGCCTTGCGCAGGAAGGAAAGGCGCAGCACCGACTCGGAGGAATCGGCCACGTCAAAGCGCAGTTCGGCGAGACCCAGCAGCCGGGCTACCAGTGGCTGGGCAATGTCTATGCCTTGCACCTTGTCGATGCGCGCCTGCTTCTGGCTGCGGAATAGCATCCCGGAATTCACGTACACGTGGGTGCTGGTGAGCTTGTAGCGGGTGAAGTACCAGGAAAGGAAGTAGAAGATGAGCACCACGGCCAGTGCGATGCCGGCGCCCGCGACGGTCCACATCAGCCTGGTGCCGGAGAAGCGCTCCGCCCAGGACAGGTCGTCGGTGTTCTGCCAGTAGATGTAGCCCAGGCCGATGATGGCCAGCCAGCCGTGGACGAACGGGCTGGCTGGATGCACCCGCTGCCATGGCTCGGCACTGTCTCCGGTGGCCAGTTCTTCGGCCTGGCTCATAGCATTTTCTCTTCGCCGGCGGCCACAAGCCGTTCGCGCAGGGCCTGCCCTTCGCCCTCGGGCAACCCGTAGACGTGCGCGGTGGCAGCGCTGCCGGCGGTGTTCAGCGTTAGCTGGCATAGCCCATAGCGGCGCTCCAACGGCCCGCTGTTGACCTCGACGTATTGCATGCGGCCGTA
Source organism: Glutamicibacter sp. NPDC088483 (assembly GCF_044753145.1). Classification (NCBI taxonomy): domain Bacteria; kingdom Bacillati; phylum Actinomycetota; class Actinomycetes; order Micrococcales; family Micrococcaceae; genus Glutamicibacter; species Glutamicibacter sp. NPDC088483. Next base: position 4,431 of record NZ_JBIVMP010000004.1, read on the forward strand.
GGGAATGACCACCTGCTTGCGCCACATCACCCCGGAGCGGACGATGAAGTCTTCTTCGCGTTCGAGATAGCCCAGTGCGGCGACCTGGCGGCGGATGATGCGCAATGCCGGCAACGCGATAGCCAGCACCAGCAGGACCGGGGAAATCACCAGCCACAGCGGGACGCCGACGCCGGTGACTGCCAGCACGGCAGGGACCAGGGCCGCCAGCAGGAACAGGCCCCAGGTGATCACCCAAGTGGTGAACTTGACCTTGGCGTAGTCCCGGTGGGCTGGGGTGAAGTTATTCGGTGACCACGGAGTCGCTGTTGCCATCGGTATCCTCTGGAGGTAGTTTGCACAGTTGCTGAACAATATACCCAATAATCACCATGAGGACACCAGCACCAGTCAGCACTAGGCCGCGGGTCAGGGTGGGGGTGATCCCAGTGGCCGCCCAGAGGGTGATGATGGCCGGAACATGCCAACCGGCAATCACCGCACCAGCATACGCCGAGGCCTGGGCCAGAACCAGGGTACGAGCTGCGGCGATCGGCTCGAAGTCCGATTTGCCCAAGGTGGAGCGCTTCACGCGGATCCCCAGGAACAGGATCACCGCGCAGACTGCGCCCAGCGAGTACAGGGCGGAGTAGTCCAGCACCGGCGCGTACCTGCCTGCCGCGGTGAGCAGGCGCAACGCGATCCAGCCGGCCACGGCCCCGAGCCCGGCGCACCAGAGCAGCCAGCGCAGCTTCAGCTTGGCCATAGCCGTATGATGTCCTTCGTATCGGCAGCTTCGGCGGCCAAACGGGAAACCAGTTGCCCGTTCAGCACCGCGTCCGGATCCATCCAGCTCCACGGGGCCAGCACGAAGCCGCGGATCGCGGCGCGCGGATGAGGCAGGGTCAGCCGCTCATCATCCAGGTTCAGCTGGTCGTAGGCGATCAGGTCCAGATCCAGGGTGCGCGCTTCCCAGCGCACCTCGCGGGTGCGGTGGTGCTTGGCTTCTATCCACTGGCACAGATCCAGCAGCTCATGCGGGGCCAGCCGGGTACGCACCTGGACGACCTGGTTGGTGTAATCGGGCTGTTCCGGCGGACCGCCTACCGGCTTGGTGATGGCCAGCGGGGAAACCTTGAGCAGCTCGACTTCTGCGCCGAGGTCCTGCACCGCGGCGGCCAGGGTAGCCTGCGGATCACCCAGGTTGGCGCCCAACGCGATGATCGCGGTGTGCTGCTTCTGGTGCCGCGTCAGCGAGATGGTGACATCGGTGAACGGTACCGGGATTGGAGCCTGCGGCTTGTGCACCACCACGTCGATGGTGAACACGCCCGGGTAGGCGGCGAGGATCGCCTCGGCGATTTCGCTGCCCAGCTTCTCGATCAGGTCCCACGGGCCGGCCTGGATCTGCTGGACTACCAGCTCGCTGACTTCGCCGTAGTGCACCGTGTCAAGAACATTGTCGCTGGCTGCCGCACGTGAGATATCCACGTGCAGCACCACGTCAATGATGAATTCCTGGCCGTCGCGCTTCTCATGGTCGAAAACGCCATGGTAGCCGGTGGCCGAAATTCCGTAGATGCTAATGCGATCCATAGGCCTGCACGACTTCAATGGCGTCGCGGTTGCCGGTGACATCGTGCACGCGCACTGCCCAGACCTTGTCGCGGGCGCCCAGCACGGTGGTCGCTGCGGTCGCGGAATCGCGTTCCATCGGCGCGCGGCTCTTGGAACCCTCGGCCAGCAGTTCGCCCAGGAAGCGCTTGCGGCTGGTGCCGATCAGCACCCGGTGGCCCAGCTCCTCGATGGCAGGGACGTTGGCCAGCAGCGCCCAATTGTGCTGCGCATCCTTGGCGAAGCCCAGTCCCGGATCGATGATGATCTGCTCCGGGGCCACGCCCTTGGCGACGAATTCATCGCGCAGCATGCGCAATTCGCCGATGACCTCGGTGACCACGTCCTGGTAGTTGGCCTCGGAGACCATGTCCTGCGCGGTGCCGCGGCGGTGCATCAATACGTAGGGGACGCCGGTTTCCGCGATCAGCTCCGGCATGCCCGGCTCATAGGTCAGGCCGGAAACGTCGTTGATGAGGTGCGCGCCGGCGGCGATGGCCGCGCGGGCGGTGGAGACATGCATGGTGTCCACGGAGATCACCGCGCCGGCCTTCACCAGGGCTTCGATGACCGGGATGATGCGCTCGCGCTCCAGGGCAGGATCCACGTTCGTGGCGCCCGGGCGGGTGGATTCGCCGCCCACGTCGATGATGTCGGCACCCGAGTACAGCAGCTTCAGGCCCTGGTCGATCGCGGCATCGGCGGACAGGTACTTCCCGCCATCCGAGAAGGAGTCCTCGGTGACGTTCAGGATGCCCATGACCAGGGTGCGGCCGGTTGGCAGGTCGGCCATGGTCTTCTTGCTGGACTTGCGGATCACCGGCAATGGGCTGGTGTTCGGGCCGGTGCCCGGGATCGCTCCAAGCGACATGGGGGTTCCTACTTTCCGAGGATCAGGCTCATGGCTTCGGCACGGGTGGCGGTTTCCCGCAGCTGCCCGCGCACCGCACTGGTCACGGTCTTCGCGCCGGGCTTTTGCACCCCGCGCATGGACATGCACATGTGCTCGCATTCAACGACGACGATCGCACCGGAGGGGTTCAGGTGCTCCACGAGGGCATCGACGATCTGGGTGGTCAGGCGCTCCTGGACCTGCGGGCGGCGGGCGTACACCTCGACCAGCCGGGCCAGCTTGGACAGGCCGGTGACCTTGCCGCCCTTGCCCGGGATGTAGCCGATATGCGCCGAACCGTAGAAGGGCACCAGGTGGTGCTCGCAGGTCGAGTAGAACGGGATGTCCTTGACCAGCACCATCTCATCGTGCTCGATGTCGAAGGTGGTGGACAAGTGGTCTGCCGCTTTCTGGTGCAAGCCGGCGAAGAACTCCGCATAGGCCTTGGCCACCCGCTTCGGGGTGTCTACCAGGCCGTCGCGGTCGGGATCCTCGCCAATGGCTTCCAGGATCTCGCGCACGGCTGCCGCGATCCGCGGCTGATCAATCTCTTGTAGTTCACTCACGCTTCGATCCTAGTCGGTCGAGGAAGCTGCGCGCTCCTTGGGGCTTAATATCGGGCCCTCTTGGTGCACCGGACGGGCCTCGTTGCTCAGCCAGACTTCGCGCTTGTCGCGCTTTACCAGGTCGGAGAAGATCTCGGCGATCTCCTTCTGGTTCAGCGTCTCGCGCTCCAGCAGCGCCAGGGCCAGGCGGTCGAGCACATGGCGGTTGGCCATCAGCGCCTGGTAGGCGTCGTTGTGCGCCTGCTCGATCAGCTCGCGCACTTCCTGGTCCACCAGGTGGGCCATTTCGTCGGAGAAGTCGCGGGAGGCGGTGCCCATGCCCTGCTCGGCAGCCGAGCCGGCCAGGCGCACTGCGCCCACCTTCTCGCTCATGCCGTATTCGGTGACCATCTTGCGCGCGGTGGCGGTGGCCTTCTCGATGTCGTTGCTGGCGCCGGTGGACGGATCGTGGAAGACGATCTCCTCGGCGACGCGCCCGCCCATGGCGTAGGCCATCTGGTCCAGCAGCTCGTTGCGGGTGACCGAGTACTTGTCGGATTCGGGAACCACCATGGTGTAGCCCAGCGCGCGGCCGCGCGGCAGGATGGTGATCTTGGTGACCGGTGCGGTCTGGTTCATGGCCGCTGCCACCAGCGCGTGGCCGCCCTCGTGGTAGGCGGTGACCTTGCGCTCGTGCTCGTCCATCAGGCGGGTGCGCTTCTGCGGGCCGGCCATGACGCGGTCGATGGCCTCGTCCAGGGCGCGGTCGTCGATCAGGTTAGCGTTGGAGCGGGCGGTGAGCAGCGCGGCCTCGTTGAGCACGTTGGCCAAGTCGGCACCGGTGTAGCCCGGGGTCTTCTTCGCGACGGCGTTCAGGTCCACGGTGGCATCCATCGGCTTGCCCTTCACGTGCACGGCCAGGATCTGCTCGCGGCCCTTCAGATCCGGTGCCTCCACCGGGATCTGGCGGTCGAAGCGGCCCGGGCGCAGCAGCGCCGGGTCCAGCACGTCGGGGCGGTTGGTCGCGGCAATCAGGATGACGTTGGTGGTGGCGTCGAAGCCGTCCATCTCCACCAGCAGCTGGTTCAGGGTCTGCTCGCGCTCATCGTTGCCGCCGCCGATGCCGGCGCCGCGATGGCGGCCGACGGCGTCGATTTCGTCAACGAAGATGATCGCCGGGGAGTTGGTCTTTGCCTGCTCGAACAAGTCGCGAACGCGCGAGGCGCCCACGCCGACGAACATCTCCACGAAGTCCGAACCGGAGATCGAGTAGAACGGTACCGCCGCCTCGCCGGCTACGGCCTTGGCCAGCAGGGTCTTGCCGGTGCCCGGAGGGCCGTAGAGCAGCACGCCCTTGGGGATCTTCGCGCCCAGGGCCTGGAATTTGGCTGGTTCCTGAAGGAATTCCTTGATTTCGTGGAGTTCCTCCACGGCCTCGTCGGCGCCGGCGACATCCTTGAAGGTTACCTGCGGCATGTCCTTGGTGATCAGCTTCGCCTTGGACTTGCCGAACTGCATGACCTTGGAGCCGCCGCCTTGGGAGCGGGCGAGGATGAACCAGAAGATGCCGGCGATCAGCAGGAACGGGATGATGATCCCGAGCATCGACAGCAGCCAGTTGCTTTCCACCGGCTGGTCGGTGAACTTGCCCAGGTTGGCCTTGTTGATCTCATCGACCACCAGTTCGGCACGGGCGGTGGAGTAGTAGAAGCTCACCGAGGTGCCCTTGTCCACGCCATCGACCTTCAGCGAGTCGCGCAGCTTCAGATCCACGCGCTGGTCGCCGTCGAACATCTTCGCTTCGGTGACATTGCCGCTGGTGAGCTGGTGCAGGCCTACGGAAGTGTCCACCTTGGCCGAGTTATTGCCGAAGACCATCGGCAGGAACAACACCACGGCGACTACGCCGACCAGGACCCAAATGATCCAGCTGTTAAAAAGCTTCTTCTTTTTCATTGATCCGACAGGCCCCGCGCCTGGCGCATCCCCCTCACGCACTGCTCTGGCGTCCGGGTCACGCCACCTTCGATATTTCTCAACGCCCCATTGGCGAGAAAAGTTCCCTACTGGTAAATATGCGGGGCCAAGGTGCCCACGCAATCAAGGTTGCGGTACTTTTCCGCGAAGTCCAGGCCGTAGCCCACCACGAATTCGTTCGGGATGTCCATGCCGACGTACTTGACGTCGATTTCCACCTTGGCTGCTTCCGGCTTGCGCAGCAGGGTGCAGATTTCCACCGAGGCCGGGCCGCGGGATTCCAGGTTGGACTTCAGCCAGGACAAGGTCAGGCCGGAATCGATGATGTCCTCGACGATCAGCACGTGCTTGCCCATGAGGTCGGAATCCAGGTCCTTGAGGATGCGCACCACACCGGAGGACTGGGTACCCGAACCGTAGGAGGACACTGCCATCCAGTCCATGGTCAGGTGGGAGTTCAGTGCGCGAACCAGGTCAGCCATGATCATCACGGCGCCCTTGAGCACACCTACCACGAGGATGTCGCGGCCTTCGTAATCCTTGTCGATCTGCGCGGCAAGTTCTTCCACGCGGGCCTGGATTTCTTCCTTGGTGTACAGAACGTGCGCAAGATCGGCTTTGACTGCATTGGAATCCACGAGAATTCTCCTGATTCTAGAGGTGTGGTACTTACCTAGAGTGCCACATTTAGCGGAAGGTTGTTTAGCCGGTTGTGGTGAAAACGATCACCGATTGCCGCCGGAAGGCGCTGATCCTGCCATCCAGCTGCACAGGACCAGCTGATTTGGACTTGGGGACGCCGAGCCCGGCCAGCGCGCACAGCGCCGCCGTTCGCTCATGGCCCACATTCCTGGCCCCGGCTTCCATGGCGGCCAGGCGTAATACTCGCGAGCTGATGGCCACCGGCAGCTTGGCCAGGTCCGGGATCGCCAACCCGTGCTCGTCCTTGGCCGCTTGGGCCCATTCGTCGAGGGCTTGGGCGTCGGCGGCGGCCAGGCTGGCGGTGCGCGCCAGTGCTTCGGGAACATGCTCGCCAAGTTCCTCGCGCAAGAAGGGCAGGATCCTATGGCGGATGAGGTTGCGCTTGTACCCGGTGTCCGCGTTGCTCGGATCTTCCCAGTAGCCAAGCCCCGCCTGCCGGCAGATTTCCTCGGTTTGCGCCCGGGACAGTTCCAGCAGGGGGCGCCGGTAGGCTCCGCGCCGGGCAGGGATGCCGGCCAGCGAGCGGGTTCCCGATCCGCGCAGCAGCCCCAGCAGCACCTGCTCGGCCTGGTCGTCGCGGGTGTGGGCGAGCATCAATGCCTGCGCGTTGAACTGCTGCAGGGCTGCTTCAAAGGCCTGGTACCTGGCCGTGCGGGCCGAAGCCTCGTCATCCGAGGTCTCGACCTGGAGCACCGCCACCGGGTCCAATCCCAGCTCGCGGCATTGCCCGGCGGCTCGTTCGGCCGCCTGGGCGCTGCCGGGCTGCAGGCCGTGATCGATAACCACGGCGCCGAAGGAAGCGGGCAGCGTCGCCGCGGCAATGGCCAGGGCTAGCGAGTCGGCACCGCCGGAAACCCCGATCAGGTTCAGCCCGGGCGCGCTGCTGGCACTGATGGCGGCGCGGGCAAGGTGAAGGGCGCGGCTCATCGGGTGCGGGCCAGCCAGCGTTCCGGGTCATCGAGTTCCCCGGCGCTCGGGAACATCTCGCGGGCGGTGAAGATTTCGTTGAAGCCCTCGTAGCCGATCGCGTCGACGATATGCCGCACGAATTTTGCCCCGCGTTTGTACTGCAGCGCCTTGGCATCCAATCCCAGCAGCTTGCCCAGCAGGATCGCCAGGGCCGAACGGTTCTCGCCACGGGCTTCGAAGCGGCGGCGGATGGTCTTGATGCTGCGGATCGAGGTGACATCGTTCATCACGACCATGGCGTGGCCTTCGAGCACCGACATGATGCTGGTCAGTTCGCTGACCTCGGACTTCATGGACTTCAGGCGTTCACCCAGTTCGCCCATGGAGTGGGTGGTGCCGGCCAGCGGCTCGAAAGCCTCGGCCAGGGTCTGCTTCATGACCCCGGGAATCCAGGCAGCGTGCTCGAATTGCAGGCGGTGGGTCTGCTCGTGGGTGGCGATCCACAGGTAGAAGTCGCGGGCGTTCACATTCAGCTCGCCGCGGATCTGGGTGATGGTCGGGGCGTTGAGCAGCAGGCGCGGGCCGACGAACGGGTCGAACTGGCCCAGCACCCGGGTGCCCAGCACCGAGAGCACCGCGCCAAGTTCTGCGCCGGCAATCAAGGGGACCACCCCGGGGACGTCCTGGCGCGCTGCCGGGAGCAGGGCCGCGAAATTCTGGCTGACGGCCTTGGCCCAGCCGGACCGGTCCACCACCAGGGTCTGCGAGGGCGCGGAAGCAGCCAGCTTGGAAACCTTCTCGGCCTCCACCAGGCCTTCGCCGGCGGCGATGCGCAGTTCCTCGATGATCCGCGCGGCATCCTGGGCCTGGATCCCCGGCCCGGCGGGCATCAGGGTTTTCGCGGCCTTGGCCGCCAGCTTCCAATCGACGAACTGGTTCATTTGCTCCTCCTGCGGCGTTCAGCTCCGGCAGCCACAGCCACGGATGGCGGTGACAGCAGAGTCAATGGTTGGCTTGTGGGGTGCGAGTGTTCCGTTGGGCTGATCGGCATAGATCGAGAAGGCGAGCAGGCGCCCGTCTTCGGTCATGGCCATGCCGGTCAGCGTGGCCACGCCGGTGAGCGAGCCGGTCTTGGCGCGGACCAGGCCAAGTGTTCCGGCACCGCCCAGGCGGTTCATCAAGGTGCCGTTGTAGCCGGCGACCGGCAGCGAGTAGACGACCTCGCGCAATTCCGGCTTCTTGCTGGTGGCGGCCGAGCGCAGTACCGCGGTCAGCGCCGCGGGCGAAATACGGTTCCTGGCAGCCAGGCCGCTGGTGTCCACGAGCGTGTGGCCAGCAGCCCCATGGGCCTGGGCCACAGCAGCGACGGCGGCCCCTGCCTGCTCCCCGGGCATCTGGCGGTCCAGCGCCACCAGGCGGCCCATGGATTCGGCAATGTAGTTATCCGAAACCAGCAGCATGTGCTTGATGACATCGCGCAGCGGTGCCGACTTCACCTCGGTGATCTGCTCGCCCCCCGCATAGGGGCCGCGGCCACCCTCATCCACCTTGACCCGCTCGCCCAGGGCTTGGGCGAAGACCTTGCGGACCTGCGCGGCCGGGTCGGACTGGTAGGCGGTGCTGGTGCTTTCCCCGGCACGCCCGGCGTAGTGCGCAATCGGGTAGACCTGGCCAATGTTATTGGAGGTGAACAGCGACTTGTCCCAGGCGGGGTTGCTGTGCGCATCGCCGAACAGCGAGTCGTCCAGCCACAGCTTGACCTCGCTGATGCCGCGCTTTTCAAGTTCTTCGGCGGTCTGCTTGGCCAGGGTTGCCAGTCCTGCATAGCCCTTGGGGTGCGCCGGGTCCGATTCCCCGTCGCCCAGCAGCACATCTCCCCCGCCGCGCAGGATCAATGTGCCGCCATCGAGCAGCACGCTGGTGGACAGCTGGGTGTCGCCGCCGAGGGCATCGAGGGCCGCGATGGCGGTGACTACCTTCAGGCTGGAGGCCGGGGTGCCATTTATTTCGGAGTTCCTGTCATACAGGACTGTGCCCGTGGCCACGTCGACCACCTGGGCGTTGAAGGACGTCCGGTCGGGCTTGTCCGCCAGGATGCCATCCAGCTTCGCGGCGAGGATCCCGGGGTCCGGTTGCGCGGCGTTGGGGTCCAGGTCCCGCACGGCGACTGGGGATTTATCGGCCAGCTGCGCGCTGGCCGGGGTATAGAAAGCCTCGGGCTCTCCGGTGAAGAATCGCGGGGCCAGCAGCATCGCGGCAATCACTGCAACCATGGCAACAATCGCCACCCCCAGCGTAATAGCGCGTCGGGCGGCAGTGTTCATATGGTTACATTCCTCTCGCAGTTTTATCCATCAGGCGCAATGGGGCGATACCCTTATAGCGGATATCCCTAAGACTAGTTTAGGAGTGTGCTTTTCATGAGCCACGACGTGACCATCGAGATCCCCACCGGATCGCGCGTCAAGTACGAGATCGACCACGAGACCCACCGCCTGCGCCTGGATCGCGTGCTGTTCACCTCGATGCAGTACCCAACCCACTACGGCTACTTCGACGATACTCTGGGCGAAGATGGCGATCCATTGGACGCCATGGTCTTCATCCCGGGTGTTGACCTGATCCCAGGTGTTGTTGTCGAAGCACGCCCAATTGGCGTATTCAACATGACCGACGATGGCGGTGGCGATGCCAAGCTGCTGTGCGTTCCTGCCGACAAGCGCTTTGACCACATCAAGGAACTTGAAGACATCGACGAATGGCTGATCAAGGAGATCGAGCACTTCTTCACCCGCTACAAGGACCTGGAACCAGGCAAGTGGGTCAAGGCCGAGGGTTGGGAAGGCCGCGAGGCTGCCGAAGCCGAGCTGGCTCGCTCCATCGAGCGTTTCAAGGCCTAGCCACTAGGCTCAAGCCGAACATGGCGGCGACCCCCGAATCGGGGGTCGCCGCCATTGCTTTTGCTGCCGGTTCACTGACGGAGACCCGGACCTGCCCGGCGCTAGGCTTCAGGCAGCATTCCGCTGAGCACATCTTCCTGCGCGGAAACTTCCAGGGTCTGCACGTCCTTGAGTTTCCGCTCCACCGCACGGGTCCGGGTACCGGCATCGCGCACCGTGTTCTGCGCCGTGGCCAGCTGCTTGCCCAGCTTGTCCCAGACATCTCCGTACTTGCGGAACTCTTCCTTGGCCGCCGAGAGCACCTGCCACACCTCACTGCTGCGCTTCTCAATGGCCAGTGTCCGGAAACCCATTTGCAAGGAGTTCAGCAGGCTCATCAGGGTGGTCGGCCCCGTGACCAGCACCCGGTGCTCGGCCTGCAGCTTGCTGGCCAGCCCCGGGCTGCGCACAACCTCGGCGAACAGCCCCTCGGTGGGCAAGTACATGATGGCGAAGTCGGTGCTGTACGGCGGGGCGATGTACTTGCTGGAGATCAGCTTGGCCTGCTCAAGGATCGCCCGGTCCAGCGCCTTGCCCGCAGCGGCGATGACGGCCTTGTCGCCGTGCTCCTGGGCATCGAGCAGGCGCTCGTAGTCCTCTTGCGGCAGCTTGGAGTCGATTGGCAGATAGATCGTTCCGGCATCCCGCCCGGGCAGGATCACCGCGAACTCCACGACCTCGCGGCTGCCGGGCACGACCGCCACGTTCTGCTCGTACTGCTCTGCGGTGAGGATGTCTTCCAGCTGGCGCGAAAGCTGCACTTCGCCCCATGAACCACGGCTCTTCACGTTGGTGAGCACGCGTTTCAGCCCGCCTACATCCTGGGCCAGGCTCTGCATTTCCCCCAGCCCCTTCTGCACCATTTCCAGCCGCTTGCTGACCAGTTCAAAGGATTCGCCCAGCCGCTTCTCCAAGGTCCCCTGGAGCTTCTCGTCCACCGTCTCGCGCATCTTCTCGAGTTTGGCTTCATTGCCCGAGCGCAGTTTCTCCATTTCTTGCTGGAGCAGCCCCTGGACCTGCAGATGGCGGTTCGCATTGGCTTCTGCCATCGCGGTCAGCTTGGCGTCGATCTCGGTACGCACTTCGCCCATCCCCTGGCGCAGTTCGGTGCGCTGGGTCCCCAGTTCCTGCCGGAGCTCCGCATTAGCAGCACGCACCGAGTCCTGGATCTGGGTGCCATCAGAGCCGGATGTCCTGCGCACCAGCAGCAAGGCAATACATGCCGTTGCCAGAATATTCACGATGACGAGTACAAAAACCGCGATTACCATGAGCACCTAACCAAGAACTGTCGAGCGGACCATTGCCTCAGTCCTATCAGCGGACACCGACAGTTTGGGTCCATAATGGGCCCATGCATATTTTGGTCACCGGTTTCGAGCCGTTCGGCAACGACGAATTCAATGCCAGCCAGGAAGTCGTTTCCAGCCTTCCCAGGCAGCTGGGTGAGCATCAGGTCCTCACCGCCATGCTTCCGGTGTCCTTCGCGGCCTCCGGCAAAGCACTCGAATCGCTCTTGGCGAAGCACCAGCCCGATGCGCTGATTTGCGTCGGCGAAGCCGGCGGCCGGAATGCAATCACGCCGGAGCGATGGGCTTTTAACGAAGATGATGCCCGCATCCCCGACAATGATGGCGCCCAGCCACGGTCAGCCGCCATCAAGGCGAATGCGCCGGGACGCTTGGATGCCACACTTGATCCAGCAGCGGCCGTCCGCGCCCTGCTCGCCGCAGGCTATGAGGCAAGGGTCTCCGAGGATGCCGGGCGTTTCGTGTGCAACCACATTGCGTATTTGGCGTATTCCCAACCGGTCCCGGCATTGTTCATCCATGTTCCCGCACTGCGCCCGCCAGGGGTTCAAGCCACGGTTGGTGCTGAAACCGACGCATCGGCCAGCCAACCTCGGCCCGGGGACCTGAGCCAGCTATCGTCGGCCCTGGGCATTGCGATACTGGGAAGCCTCGCCCCCGGTGGATAGACTGCTTTCATGGAAGCGGTAATGGCACTGGACGGCCTGGAAGTTGGCATTCTGGTGCTGTGGGCGCTGGGCACGCTCTTTGTGCTGGTGCAGTTCCTCCGCGAACGCTGTGTGCGCACCGCCATACCGCTGGCCCTAGCCATGCCTATTCCCCTGTTTGGCGCCGTCTACTCGGTGGCCCGCTTGACCGGGATCATGATGAAACGAAAGCCTGGATCCGATAATGAATAGCAGTCCCACCCGCTGGATGGTTCTTTTTTCGCTTGCCATCGGCTTTCTTTTCATCGGAGCTTTCGCCCTGGTTGTCTCGGGGCTCGCCGCACCATGGCTGGACTGGGACTAGGAATGTGACCATCTGATACTTGCGGGATTACTGCCGGGGTTCAGCGCAGGGCTAGCCTTGAAGCATCATGACCCTGCATAATCTCACTCCGCTCGATCAGCTGCGTGCCGGAAAGCTCCCCCTGCGTCTTGCAAATCTCTTCATCGGCCTCATGCTTTTTGCGCTGGCCATGGCACTGCTGATCCGCGCCCAGCTCGGCGTGGATCCGTGGGATGTGCTTCACCTGGGCCTGGCCAACTACATTCCGCTGTCGCTGGGAACGATAGTGATCATCGTCGGCGTCGTGGTGCTGCTGGCCTGGATTCCGCTCAAGCAGTGGCCAGGATTGGGCACCGTCGCCAATGTGCTGCTCATCGGGCTTGGCCTGGACTTCTTTCTCTGGCTCATCCCTGATGTCCACGGGTTGGGCTGGCAGATCCTGACCATGGTTGGCGCCATCGCCGTCAATGGCCTTGGCGGCGCCCTGTACATCGGCTGCCATTTCGGCCCCGGCCCGCGCGACGGCCTGATGACCGGGCTGCATTTGCGCACCGGCAAATCGATCCGCCTGCTGCGCACCATTATCGAGGTGTGCGTGCTGGGGATCGGCTGGTTGCTCGGCGGTCCGGTGGGCGTGGGCACGGTGGCTTATGCACTGCTGATTGGCCCCGCTACGCAGTTCTTCTTCAAGTACACGACCGTTGCGCTGCCCGCCCAGCAGGGCGCGCCCAGCAGCACCCTGTCCTAGTTCCTCCTGATCCCGCCAGCCGGCGGACCAGCATCAGGCTGGAGCAGCACCGTTAGCCGCCAAGTGCCGCACAGTGCGCGACAAACCCGGTTGCACACGCAATACTTGAATCATGTTTGTCGTTGCGCTCAGCCCCCGGCCCCGCTCGGTCACCGATGTTGCCGCCGCCAGCGAGCAGCTCTGGCACCAGCTGGAACAAGTCGACACCCACGCGCCGTTCACCGCGCTCAGCGGGCAGCTGCTGCTCGGAGTGCCCAGTGACCCCGATGCCGCCGTCGACGCGCTGCTGCGCGTGGCACGGCTGAACTTCTGCAATATCGGGCTGGGTATCGGCAGCCTGTACGAGCCGGTGCCCGCAGAGGCCGACCTGGTCGAGGGCAGGGCGGCGCGGCGCGCGCTCGGCGCGCTGGAGGCGGCCAGCCACCGCGGCGAAAGGGTCCCGATCTGCGTTTCCTCGGGCAATGACGAGATGGACGGCGAGCTCGAGGGCCTGCTGCGCATGCTCGGACAGTGGATCCGCACCCGCACCGAGGCCGAATGGTCCGTCGTTGACCTGTTGACTCCCGGTGTGCGCGGGCAGCAAAAAGCGGTCGCCGGGATCCTGGGAATCACTCCCCAGGCAGTATCTGCGGCGATCGTGCGTTCGGGCTACAACGACGAGCTGGGCGCGCGGGCAGCGATCGCCCGGCTGCTGGAATACACCGACCAGCTCTAGAACCTGGTGCTAGCTGCCCAGCAGTCCTTCCAGGACGATGGCCAGGCCATCCTGGTCAACGCCTTCAGTCACGGCGTCGGCCACTGCCTTGACCTCATCCGGCGCTTGGCCCATGGCCACGCCATGTCCGGCCCACTGCAGCATTTCGACGTCATTCCGGCCATCGCCTACTGCCAGCGAGTCCTTTGAATCGAACTTCAGGATCGCCCGCAGCCGCTCCAGGCCGCTGGCCTTGGTGGTACCCTCGGCGGCAATATCCAGCCAAGCGGTCCAGCCCACCGAGTAGGTCACCCCGGAGAGCCCCAGGCTCTGCACGGCATGCCCGAATTCCTCGGCGGTGTTGTCGGTGGAGAAAACCACCACGCGCACGGCCTTGCTGTTAACCAGCTCGCCGAAATCAACGACCTTGCTCTCGGCGCCAAAGCTCATGTCGCCGAAGGTTTCGCTGGAAAGGAATTCGCCGCGCTCGTTCTCCAAGGCGTACTTGGCTTTGGGAAGCTGGTCGCGCAGCGCCTTGAGCGCTGTCGACGGATCGAAGATCTCGCGGTGCAGGATCTCGACTTCATCCTGGCACACCTTTGCGAGCACGCCGCCGTTGCTGACCACGACATAGCCATGGTCGATGCCCAGTTCCGCCATGATGGGCAGGGCCGCACCCAAGGAGCGGCCGGTGGAGATGATTACCTCATGGCCCTGGGCCACTACAGCCCGCGCGGCATCGCGCACGCGCTGGCTCATTTCCCCCTGGTGGTTGACGATGGTGCCATCCACGTCAAGGCAAATCATCAATTTTTGCTTGGTCAGCCGGTCATCGTTGCCGAGCTTAGTCATAACAGTCATGGCTCAAGTTAACCACCACCGCGGGTTTTTGGCGATGACCCAAGGCACAGCGCCAAGTGAACAACCGGTTAAAAGCATTTGCCGGCTGCCCGCGAGGGGCAGCCGGCAAATGGCCGGTCATTGGCTACTTGAGTACTTCGAGTCCGCCAAGGTAAGGCTGCAGCGCCTTGGGCACGTTGACCGAACCGTCGGGGTTCTGGTGGTTTTCCAGAATCGCCACGAGCCAGCGGGTGGTCGCCAGGGTGCCGTTCAGCGTCGCCACCGAACGGGTCTTGCCGGCCTTGCCGTCGATGATCTCGCGTTCGCGGATATTCAGGCGGCGGGCCTGGAAGGTGGTGCAGTTCGAGGTCGAGGTCAGTTCGCGGAAGGTGCCCTGGGTAGGAACCCAGGCTTCGCAGTCGAACTTGCGCGCGGCGCTCATGCCCAAATCCCCGGCGGCGGTGTCGATCACGCGGTAGGGAAGTTCCATGCGCCCGAGCATGTCCTCTTCCATGGCAAGCAGCTTCTGGTGCTCTGCTTCGGCGTCCTCGACGCTGGCGTAGACGAACATCTCCAGCTTGTTGAACTGGTGCACGCGGATGATGCCGCGGGTGTCCTTGCCGGCCGAACCAGCCTCGCGGCGGTAGCAGGAGGACCAGCCGGCGTAGCGGATCGGGCCGTCGGCCAGATCCATGATCTCGTCCGCGTGGTAGCCGGCCAGGGCCACCTCCGAGGTGCCGACCAGGTACATGTTGTCGCGCTCGAGCTTGTAGATCTCGTCGTCGTGCTCGACATCGAAGCCGGTGCCCTGCATGGTTTCGGGGCGGACCAGGGTAGGGGTGATCATCGGGATGAAGTCGTGCGCCATGGCCACATCCAGGGCCATATTCATCATCGCGATTTCCAGCCGGGCGCCGATGCCCTTGAGGAAGTAGAAGCGCGAGCCGGAAACCTTGGCGCCGCGTTCCATGTCGATGGCGTCCAGCTTCTCGGCGATCTGCAGGTGGTCCAGCGGCTCGAAGCCCTCGGCCTTGAAGTCGCGGGCGGTGCCCACGTGCTTGACGACGGTGAAGTCATCCTCGCCGCCGGCCGGGATGCCGTCGATGATCAGGTTGGGGATGGAACGCTGCAGTGCGGTGCACTTGGCGGAGGCCGCGTCGGACTCGGCCTGGGCGGACTTCACCGCGGCAGCGAGCTCCTTGACCTCGGCAAGCAGGGCGGCGCGCTCGTCGCCCTTGGCCTTGCCGACCTTCTTGGAGAACGCATTCTGCTCGGCACGCAGGCGCTCGTAGGTGGCGATGGTTTCACGACGTGCCGTGTCAGCTGCCAGCAGCTGGTCAATTAACGACTCGTCGGCACCGCGCGCGCGTTGCGAGGCACGGTACAAATCCGGATTTTCGGTGAGCATTTTCAGGTCGATCACATGTTAAGGGTAGCAATCATGAGTACGATGAGAGCATTATGCAGACAAATCGTGTGATCGTTTTCTCTGCCGTGGCTGCTGCAGCTGCCGCCGCGGCGACCAGTTGGTATTCGGTGCGCAAGCTTTCGAACTACAGCAAACCGCTGATCAAGCAGCCCGAAGCGGCTGAACAGGCAGCGGCTACCAAGGTGGCCCTGGTCATCAATCCTTCCAAGTCAGGTGCTGACGAAGCAAGGGAAGCCGTGGTCCGCGTCTGCGCTGAAGCGGGGCTGGAAGCACCGCTGGTCCTTGAAACGACCAAGGACAACGCCGGCCAGGATGCAGCCCGTGAAGCACTCGATGCGCAATGCGACACAATTATTGCCGCAGGTGGCGACGGAACCATCCGCGCCGTCGCGGAAGTGCTCGAAGGCACCGGCGCATCCCTGGGAATCCTGCCGCTGGGCACTGGCAACCTGCTGGCCCGCAACGTAGATATTCCGCTCGATGACCTGCACACCGCGGCGCTGGTGGCAGTGCGCGGGATGGTTCGCCGGATCGACGTCGGGCACATGAAGCTGCAGCTGCTGGACGGCAAGGAGGCGGATCATGCTTTCCTGGTCATCGCCGGCGTGGGCACCGACGCCGACCTGTTTGACGACACCAACGAAGAGCTGAAATCCAAGGTCGGCTGGCTGGCCTACTCGGAAGCCGGCCTGCGCCAGTTGCCGGGCCAGCGCAAGAAGGTCAGCTTCAAGCTCTCGGGCGACGAGAGCTGGCAGACCCGCAAGGTCCGTTCGGTGCTCTTCGCCAACTGCGGAAAGCTGCAGGGCCTGGATTTCGTGCCCGACGCCAAGATCGACGACGGCGTGCTCGACGCAGTGATCCTTTCTCCCCGCTCGGCCGCCGGCTGGACCTGGATCCTGCTCAAGACCGCATTCCGCGCCAAGAACAAGATTCCGGTGATGAGCTTCTACCAGACCTCTGGCGTGTCGCTGCGTTGCGATGAGCCGATGAATACCCAGATCGACGGGGACCCCACCGGCCAGGTCAACGAACTGCAGGTGTCCGTGAACCCGAGCGCCCTGCGCCTGCGCACCCCGTAGCGCATGCCGAAGGCCCGGCCGATTTCCCCTTGCGGGGAGCTAGGCCGGGCCTTCGCGCTGCCTGCTTAAAGCCGGTCGCGCAGCGACTGCACCCAGGCACGGGCTTCACTGAATGCCGCATCTGAATTATGGGTATCCACGGCCGGCTCCAGACCTTGGGCGGCTGGGTAGGAACCGAGGAAGCGCAGGTGCGGGGACAGCCGGTGCAGCCCCGACAAGGCGGCGGCAACGCGTTCCTCGGCCACGTGGCCTTCGATATCGACGGAGAAGAAGTACTCGCCCAGGCTCTTGCCTGTAGGACGCGATTCGATGCGCGAGAGGTTCACGCCGCGGGCGGTGAATTGCTCGAGAATTTCCATCAGCGCACCGGGACGGTCCTCGGGCAGCGGCAGGATCAGCGTTGACTTGTCCACGCCGGTAGGCTGCGGAATCCTTCCCGGACGAGTCACGAGGATGAAGCGGGTCACCGCGCCGATATTGTCCTCGACCCCGCTGGCCAGCACCTTCAGGCCGCGCTCCTGGGCTACCAGCGGAGAGCAGATCGCCGCATCATGCGGCGGTTCGTCCTCTTCGAGAGCCAGGGCGCCGGCTGCCGTGGAAGAAGCCGGGGTGAATGCGGCCCCGGGAATATTCGCTTCGGCCCATAAGCGGCACTGCGCCCAGGCATGCCCGTGGGTGGAGATCTGCCTGATCTGCTCCAGCGAGTCGATGCCGGGGCGTACCGCCAGCACGAAAGTGATCGGAACCAGGATTTCGGAAACAATCTGCAGGGCTTCGCCCTGCGCAATGGCGTCCAAGGTGGCCGAAACGCCGCCTTCTACCGAGTTCTCGATCGGGACCATCGCCGCGTCCGCGGTCCCCTCGCGCACCATGGTCAGCGCCACGTTGACGTTGGAGGCCGCGATCCGCTGCGCCTCGGCAGCCCCGGGAACCTGCAGCAGGGCCGACTCGGTGAAAGTGCCAGCAGGTCCCAGATAGGCATAGTTCATCGTACGGTTGGCTCCTGGCCGTTATCCGCTTCCATTGGCAAGCCCGCTTCGATCCACGCATCGGAACCGCCGGCGACGTTGAAGGCGGTGTAGCCCATCACGGTGAGCCACGATGCGGCCTGGGCCGAACGGCCACCGGTACGGCAGATGACGTAGGTGTCTACATCCGGGTCAAGCTCGGAAATCTTCTCTGGCAAGGAGCCAAGGGGAATATGGGTTGCTCCGGCAGCACGGCCGGCTTCCCATTCGAAGTCTTCGCGCACGTCAAGGATGAAGGCATCCTTCGGGACATCATTGACCGAAACAGTCTCAAAATCGCTCACGGCTAGCATTCCTCTCACATAGGGTGTTTGCTTATAAGACTAGTCATTTCCTGCGTCGAAAGCCGACATGTTTCCCTCAAGCGCCCTGAAATTGCGAGACGAGCTGGCCCGCGGCGAGCGTTCAAGCCGCGAGGTCACCGAGCACTACCTCAAGCGCATCGAAGAGCAGGCGGACCTAGGTGCTTTCGTCCACGTGGCAGAAAATGCGATGGAGGCCGCGGCAGCGGCGGACCAGGCGCATGCCCGTGGCGACATTGGCCGCTTGCATGGGCTCCCCACCGCGTTCAAGGACCTCAATGACGTGGCCGGGATGCCTACCACCTATGGCACTGCGGCGATGCCTGCGATGGTCGCTGAACGTGATCACTCCTTGGTGGCCAGGCTGCGCGCCGAGGGCGTGGTGGTCCTGGGCAAGACGCAGGTTCCGGAATTCGGGCTGAGCAGCTATTCAGAGAACCTCGTGGCGCCCCCATCACGCAATCCCTTTGATCCCACGCGCTCGTCGGGCGGTTCCTCTGGCGGGCAGGCCGCGGCGATTGCCGCCGGCATGATTCCGCTGGGTCCGGGCTCTGATGGCGGCGGTTCGGTTCGCATCCCCGCGGCCGCCTGCGGGCTGGTAGGCCTGAAGCCTTCTTTGGGCCGCGTTCCCAGCGACATCCTTGATGGCTACACCGATCCCATGGGCGCACCGAAGCTAGCGGTTAGCGGACCGTTGGCCCATGATGCCTTGGATGCGGCTTTGCTGCTTGACGCCATGCGCGGCAAGGACCACTATCTGCCGTTGCTGCAGGGAAGCTACCCCCAGCGCCTGGACGGGCTGAAGATTGGGTACAGCATCCATTCCCCGTTTGAACCGGTCTATGAAATTACCCTGGCGCAAGAAGCCCGGGCTTCATTTGCCCAGGGCCTTGAACGCCTTGGAGAACGGCATCGCGTCCAGCCGGCCAACCTGCACTACGCCACGGACTATCCGGAAACCTTCGCGGCGGTGTGGACCAATGGGCTGAAGGACGTTCCGGTCGCGGATGATTCGCTGCTCGGCGATTTAGCAAGGGATTTCCGCCGACGCGCCGCCGACCGCTCGCTGGAACAGAGCCTGCAGGCAGGTTCGAGGTTGAAGCAGATTGCGGCCGACTTCGTGCGCCAATGGTCCGCCTACGATGTCGTGGCCACCCCTGCCATGGCCTCGATCCCGCCGATGATCGGGCACTATACACAATCCACAGCCGATGTGGATTATATGTTGCAGTGCCGGTACACCCCCTACACTTCCATGGTGAACGTCGCCTCAGTAGCGGCCATCACCGTTCCGGTAGGCTACTCCAACGAGGGGTTACCAATGAGTATTCAGCTGATTTCCCCGCGCTCGGACGAAGGACTGCTGCTCGCGCTGGCAGCCCAGATGCAGGTGTGACCTTTCCCATATAAGTAGGTACTCGGGTGGGCAAGGGCGAAAAATATTACGTATGTCTACTGCAACAACGAGCACCAAAGCTTCCGGAAAGACCTTCTTCGGTCACCCCGGTGCGCTCGCAAGCCTCTTCAGCGTGGAAATGTGGGAACGATTCTCCTTCTACGGCATGCAGGGCTTGCTGGCTTACTACATGTACTACTCGGTCACCGACGGCGGCCTGGGCATGGACCAGGGTCTGGCTCTGTCGCTGGTCGGCGCCTACGGCGGCGCTGTCTACCTGTCCACCATCCTGGGCGCGTGGCTCTCCGACCGCCTGTTCGGCTCGGAACGCGTCCTGTTCTTCTCGGCTATCGCGATCATGATCGGCCATATTGGCCTGGCGCTCCTGCCCGGCTATGCCGGACTGGTTATCGGCCTGATCTTCGTTGCCGTCGGTTCCGGCGGCCTGAAGGCCAACGCTGTAGCCCTGGTGGGCTCCCTGTACTCCAAGGAAGATCCGCGCATCGATGCCGGCTTCTCCCTGTTCTACATGGGCGTGAACATCGGCGGGCTGCTTGGCCCACTGCTCACCGGTTGGCTGCAGGTCCAGTACGGCTTCCACATCGGCTTCGCCGCTGCCGCGGTCGGCATGGCTATCGGCCTGGGGATCTATGCCCTTGGACGCAAGAAGCTGCCGGACTCCGGCCGCATCCCAAGCAACCCGCTGCCTGCCTCTGAGCGCAACCGCTATGTGGTCATCTTCGCTGCCGTGATCGTTTTGATCATTGCCGCTTTCGCATCCAAGATCGTGACTCCGGAGAATTTGGCAAGCACCATCGCCTACGTGGTGATCGCCGCTTCGATCATCTACTTCGCGTTGATCCTGCGCAGCAAGAAGGTTGACGCCACCGAGCGCAAGCAAGTCTGGGCATTCATTCCGTTCTACATCGGTTCGGCTGCCTTCTGGGCCCTGTTCCAGCAGCAGTTCACCTTCATTGCCGCTTACTCGGATCAGCGCCTGGACCGCCACCTGGGCAGCTGGGAAATGCCACCGAGCTGGGTTACCTCGATCAACCCGGTCTTCATCATCATCTTCGCCGGTATCTTCGCCGCATTGTGGACCAAACTGGGCAAGCGCCAGCCACGCACTTCAATGAAGTTCGGCCTGGCACTGGTGGTTGTGGGTGCGGCCTTCTTGCTGTTCATCCCGCTGGAATCCTTCGTGAAGACCCCGCTGCTGGCGCTGGTCGGCATCCTGCTGCTGTGCACCTTTGCCGAGCTGCTGCTCTCGCCAGTGGGCCAGGCAATTGCCACCAAGCTGGCTCCGGCCGCCTTCGGCACCCAGATGATCGCCTTGTTCTTCCTGTCGGTTTCGCTGGGCACCACCCTGTCGGGTGTGCTGGCCGGCTACTACACCGAGGGCAACGAGATCCCGTACTTCATCGCCATGGGCGGCACCGCTGTTGTCCTGGGTATTGCCATGATGGCAGCTACCCCGGCCTTGAAGAAGCTGATGGGCCCGATCCTCTAAGCGTTCGAGCATGCGAAAAGCGGTTGGTTCATTTGAACCAACCGCTTTTTTCATGCCCGGGGATTATCGAAGAAGCCCTTGTGAGAAGGTCACGTTGTCGTAATACGAGTCGTAGCCGAACCCGGTTGACAATGCCCAGAAGAACCAGATGGCTACCGCGTAAATGACTATGGCTAGTGCCAATCCAATCCATGAGGTAATTAGCCCGGCCAGGCTCAAGCCCCGGGAGCTGGGTTCACGCCGGTAGGCCAGGTGCCCGGTAATGACTCCGGCCAGCGGAACAAGGATAATGACAGTGAAGCCTAGCAACGACAAGATGCCAAGCACCAGGGAAGCCACCGAGAGGCCGGCGGATTCAGGCGGTCGTTGGTAGGGGTTCTGCGGATACTGGTAGTAGCTCATTTGCCTACCATTCTTCTACGAAACTGCGATAAGCGCATCAATCTGAAAGGCAATCTGTGGCACACCTCCGAGCTGGCCAGCCAGCCCAAGAATCAGACCTGATCAATTTGCAGGAGGTACTCGATGCCTACAGCACCCTGGTTCCTTCCAGCGGCAACCCCGACCAGGCCGTCATTTTCGGCACCTCGGGACATCGCGGAAGCTCCCTGAACACCACCTTCAATGAAATGCATATCGCTGCGATCACCCAGGCCGTGGTCGACTACCGCAACGGTGCGGGGATCACCGGCCCGATGTACGTGGGCAAGGACAGCCACGCACTCTCCGCGCCCGCATACCGCACCGCCCTTGAAGTCTTGGCAGGCAACGGCGTCACCGTGCTCGCCGATGACGGACTGACTCCCACTCCAGCGGTCAGCCACGCAATCCTGGTACATAACGCTAGCGGCGGCGAACAGGCCGATGGCCTGATCATCACCCCATCGCACAACCCGCCAACCGACGGCGGCATCAAGTACAACCCGCCGCATGGCGGACCGGCAGAATCCGGAATCACCGGACCCATCGCTGCACGGGCCAACGAATTGCTGGCCAGCGGAGCGGTCAAGCGCGGCGAGCCGAATGCCCGGCCCTTCGACTTCCGCGAACTGTACATCGCCAATTTGGCTGAAGTCATCGACTTCAAGGCCATCGCCGAGTCCGGCATTTCCATTGGCGCAGATCCGCTGGGCGGGGCTTCGGTGCACTACTGGGGCGAAATTGGCCGCCGATACGGCCTGAACCTCGAAGTGGTCAACGAGTCCGTGGATCCGCGCTTCGGCTTCATGACCTTGGACAAGGACGGGAAGATCCGCATGGATTGCTCCTCCGCCCATGCAATGGCCTCCCTCGTGGCCAATCGCGAGAAGTACGACATCGCGACCGGCAACGATGCCGATGCTGACCGCCACGGCATTGTCACCCCGGATGCCGGCCTGATGAATCCGAACCACTTCCTGGCCGTGGCCATCGACTACCTGCTCACCCACCGTCCGCAGTGGCCAGGTGATGCCCAGATCGGCAAGACCCTGGTCTCCTCGATGCTCATCGACAAGGTGGTGGCTTCCCACAGCCGGACCCTGCGCGAGGTACCGGTGGGCTTCAAGTACTTCGTTGAACCGCTGGCTTCCGGCAGGGTCGCTTTTTGCGGCGAGGAATCGGCCGGGGCGAGCTTCTTGGACTTCTCCGGCAAGGCGTTCAGCACCGACAAGGACGGCCTGATGCTGGCCCTGCTGGCCAGCGAGATCCGCGCAGTAACCGGCAAGAGCCCCAGCCAGCTGCATGCCGAACTGGTAGAGCGCCACGGCCCCAGCTTCTACGACCGCTTTGACGCGCCCGCAAACCGCGAGCAGAAGGCCGTACTGGGCAAGCTGGACCCATCGATGGTCACCGCTACCGAACTGGCATCGGATCCGATTACCGCCAAGGCCACGCAAGCGGCCGGCTTCCCCATTGGCGGCTTGAAGGTTTCCAGCGAGCACGCATGGTTTGCCGCGCGCCCATCGGGCACGGAAGACATCTACAAGATCTATGCAGAATCAACAAAATCACCCGAGCATCTGCAGCAGGTGCTGGCTGAAGCTCGGGTGATTGTTGATGCTGCGCTAGCTGGCTAGTGCAGCTTTGCGGTCCATGGATCGATGGCCACGGCTGGCTGCTTGCGGGTAGCCAGCCAGTGGCCCAGCCAGAGCAGCAGGAAGATCGGCAGGCCAATGTAGCTCGAAGCCATCTGCAGCAAGTTTCCATCCACGATCGCCTGGTAGTTCTGGCCGACGATCACCACGATCAGGATCACGAAAGCCAGGATCGGTCCCAACGGGAACAGTGGCGCCTTGTACGGCAGGTTCGCGAGATCCTGCCCGCTGGCAATATATGCCTTGCGGAATTTGTAGTGGCACACTGCGATACCCACCCAGGCAATGAAGCCGGAGAGACCCGAAACGTTCAGCAACCAGGTATATGCCGAACCCTGGCCGACAATCGCGGTCAGGAAGCCGAAAAGGCCTACCGAGGCGGTTAGCAGCATTGCCGGCATGGGAACGCCGCGCTTATTCAAGCGGGCGAAGATCTTTGGAGCCTTGCCGTCCAACGCCATCGAATAAAGCATGCGCGCAGAGGCATATAGGCCGGAGTTGCCTGCGGAGAGGATAGCCGACAGGATCACCGCATTCATCAGTGCCGCGGCGAAGGCTACGCCCGCACGTTCGAAGACCAGGGTGAATGGCGAGGTGGTGATATCCGATGCCTCGGAAGAGAGCAGGGATGGATCCATATACGGGATCAGCATGCCAATGACGAAGATCGCGCCGATGTAGAAGAGCATGATGCGCCAGAAGATCGCCTTGATGGCGCGTGGGATGTCGCGCTGGGGGTTCTCGGCTTCACCGGCGGCCACGCCGATCAGTTCGGTTCCCTGAAAGGAGAAACCGGCGATCATGAAGACCGAGACGATGGACAGCCAGCCGCCAACAAATGGCGCTTCGCCATCGGTCCAATTGCTGAAGCCAGGGGTGGAGTCGCCCAGGATGCCGAAGATCATCGCGACACCGCAGATCAAGAAGACCACCACGGTGATGACCTTGATCGCGGCCAACCAGTATTCGCCCTCGCCAAAGGCCTTGGCGGACAGCGCATTCAATCCGGTGAGCAGCACCAGGAAGATGGCCGCCCAGATCCATCCCGGGGCATCAGGGAACCAGTAGGACATGATGATGCCAGCTGCCACCAGTTCGGCAGCCACGGTAATGGCCCAGTTGAACCAGTAGTTCCAGCCGATCGCGAAGCCGAAGTGGCGGTTCACGAAGACCGTTGCGTAAGTCTGGAAGGAGCCGGCGACCGGAAGCCGGGCGCTCATTTCTCCCAACGACTGCATCAAGAGCAGCACCATCATGCCGATCAGCGCGTAGGCCACCAGCGAGCCACCGGGGCCAGCTTGGGCAATGGTGCCGCCGGACGCGACGAATAGTCCGGTACCAATCGAGCCGCCAATGGCAATCATCTGCATATGGCGAGCTTTGAGGCCACGCTTCAGACCGTCCTGAGACGGTGCGGGCTCAGTCATGCGTTACATCTCCTGATGCTTGAAAATTTCCAACCTATCAATCCAAGCACCCTGACAAGCCATAAAGCTATGAACCGCGCTACAGTAAGCGATCAATAATCTTTCGCTTGGCCCATGAATATGGAGGATATATTGCGCTCAGGGTATCAACGACGGTTGTTTTGTTGAATTCCGAGCGCATCTGCGAAAGCCGTTCGAACCCGTGCTTGCCGTGGTAGGCCCCCATTCCGCTCGGTCCCACACCGCCGAAAGGCAGGGTTGGAACGATCATCTGGGCCAACGGAGCATTATGCACAATGGAGCCGGCTCGCACCCGATCAGAGAAAATCGACTGCAGGCGCGGGCTTTCGCTCATCAGGTAAGCGGCCAGCGGCGACGGCCGCCGGGCAATGAATTCGAGGGCTTCCTCGAAGGTTTCCACTTCGATCACCGGCAGGATCGGACCGAAAATCTCTTCGGTCATCAAACTTCCCTCGAGGTCCACATTGCGCATGATGCTCGGCGCGATGCGCAGGGTATCCTCGTCGTACTCGCCGCCGAAAACCACCTCGCCTTGCTCGAACATCGACAGCAGCCGCTCAAAGTGCTTGCGGCTGACGATGCGGCCAAAGTCCGGATGGGTCAGCGGTTCCTTGCCGTAGAAGCTGGTGATGGCCTGGCCCAGGCGCCTGATGAGCTCAGACGAGTCGCCCACGCTCAATACGTAATCCGGCGCCACGCAGGTCTGGCCGGCATTCATGAACTTGGCGTAAGCCAAGCGCTTCGCGGAAGCCAACGAATCGTTCTCCACCACGGCCGGCGATTTTCCGCCCAATTCCAAGGTGGTAGGCGTCAGATGCTTCGCGGCCGCGGCAGCCACGATCTTGGCCACGCGTTCGCCGCCGGTGTAGAAAATGTGGTCCCAGCGGGCGGCAAGCAACTCGGTGGAGGTATCCACGCCGCCTTCAACTACCGCGTAAACCCGTTCGTCGAGGTAGACCGGGAGGAACTTGGCCAAGGCGCCTGAGGTCGCAGGAGCCAGCTCGGATGGCTTGATGACCGCAGCGTTGCCGGCAGCAATGGCCGCGACCAGCGGTGCGAGCACCAGCTGAACCGGATAGTTCCAGGCTCCGATAATCAGCACGACCCCCAGCGGGCGCGGCTCGACCTTGGCCATGGCTGGCTGCAAGGCCAGCGGAACCTTGACACTGGTGGAATCCATCCACTCAACGAGGTGGCGCTGGGCGAAATCTATTTCCGCGCGCACCACGTCGATTTCGGAGAATTTGGCTTCGGTGGCACTCTTGCCCAAGTCCTCGGCCAAGGCCTGGACGAAGTCTTCCAGATGCTCTTCCAGCATCTTCTCCAGTGCCTTGAGCTGCTGCAGGCGGAAGCGTCGCGGATGCGTGATCCGCGTGTCCGCAGAACGCCGCAAATGACTCAGAACTGTTGCTATGCGCGATGGATGCTCGTCCACCGGAGGTGCGGAATCACCGACCGGTTCGGGCAACGGAGTGGAAGTAAACAGACCCATGATTTGAGCGTACGTCACTGGGACTATTTTTCATCGTTTAATTCGCCAGAGGATTCAATATGTATCAAATAGTTGATACATTGATTTCCATGAACCAGTTCTCGGCGAGCGCCATATCCATCGCTTTCGTTGCCGCAATCATCTGCGTTTGGTTGCGTTCGGTGGCGCACAGGCGTGGAACACCAGCTATCGACCGGGCCCGATCCCACTCGTTCTGGTGCGCATTGATCGCATTCTTTGCTTCAACCTCATGGGATTTGTCTGAGACCTGGCGCGTTTCAATGACCGAGCCCAATTCAGGTTCGGCTCTCGCTGAAGCACTCACTCCGGGGATCTGGGTTCTTCTGGTTTACCTCATCGGCTTGTTCACTTGGCCCAAGGAACTCCAGCCAGTGCGCACCGCTTCATTAGAGGCCCGCAGCCTGACAACTCCGTTTCCCAAGGCCCTAGGGGCTTTCGTTGGGCTTTTGCTGCTGATCGCGGTCGGCTCCCTGTGGCCGGCGTCCAAAGTCGAAGGGCTCGTTGGCGTTCCGGCCTCGGAATTCACGACCTTTGATTTTGACGGCATCTATTCATACACGTCGGAGGGTCCGTATGATGGGCGGTTGCCGGGCACACAGATGCTCCCGGTATTCATCGTGGCCCTGGCAGGGATCATCGTGGCCGCGGCTGTGATTACCGTAGTTATCCTGAAAAAACCTGCCTTGGCCGGCATCTCGGTCGAAGACAACCAAGCGTTGCGCACGGTCTGGCTCAACCGCTTGATGCGCAATATCGGCATCGTCTTGCTGGCCTTCACCGTGTCGGTGGTCAATTACTCGCAGGCTAATTCGCCGGATGGACAGTACGAGTTCGTTAGCTATGGCGCCCTTGCGGTAGCCCTCACGTTGCTCTTCTGGGGACCGCGCTCTACATTCTCAGCTCAATCCACCACCAGGGAACGGACCGCCTTCTCGCGTTTGCGTGATCAACTATTCACCTTGCAATACGTAACTGCAGCACTCACCTTGCTCAGCGTTGCAATCGGCTGGTCATTCTTGCCACTGGATGACGAGCTCCAGATGCCTACCAATGAGCGAACTACGTGGATCTTAATGATCTTTGCCGGTGCGGCTTTGAGCTATGCCGTTCTCAATGCGCTTTATCTCAGCTACGTCAGCACGGTGGCCCGGCAGGCGTCTACAGCACCCAAGTACCACGCGCCCCTGCCCTTGTGGTCCTACATCGCCGCTGGCTTGCTGTTTGCCACCAGCACCTATTTTCTGCTCGATCCGCCGCTGGACTATTTGTGGGGCTTCGTGCCTCCAGGCAAGACAATGGTTGCAGGCTTGATCCTGCTGTTGCTGGCAACCCATCTTGGATTCGTCTGGTTCTCCCGCCGGGCAATTATTCCCTGGGCTGTCTCGTCGGCTGAAGAAATCTGGTACCGCAAGGTCCTGGAACTGCGTTCAATGCGTGTTAACACCAGTGCAGTGGTAGCCATGCTGCTCATTGGCTACGGATTCCCGGCCGGGCTGGGACTCTTTGCATTGCTCATCTTCGTTGTCCCAGCAGTCATTTTCCTAGAGCGCCCCGGTAGCGCCTTCGTGCGGGAACATCAGCCGGCAGCTACTTCATGAGCACGCAGATCAGTGTTGACCTCCAAGCAGCTACCCCGCCCTATGAGCAGATCCGCTCGCAGATTGCTTCACTGATCTCCTTGGGAGATCTGCCCTCGGGGAGCAAGCTGCCTACTGTGCGTGCGCTGGCCACGGACCTCGGCGTCGCTGTCGGTACAGTGGCGCGCGCCTACAAGGAGCTGGAAGCCGAAGAGCTGATCACCTCCCGACGCCGTGCCGGCACAGTGGTCAACGAGCGGCCGCAGCCGGTGGATACCAGTGAAGATCTCCTGGCCGCCGTGGATCACCTCTGGGCGTTGGCGGCCGCGCAGAAGGTGGATGCGGCCACGCTCACGGCCTTGGTGGCGCGGCGCGAGCGTAAGTAACTTGTCCTCGGAACCGGTTGTGCGTACGCTCTATGGCAGTGACACGGGGTGTCGGATCAACCGACTGAGATAAGACCCGTAGAACCTGATCTAGTTCACGCTAGCGGAGGGATGTCGCATGGCTTTGCATGCAGTTGCCCAAAAATACCGGCAACAATCACCTTTGGTTTTTTGCCTGACCAATACCGTCGTATCCAATTTCACCGCCAATGTCTTGCTGGCATCCGGGGCTTCCCCGGCCATGACGGATCTGCCCGGAGAGGCCGGCCCATTCGCGCAGGCAGCTTCAGCCGTATTGGTGAATTTGGGAACTCCAAGCACTGAACAGCTGACCGCCATGGAAGAAGCTGTGCAGTCGGCGAGCGCTGCAGGCACCCCCTGGGTCCTGGATCCAGTGGCAGTGGGAGCGCTTCCGGTGCGCACGGAGTTTGCCCGGCGCATTGTCCGGCAACGCCCGACCCTGATTCGCGGCAACGCCTCGGAAATCCTGGCCCTGGCCGGCCGGCAATCTGCTTCGCGCGGTGTCGATGCCTTGGATGAGGTTTCTGCCGCCTTGGCGGCGGGACGCGAACTGGCCACGGAAAACGACTGCGTAGTGGCCATTTCCGGCCAGGCTGACGCCATCATCGACGCCACGCGTACCGTCTTGGTGCATACCAACGGAATTGGCTTGACCCGGATGACAGGTGGCGGCTGCGCCTTGGGCGCGGTCTGCGCCGGAATGGTTGCGGTCCACGATGACCCGTTCGAGGCCACCATCGCAGCCCACGGTTTCTATGGCCTGGCCGCGGAAAAGGCCCTGGCTGGCAGCTCCGGTCCGGGCAGCTTCGCAGTTGCCTTCCTTGATGCGCTGTCGGCTGCCGATCCCGGGGAACTGAAAACTTTGAAGTACGAGGAATTGAACCATGCATAATTACGGCGCTTATCTAGTAGCCAACACTGCCAGCTGCACCCCACGCAGCACCCTGGAAGTTATCGAGGGCGCCGTCGCCGGAGGGATCGGGTGGATCCAGCTGCGCGCCAAGGATGAAAGCGCCCGGGAATTCTTCGAGCTGGCCTGCGCGGCTGCCAAGCTCACCGAGGGCAAAGCCCAGTTGCTGATCAATGACCGCATTGACGTCTACCTCGCGGCACGGGCTGCTGGCGCAGCAGTGAACGGCATCCATATCGGGCAAAAAGATGTGCCGGTACAGCTGGCTCGCCAGATCATTGGCGAGGGCATCATCGGCTTGAGTGCTTCCAGCGATGAGCAATTGGCCCAGGCGAACAAGGACGCCTCGGTGATCGACTACCTCGGTGTAGGAGCCATCCGCGCCACTCCGACGAAAAAAGACCATCCTGTTCCCCTGGGGCTGGACGGCTTTGCGCGAGCCGCTGCCTTGGCCAAGCTGCCCTGCGTAGCGATCGGCGCAATTACCCAAGACGATGCCGCCGCGATCCGCGCCGGCGGCGGCGCAGGCCTGGCCGTGGTCCGCGCCATCTGCAACGCCGAAGATCCGCAACTTGCCAGCGCGCAGCTGGTCGCAGCCTGGGAGGCCTCGAAATGAACATCCTATCCATCGCAGGCTCCGATCCTTCCGGCGGCGCCGGAATCCAAGCGGATCTGAAGGCCATTGCCGCCAACGGCGGCTACGGAATGTGCGTGATCACCGCTTTGACTGCGCAAAACACCCATGGGGTATCCGGAGTTCAGGCGATCAGCGGCGATTTCGTCCTCGCGCAGCTCGAAGCCGTGAGTACAGATATCCGCATCGATGCGATCAAGATCGGGATGCTGGCCAACGCCGAGGTGATCCGCGCAGTCACCAGCTGGCTGGAAACTGTTGACGCCCCCGTCGTGCTGGACCCGGTCATGGTGGCGACCAGCGGGGATCGCCTGCTCGACGACGAATCGGCCCTTGATTCGCTGCTGGATCGCGCCACGGTGATTACCCCGAACCTGCTGGAGCTGGCCAGCTTGCTGCGCGAGCCTGTGGCCCCTTCCTGGGACGAAGCCCTGCGCCAGGCCCAGCGGCTGGCTGCCAAGCACGACACGCTGGTGCTGGCCAAGGGCGGGCACCTGGCCGGGGCGGATTGCCCCGATGCCCTGGTGTCGGCGGGCGGGGTGCAGCTGGAGCTGCACGGACCGCGCCATGCCACCAGGAACACCCACGGCACCGGCTGCACCCTTTCCAGCACTCTGGCTACCCGCTTCGCTGCCACTGGAGATTGGATCGCCGCGTTGGAGCAGTCCAAGTCCTACCTCTCCAAGGCCATCGCAGCGTCCGACCAATTGCAGGTGGGCAGCGGCCACGGCCCGGTCAACCACTTCATCGACTTCTTCGGCACGGCAGATCCCATGGGCGACTGGTGGCAGAAGATCCAGCCGATCCGCGAGGAAATCGACCAGCTGGATTTCATCACCCGGCTATCCGAGGGCACCTTGGACCGGGATGACTTCCACTACTACATCGCCCAGGATGCGCTGTATCTGCTGCGCTATGCCAAGGTGCTTTCGCTGGCCAGCTCGATGGCGCCGGATCTCGGTGCCCAGCGTTTCTGGTCGCGTGGCGCCAACGGCATCCTCGATGGCGAGCTGCAGCTGCACGGCAGCTACCTGGACGAGTTCGCTGATACGCCCAGCGCCACCACGCTGAACTACACCAACCACCTGGCCGCCAGCCAGGAGAGCTACGGGGAGCTGATTGCCGCGATCCTGCCTTGCTACTGGCTGTACCAGGACATCGGCAAGCGGTTGTCGGCAGCCAACCATGCCGAGCATCCTTATCGGCAATGGCTGGAAACCTATGCATCCGAGGAATTCGATTCCGCCACCGAGCAGGCCATCGAAATGGTCCGCCAGGCGTTCGAGCAGGCAGATCCGCAGCTGCGGGCCAGCATGGAGGCCGCTTTCATCCGCTCGGCGGAACATGAGCGCTCTTTCTTCGCGCAGGCGCACGAGAACCGAGTAGACTTCTCTACGGCCTAAAACCCGCAGGGCCCGGGAAGAGGAATCATGAGTTGGAGCATTCACGGCAACGGCAGGACCATCACCCCAGGTGAGGTAGTTGCCCCGGATGAGCGGCTGCATTGGCCGCAGACCGTTTCCATCGGAGCCCAGCACATCCTGGCGATGTTCGGCGCCAGCATCCTGGTGCCAACCATCACCGGCTTCCCGGTCACCACGACCTTGCTGTTCACCGGCCTGGCCACCGTCATCTTCTTGCTGATGACCAGGAACAAGGTGCCCAGCTACCTCGGCTCGTCCTTTGCGATGATTGCTCCGGTGCTCTCGACCACCCAGTCGCACAGCATGTCCGGCGCGCTGGGCGGCATCGTGATGACCGGGGCCTTGCTGTTCGTTGTCGGGCTGATCGTGCAGAAGACCGGCACCGGCTGGATCCACGCCCTGATGCCGCCGGTGGTCATGGGCACCATCGTGGCGCTCATCGGCCTGAATTTGGCCAGCGCAACGCTGGTTCCCATGACCGAGTTCCCGCTGACCACTTTCCTCACGGTGATCTTTACCGTGGTCGCGACCGTTGCGTTCAAGGGCCTGCTGGGCCGGCTGTCGATCCTCATGGGACTTCTTTGCGGCTACCTTGTTGCACTGGCCCAGGGGCAGGTGAGCTTCAAGGCGGTTGCTGCCGCGGAGTGGATCGGACTGCCAGAATTCCACACCCCGACCTTCCACTTCGACACTGCGCTGATGTTCCTGCCTGCGGTGTTCGTGCTGATCGCCGAGAACATCGGCCATGTGCGCACCGTGGGCGTGATGACCAATCGCGACCTGTCGAAGTTCAACGGCCGTGCGCTGATGGCCGATGGCGCTGCCAGCGTGCTCGCCGGTTTCGGCGGCGGTTCGGCCACGACCACCTATGCCGAGAACATCGGCGTGATGGCCGCTTCGCGCGTGTACTCGACCGCGGCCTACTGGATCGCTGCGATTGTGGCCGTGGCCCTGGCCTTCCTGCCGAAGTTCGGCGCATTGATCGGCACCATTCCAGAAGGCGTGATCGGCGGCTTGGGCATCGTGCTATACGGCATGATCGGCATCGTCGGCGCGCGCCTGTGGATCGAGGCGAAGGTCGATTTCGGCAACCCGATCAACTTGATGACCGCCGGCACCGGCCTGATCATCGCCATTGCAGTGACCAAGGAAATCGCCTTCGGCCAGCTCCAACTGGGCGGCATCGCCCTGGGCTCGATCGCCACCTTGGTGGTCTTCCACCTGATGAGTATCGTCGCCAAGATGCGCGGCAACGATTTGGCGGACTCGCAGAAGCCTGCGGATAGCTAGCAAATAAATTCCCCGCAGGCCGGCATCGCGAGAACTCGCAATGCCGGCCTGCTTTTTTGCCAAGAATTCGGGAGCTGGCCAGTCATGAAGCGGCGACACGCACTGGGCCTCCCCCGGTCTTGAAGTAAGGACTCCTTCCAATTTGTGATCGATCTCCCATAAAAAATCGGGAAATCGGGATTCCGCGGCTCTCGAATCCGATAGCATGGCTCATTGTGACTGCGACTACATCAGACGGAAAACTGTCCGCGCGACTCATCTTCATCGCCCTCGGGGCGGCATTGGGTGGGTTCGTTTTCGGATATGACTCATCAATCGTTAACGGCACCGTGGACGCTGTCGAGCACGAATTCGGGCTCAACGCGGTAACCATCGGATTCACCGTTTCCTGCGCCCTGCTCGGCGCAGCACTGGGAGCCTGGATAGCGGGTGTGGTCTCCGAACGCGTGGGACGCGTGCGCACCATGCTCTTCGCCTCCATCCTCCTGGCAGCATCAGCCATCGGCTGCGGCCTGTGCTTCGGCGTAACCGACCTGATCATCTGGCGCATTGTCGGCGGCATCGGCGTGGGCTTCGCCTCGGTGATCGCCCCTGCCTACATTGCCGAGGTCTCCCCGGCCGCGCATCGCGGACGCCTGGGCACCATGCAGCAGATGGCCATCGTGCTGGGCATCTTCGTGGCCTTCCTGGTCAGCGCGCTGCTGGTCTTCGTCATGGGCTCGGCGGATGCCGTCGGCTTGTTCGGCCTGACGGCCTGGCGCTGGATGTACCTGTCGCTGCTGGTTCCAGCAGTGCTCTACGGCCTGCTCTCGCTGCGCCTGCCCGAATCTCCCCGCTACCTGGTCGAGCGCGGCCGCTTCGTTGAAGCAGCTACCGTGCTGACCCGCGATATGGGCATGAACGCCGGCACGGATACCGAAAAGAAGATCGAAGAGATCCGCTCCACCGTGCACATCGAGCGTCGCCAGGTCTTCAAGGACCTGCTGGGCCGCTTCGGCTTCCACCCGCTGGTGTGGGTCGGCATCCTGCTCTCGGTCTTCCAGCAGTTCGTCGGCATCAACGTGATCTTCTACTACTCCACGACGCTGTGGAAGTCCGTCGGCTTTGCCGAATCGGATTCCTTCACGATTTCGCTGATCACCTCGGCGACCAACGTGCTGGCAACGATCGTGGCGGTGCTGCTGATCGACGTGCTGGGACGCAAGCTGCTGCTCACCATCGGCTCGGCCATCATGACCGTGTCGCTGGGCATGATGGCGGTAGCGTTCGCGCAGTCGGTCACCATCGACGGCGCCGTGTCGCTGCCGGGCAGCTGGGGCATCGTCGCCCTGGTCTCGGCCAACCTGTTCGTGGTCGGCTTCGGCGCCACCTGGGGTCCGGCCGTATGGGTATTGCTCGGCGAGATCTTCCCGAACTCGATCCGCGCCATGGCACTCGGAGTGGCAGCCTCGGCGCAGTGGATCGCCAACTTCGCCGTTTCCACCACCTTCCCGGCCCTCGCCGAGGCAGGCTTGGCATTGGCCTACGGCATCTACGCATTCTTCGCGCTGCTTTCCCTGATCTTCGTGATCTTCCTGGTCAAGGAAACCAAGGGGCGCCAACTCGAGGAGATGACCCTCTAGGCACCACCCGCAGGGCATTGCGGATTGCGCAAAGGAGGCAGGAACCAAGATGGTTCCTGCCTCCTTTTGCGTGCCCGGATGCTTACCAGGCCTTGTTGGGCACATCCACGCCGACGTCGCTTTGCAGCGAGAGCACATGCCCCAAGCTTGGCCGCCCTTCCAGCGTCGGGCCCTGGCCGGCGAGCGCCACGCTGACTGTCTGCCCCGGCTGCAGATCGACCTGCTGGCCGCGCACCCAGATCGGACGGGAGAAGGCTCCGTGCAGGGTGAAATCAATGGCTTCAGCCCGCAAGCCCACGGAAATCCTCATGCCCCGCCACCCGAGGTTGAAGCGCAGGGCCCGCCATTTCTCCGGGAGCCGCGGATCAAAGCGCAGCTGGTCGTCATCGTCGCGCAGCCCCGCGAAGCCGTAGATCAGCGCCGACCAGACGCCACCGGTCGATGCCACATGCACGCCGTCAGCGGTATTGCCATGCAGGTTTTCCAGATCCACGTTCAGCGCGTGCTCGAAATACTCCCAGGCAAGATCGCGGTAGCCTACCTCGGCGGCGAGAATCGACTGCACTGTCGCCGACAGTGTCGAGTCGCCCGTAGTCAGCGGGTCATAGTAGTTGAAATCCGCAAGTTTCTGCTCGGCGGTGAAATCGCTGGAACGCAGCCACAAAGCCAGCACCGCGTCGGCTTGCTTGATGACCTGGAAGCGGTAGATCACCAGCGGATGGTAGTGCAGCAGCAACGGCCGCTTATCCGCACCGGTATTGGCCAGGTCCCAGACTTCGCGGTTCAAGAAATGCTCGTCCTGGGGGTGGATTCCGACCGTTTCGGAATACGGGATGTGCATGCAATCAGCGGCCTTGAGCCACAGGGCGATCTCCTCGTTTTCCAATGAGTGCCTGCTGGCCAGTTGCGCGAACTCGCGCGGATGCTCTTGGGCCATTTCGGCCAGCAGCTGGGCGCTGCGGCGCAAATTGAAGCGCGCCATGACATTGGTGTAGAGGTTGTCGTTGACTACCGCGGTGTACTCATCGGGCCCGGTGACCCCATGGATATGGAAGCGCTCATTGCCCTGCTCGCCACGCCAGAACCCCAGCGAGGCCCACATGCGCGCAGTTCCCACGAGGATTTCGGCGCCGCCGGCCAGCAGGAACTCGTCATCCTCCATGACCCCGAGGTACCGGTTGAGCGAATACACCACGTCGGCATTGATATGGTACTGCGCAGTGCCAGCCGGATAATAGGCGCTGGCTTCCTCGCCGTTAATCGTGCGCCATGGGAAGAGCAGGCCTTCCTCGTTCATGATCAGCGCCCGCCGGGTCGCTGCAGGAATCATCGAGACCCGGGCGCGCAGCGTGTTGCGCGCCCACTGCTGGTTCGTATAGGTCAAGAACGGCATCACATAGATTTCGGTATCCCAGAAATAGTGCCCGGAATAGCCGTTGCCGCTCACGCCCTTGGCGCTGATGCCCAGGCCGTCGGCACGTCCGGCAGCTTGGGCGAGCTGGAACAGGTTCCAGCGGATCTTGCGCTGCAGCTCGGGCTCATCGCTCTCCACCACCACATCGCTGCGGTCCCAGTAGTCGGCCATGAAACGGCGCTGGGTGCGGAAGTGCTCGTCAATCCCCAACGGCACCAGGTGCTCCAAGGCCCGCTCAGAACGCAAGAGCATCTCCTGGGCAGGATGGCGCCGCGAGGAGTGGTAGACCGCGTACTTGGAGACGCGCACGCCTTGCCCGGCTTCCAGCCTGGTGCTGATCACTTCATCCGCGCGGTCATCGTCCACCTTGCGGACCACGGACAGCTCCGCCTGCGCTCCGCCAGTCGTGGCCACCTCGTGCTCCACCATTACTGCTACCGACATCCCGGATCCGAAGACCTGGTACGAGATGCCCAGCCGCGCGCCATCGCGGTGGGTGCCCGCCGGATGCAGCGGGTTGGCCCTGGCTTCCTCGCTCTTGCGCGGATCGGCAGGAACCCCGGCATCGGTTTCCTCCGGGGAAGCCACCTTCCGGCTGGAACGGTACCCGATGACCGAAGACTGGATCAGCACCTGCGCCGGTGCATC
Organism: Glutamicibacter sp. NPDC088483; assembly: GCF_044753145.1. Lineage (NCBI taxonomy): Bacteria > Bacillati > Actinomycetota > Actinomycetes > Micrococcales > Micrococcaceae > Glutamicibacter > Glutamicibacter sp. NPDC088483. Next base: position 40,276 of record NZ_JBIVMP010000004.1, read on the forward strand.
GAGCAGGCGCACATGCACGTCCTGCAGCGCCAGGTGGCGATCCGTAAAAGAAATCATCGAGCGGGCAGTGACGGCTACCCGGTGCCCCTCTGCAGTTCGCCACAGGGTGTGCGCGGTCAGCGTCCCGTCAAGGAAATCCAGGCGCAGCTCATCACGCAGCATCTCCGTGCGGCCGACTTCCAGGGCTTCGTCATTGATGAACACGCGCATGGTCCGGAAATCCGGGGCGCTGATCATGGTCTGCCCGGTTTCGGCCAGCCCGAAGGCGCTCTCGGCATGGCGGATTTCCCAGGTCTCATGCAGCCCGTTGATGAATGTGCCGCCTCCTTGGTCCCCCAGACCCAGTTGCGCAGCCCGTGCGCCCAGAAAACCGTTGCCCAAGGAGAAAACGGTGTCTTCGGCGCCATCGCTGTCACGCTGGTTCCCGCGCCACAGCGACCAGGAGTCCTCTTCCCAGGTCTTGGCTGCTTGCTCGGAGACCAGTTCGGAAAGGTCATGAACCACAAAATGGGCCCCTGCATCCAGCAAGGCGGCCTCATTGCCTTCGCGGGCCACGCCGATGACTCCGAAGCCTCCGGCACGCGCTGCCCTCACCCCGCTGGTGGCATCCTCGATGACGGCGCATTCTTCCGGACGCCAACCCAGATCGGCGGCGGCAGCCAGGAACGTGTCCGGGGCCGGTTTGCCCGCCAGCCGGCGCGCGGCAGCTTCCTGGCCGCCCATCACCAATGGGAAATGCTCGGTCAGTCCTGCGGCAGCCAATACCACGCGGGCATTGCGCGAGGAGGACACCACCGCGACGTCCAGCCCGGCATCCAGCACCTGTTGCAGGTAGGCCACGGAGCCGGCATAGGGGTCGATCCCGTCGCGCTGCAGCACTTGGGTGAACTTTTCGTTCTTCATATTGCCCAGCGCGCAGATGCTGCCTTCCCCCGGCAGATCGCTTTCAGCCCCGCGGGGCAAGCTGATGCCGCGGGATTCGAGGGTAGCCGCCACCGCGTCATAACGCGGACGGCCGTCAAGCAGGTTGAAATAGTCCTCGGAAGTGTATGGGGCCACGCCCGGGTGCTTGTCGAAAAAGGTGGTGAAAAGTTCTTCCCACGCCTTGCGATGCAGCAACGCGGTAGGAGTGATCACGCCATCCAGATCAAAGAGGACGGCCTTGTAATCACGATGTCGGTACTCAGGACGAAAAGCGTTCACAATCGAAATCCTTCGAAAGAGGAGCGAATTACTGGCCGTAGTCCTTACCGTAGCAACTGAACGCGCTTGCTTCGACATACTACGATAAGAATGTGGCTCAGTGGATAGATGTATGGAATAGCGAAGACTGGCGTGAGGCAACCGCCGAGTGGATCGATGCTGCGTGCGAGGCATATGGCATTCAGCGCACCGCAGGACCGGATTTTTGGCCCGCAGATTTGCACCAGATCCAGGCGGCGGTTCAGACCGGTGCCGCAGATCTGATCTTCAGCGCCAACGCTCCGGGGCTGGCTTCGGAACCAGCGACCACGGTCGCTGCCGGCCAGCTGCTGCCCGATCGCGTGGTGATGCCACTGGCTATCGACCGGATCGCCGGCTACATGCTCAGCCCGGATTTCGGGCACACCCTGGCGGATCTGGGCGATTCGGTGGAGAACTGGGAGCTGGCCATGGCCTCGCTCGGTTCCTTCCAGGTCGCGCTGATGGGCCACGAGGAAGAATTCTTTGATTCCGGGGTCACCGTAGTGGACCCGCAGTTCCTGCCCGAGCAGTACGAGCAGGCGCTGATGATGCATGTGTCCCTGGACCCGGCACACCCGCTGTACCTGGAGGGATCCATGGCGGACAAGATGGTTTCTCATCTCGATGAGTTGAGGAAGGCCACCGCTGCCCTTCATGCCGGTGCGGTGCCGTTGAGCATCGAGCACGGCAACTTCGATCTGTCGCAGGTGGTGGTTCCTGCCGAAGCCGGAGACCACGGCCGCATCCTGAATCTGTCCTCCGCGCACTGGGCTCACCCCTTCTCATCCCTGAACACGCCGCTGGCCGCCATGTGCGAAGCGTGGGATTGCGATACCGGTGATGAGCGCGTGATGAAGGTGCTTTTCGCGTACCTGGACCAGTTCTCTGCCTACGGCTCAGCAGATGAGCTGTACGACCTGATTAATCCAGCCTGCCTGGTTGCGCCGCTGTCGCAGCACGAGACCTGGTTGCGCCTGCTCCTGGATGCCAGCGACGAGCAACTGCAGGAGCACGCCGAGACCGTTTTGGGAACCCTGGATATCTCCTAGGGCCGCAGTTCAAGAGCCCAGAACCCTGGCCAGCAAGGCCGCGTCATCGCTCATGATGGCGTCGGCCTTGCGCTCCATCAGCAGCCGCATGGTCGGCTCGTCGTTGATGACCCAGACATGCACCTGGGCGCCGGCTCGGTGGACCGCCTTGATGAATCGACGGGTCGCTACCGGCAGCATGCCCTGGTTCAGCGGCACCTGGACCGCCCAGAAGCCTGCCAGCAGCCGCTTGGGAACCCAGCCCAGCAGGTGGGCGCACAGCCAGATGGCGACAATTTCCCGTTGACCCGGCGAGCGCCGTATCGGAGCGGAAAGCAGGTGGCCGACCGCGGCGCTGCGTGCCGTGGAGAAGGACGCTAGGGCAATTTGCCGATGGGCTTTCCTGCGCTCGATGAGCTCGGCCAGCGGGCCGATCACGTGCTCGTCCTTGACGTCCAGGTTCAGTGTGGCGTGCGGGAACGCATCGAGCAGTGCATCAAGCGTGCACAGCGGTTCCCCTCCGGCCCGCACCATTGCCAGCTGCTCGTCGGTGAAGTCGTTGAAATTCCCGCTCGCGTCGGTCACCCGGTCCAGGCTCTGGTCATGGAACAAGTAGACCGTGCCGTCGGCTGAGGCGTGCACATCCGATTCCAGATGGGTGATGCCCAGGTCTGCGGCGCGCTGGAAGGCTGCCAGCGTGTTTTCCTCGTTGCCCGTGCGTACGCCGCGGTGCGAAAAAGCGTAGGTCATTTCAGCAGGCCTTCAATGACCTGGGCTACCCCGTCATCGGCCAGCGAGGGTGCCCGGAAGCGGGCGGAGGCCAGCGCCATGGGGTGTCCGGAGGACATGGCGTAGCCGTGGCCGGCGTATTCGAGCATCTCGATGTCGTTGGGCATGTCGCCGAAGGCCATCACTTCAGCTGCGGCAATTCCTAGGCGCTGGCAGTATTCATGCAGCGTGGTGGCCTTGTGGATATCCACATGCGCCATTTCCAATAGGGAAACGTCGAAGGCGGAGTGGGTCACCGATACCAGTTCTGCCAGCTGCGGCTCAACCGAGGAATAGAACTTGTCTATCGGCAGGTGCTGGGAGCGGGCAAGGAATTTCACGATGCCTTCGGAATCAATTGACTCGCTAGCCAGATCCAGGACTGCCTGCACCCCGAAGTTGTGGTGGCGGTCGGCAAAGCCTTCACCCAGGTGCAGCCCCTTGGTGGTCTCGGCAGCGAAGGACGCGCGCGGTTCCAGCTCCAGGATGATTTCGCTCGCCCGCCGCGCGGTAGCCGCGCTGAGCGTGCGCGACCAGATCACTTCGTCTTGTTCCAGGTCGTAGAGCACCGCGCCATTGGAGCAGATGACCGTGCCCATCCCGCCGAAGGCTTCAATGATCGGGCTCAGCCAGCGGAAGGGGCGTCCGGTGACAAAGACGATCTGGATGCCAGCGTCGCGGGCTTGGATGAAGGCACGTTGGGTGCGTTCGGAGATGGTGCCGTCCTTGGCGACAATGGTGCCGTCGAGGTCCGAGGCGATCAGCTTGATCATCTACAGCTCCTGGCGGCGTGGCGGGTTCGCCCCGGCACGCTGCACGGTCACCGCGGCGGCCATGGCCGCGAATTCCAGGGCTCGCGAAAGCTCCGCAATCTGCAGCTGGTTCAGCTTTTCGCGGTTGGCCGCGCCAATCAGGCCATGTTCGGCCAGCCAGCACAGCAGCGCGGCGGTGAAGGTATCGCCGGCACCCACGGTATCGGTGACTTCCACCGACGGCGCAGTGAATTCGGCGTCGCCGGCGCGAACGACGCCCCAGGACCCGCGCGAGCCTGCGGTGGACACCACGATCGCCGGCCCCATGTCCAGCCAGGCACGGGCCGAGTCCTGGACCGAGCGCATCGGGTACAGCCACTTCAGGTCGATGCCGGAGACCCGCACCACGTCGGCCTGGCCGACGAATCGCTCGACTTCGGCCACGGTCTGCGAATGGTTGGTGACCAGCGACGGGCGCAGGTTCGGGTCGTAGCTGATGGTGGCATGGGTGCGCGCGGCCGAAAGCAGCGGCAGCAGTTCTCCGGGGCTGAACAAGGTGGCGATGGAGCCGGTGTGCACCAGCTCGGCATCCTGGGCCAGCTCCGGCCCGATGGTCGGCATCTGCCAGTAGGCGTTGAACGCGAAGGCCGCGCCGCCGGCCGGGTCGAGGATGCCATGGGCAATGACGGTGGCCTGGTCATCGGCTCCGCCCAGGTATGCCACGTTGTTGTCCTTGAGGTAATCCTCGATCTTGCGGCCCTTGTCATCGGCGCCCCAGCGGGAAATCAAGGTTCCCGGGTACCCCAGGCGGGAAAGCGCAACCGCGACGTTCAACGGGCTGCCGCCAACGAACTCCTGGGCTGGGGCAATGCCGGAGGCCAGGACGTCAACGAGGGCCTCGCCGATCACGGTCGGGTTCATGCTGCTCCTTCAGTAATGCAGTGGGGACAGGGCACGCACGCAGGCAGCCCATTGGCTGCTGTGCGGATCGATCCAGGTGTAGTGGTCTCCCGCGAACAGCGAGAAGCTGTGCTCCTGTCCGAGCGCAGCCGCTTTCTGGGCTGCGATACGGGCAATTCTTACCGGAACATCGCCATCGTCCCGTCCATGAAAGATTACGACACGGGCATGCATTGGCCATAATTCCACCGGATTGCAGGCGCCCAATGACGCGCCTGAGAGCATCTCGTCCACTGCGCTGCCGCTGAGCTTCAGGCGCTGCGCCGTTTCAAGGTCCAGGACCCCGGCCTGGCTGATCACCTGGGAGACCCGTGCATCATGGGCGGCCAGCACGCAGGCCAATTGCGCTCCGGCTGAATGGCCGATCAGCGTGATCGGCCCTTCTTCCTTGACCAGGCCCAGCGCGAGCCGGGCATCGGCCAGCATTTTCGCCGCGCTGCCCGGCCCACGCCGGTATTCGAGGTTGTAGGCAGGGATCCCGCGGGCGGCGAGATCCTCTGCCAGGGGCACGCCAAGGCTAGCGGTGTACTTTTCACGCCAGTATCCGCCGTGGATGATCATCACCGCTCCGCGAGCGGTGGTGCGTTCCGGCTCGTAGAACTGGACCTGCTGGTCCGGGTGCGCCCCGTAGTGCATGGTCGGCGCCCCGGCTAGTTGCCCGGGAAAACCGCGGCGCGCTTTTCGACGAAGGCGGCACGGCCTTCCACCGAGTCGGCGGTTCCGAAGGCCTGCTGGAAGGACTGCGCTTCAACCAGCAGGGCGTCATGGGTGTTCAGCGCGTCCATGTCCACCATCGCGGCCTTGGCATTGCCAACGGCCGTCGGTGCCACCTTCGCGATCTCCTCGATGGTGGCCACGGCCTGGTCAATCAGTTCCCCGGCCGGGACAACGCGGTTGGCCAGGCCAATGCGCAATGCTTCCTCGGACTTGATGCGGCGGCCGGTGAAAACCAATTCACGGGCCATCGCGTTGCCGACACGTCGCGGCAGGCGCACCATGCCGCCAAAGCCGGGCACCAGCCCGAGGTTGACCTCCGGCTGCCCAAAGCTGGCCGTCTCGGAAGCGTAGATGAAATCGCAAGCCAGGGCGAGTTCGCAGCCGCCGCCCAGGGCGAAGCCGTTGACTGCGGCGATCACTGGAACCTGCAGCTTCTCCAGGCGTTCGGTGACCGTGTGCATCTGGCGCCCGTAGGCCAGCGCCGCCGCCGGGTCCATTTCGCGCAGCTGGACGATATTGGCGCCGGCGACAAAGGACTTCTCGCCGGCACCGGTGAGGATCACGCCGCGGTATTCATAGCCGGTGGCCTCGAACCAGTCCAGGAAGGCTTCAAGGTCGTTGACGACCTCTTTTGCCAGCGCGTTCAGCGACTTCGGCTGGTTGACGGTCAGGATGAGGGCCGAGCCCTGGGTGCTCAGGCTGAGGGTATCGAATTGCTTCATACCCCTAACTCTCTCACGTAACGCGCGTCACGTATTGGATTGTCAGCGGTGCTTGCGTGGCTTTGCCTTGGCACCCTGCGGCTTCTTGGATGAGCTCTTGGCCTGCTGTTTTGCCTTGGCCTTCTTCTGCTCATTGACGCGCTTGGCCTTCTGCTCCTGGTTGCGCACCGAAGTCTGGCGCGAGGAGCTGGCGGTACGTCCGCGCACAATGCCGATGAATTCTTCGAGCAAGGCGGTGTCTTCGGTGGCGGTAGGCCAGGCGATGCCCACCTGGGTTGGCGAACCGTCGTCAATGAAGCGGACCACCACGTCCTTGCGGGCGAAGAGCCGGGCAATGGACTGCGTGGTGCGCAGCACCTGGGCTCCGGAAGCGACAACTTCCATCGCTACCGGAATGCCGCCCACGGATTCCGGGTAGTCGGTCAAGTCGAGTTGCGGGAAGGACTCTACGGTTTCCAGCGGAACGGATTCTTCGAAGTACTCCACGTCGTGGTCTTTGCCCGCGCAGACCACTTCGAGTTCCTCGTAAAGCGGGATGACGTGGCGCGTTGCGTCCTTGGGCGAGTCCCCGCGATAGCGCACGAATACCGCGTCAGCCTCGCCATGGGCCAGCAGATCCAGGATTTCCCCCTCATCCAGACGCCAGGCTTTCAGCTCGATGGCAGGATAGCGTTCCTGGAAGCGGTCCATCCATTTGCCGGGGGTGACGCCGGTTGCGTAGGCGATTCGAAGTTTCTGCACGGGTTAAGCCTACGCTCTGCCGGGTTAAATGGCGCAGGCGGGCACCGGTGAACCGGTGCCCGCCTGCATCCGCGCAAGCCTGGGAGGCCTACTTGTCGGTCTTGACGACCAGAACGTCGCATGGTGCCGAGTGGGCCACCGAGGAAGCTACCGAACCGAGCACGCGGCCCAGGCCCTTCATGCCCACGTTGCCGACAACGATCATCGAAGCCTTGCGGTCCTCGGCGTCGGAGATCAGCACGTCACCTGGCTTGCCGTGGCCGGCAGCAGCGGTGATCTTGACGCCTGGCACAGCGTTCTTCACGTCGTTGGCTACGCGCTGGGCGAGCTTGCGGGCCTGCTCTGCGTCATCCAGGATCCAGGTATCGGAACCGATGGAAACGACCTCGGTGTTATCCGAAGCGTGAGCGGTGATGACCACCAAGTCAGCGTCGAGCTTGACGGCGAGTTCTGCAGCGCGGCGGGCTGCGCGCTGTGCGGTTTCGGAACCGTCTACGCCTACGATGATGGTTTCAGACATATTGTTCTCCTTATATGAGTGATGCATTAAGTGATGGGTAACACTTTATGGCCTTCAGGCCACTTTAGCCTGCAAAAAGTCCACGGCGCGCTGCCATGCGATGGCAGCCTGTTCGGGATCGTAGTTGCCGGCAGGGTTCTCGTCGTTGTGGAATGCGTGATCGGCGTCGTAGTAGAAGTACTGGACTTCCGCGCCTGATTCCTGGCGAATCTGCTCTTCCTGAGCCTTCGCCTGAGCCGGCGAGTACATCTGGTCCAGGTTCGCGTAGTGGCCCTGGATGGCCGCGCGGACTCCGGAAAAATCGTTGGGCACACCCTGGCCGACGCCATAGAAAGGCACGGCCGCGGCAATTTTCCCGCCTTGCTGGGCAGCCATCTGCAGCACGAAACCGCCACCCATGCAGAAGCCGATGACGCCCAGCTTCTCGCTGGTGACGTGCTCATTGGCCAGCAGGTAGTCCACGGCACCGCTCAATAGCTGGGCCCCGGCGGCTTCCGGGAGCTGGGACATCATCTGCCCGGCTTCTTCACCGTCGTGGGTGATCCAACCGCCATAGAGGTCAGGAGCCAGAGCCACGAAGCCCTGCGCGGCCAGCCGGTCGGCGACGTCGCGGATATGGTCGGTCAGACCCCACCATTCCTGGATCACGATGACCCCAGGGCCCTTGCCGGACTCCGGCAAGGCGAGATAGCCATGCGCTTGCGCGCCTGAAGAAGGGAAAGTCACGTTCTGGTGCGGGGTTTTGTCCGCCATGGTGCCTCCTGCTCTGCGTGTGACTCCAGTTTATGCAGGTCTGGACGCCATTGGCATTGACCTGCCCCACATTGCGCCAAAGTTGTTCTATTTTCCGAGCGTGGCCTCGCCGATACGTTCCAGCGCATCGACCACCAGATTCCAGAAGCCTTCGTGGTCCAGGTCCACCGCCACGGAAGTATTGCAGTCGGCGGAAGCCGGCGCGCGGAAGTCCGTGACGGTCATTCCCAAGGTCAGCTCGCCACGCAGCTCAACGCTGACCGGGGCCTTGACAGTGCGCACGATATCCGGGTCGATCACGTAGGCCACGGCGCATGGGTCATGCACTGGCGGTGCATCGAAGCCCTGGTGGTCTCGATAGGCCCGGGCGAAGAAGTCCATCAGCTCGCGCACGAAGGTCGATGGGCCGGTGCCGATCTTCTCTATGCGTTCAACCACCTCGGAGGTGGCCAACGCCTGGTGGGTCAGGTCCAATCCGACCATCACCACCGGCCAGGCCTCGTTGAAGACGATGTGCGCAGCTTCAGGATCGATCTTGATATTGAATTCTGCCACCGCCGACCAGTTGCCGGTGTGGTAGCCGCCGCCCATCAGCACCACTTCGCGCACGCGTTCAACGATGCGCGGTTCCTTCCGGGCCGCCAAGGCGATATTGGTCAATGCGCCGGTGGGCACCAAGGTGATTTCACCGGGTTCATGGCTCATCACCAGGTCGATGATGACGTCCACGGCGTGGCGCCCATCGAGTTCGATGCCCGGCTCCGGCTGGGCCGGCCCGTCCATCCCGGAAACCCCGTGGACGTCTCCCGCGGTTTCCACTTCGCGCACCAGCGGACGGGCGCAGCCGGCCGCGAAGGGAATGCCGGTAATGCCGGCGATGGTACCCACGGCCAGCGCGTTGGCAGTGACCTTATCCAGGGTCTGGTTGCCGGCCACGGTGGTCACGGCTAGCAGGTCGATCTTGGGATTGCCATGGGCAAGAATCATTGCCACGGCGTCATCATGACCCGGGTCGCAGTCCAAAATGATCTTGCGCGGGGCATTGCTGTCCTGGGTCATGGCTTCTTCCTTCGCTCTGCCAGCTGGTGGCCGGTAGCTAAGTCGTGGGGGCGGATAGGCATCCTTTGATAATTCTTTCGCGTCCCCATGCTATCGTCAAGCGCTTAACGCAAAGCTGTCGCGTGTCACAACTCCGACTACGATGGAGCCATGAAGAATGGTGAGAAGTCCGGCAACTCGCGCGCTCCACGCCGCGTGACCGCAGCGATGGTAGCCGAACACGCCGGCGTTTCCACCGCAACGGTCTCTCTTGTTGCCAACGGGAAGTCGGCGGGCCGGGTCTCGACCGCGAATGAGCAGCGCGTGCGTGAATCAATTCGCGAACTGGGCTACTTCGTCGACAGCATCGGCAGCTCGCTGGCCAAGGGCGTCAGTTCGCTGGTGGTCCTGGTGGCCCCGGATATCTCCAACCCCTTCTTTGCCAAGGTGATCGCTGGCGTGCGCTCGGTATTGGCTAGCGACTACCAGCTCCTGCTCTCGGTCACGGATGCCGGCGTCTCCCCCAGCGCCAGCGAAACGAGGAAGATCATGGGCCTCCGTCCGGCCGGGCTGCTGGTCCATGCCCCAAGCCAGGATTTCCTCGAGGAAATTTCGAGCAACCTCCCGCTGGTGGCCCTGGATGCCCCGGGCATCGATCCATCGATTCCTGCCGTGAATATGGACGTCGCCCAGGGAGCGCGGGAAGTCGTAGCCCATTTCGCTGCACAGGGACACGCCAAGGCCGCCTACCTGGATGCCAGCACCGGCACCGAGACCCTGGCAGTGCGCCGCGAGGCCTTCCTGGCGGCGGCAAGGGAGTACGGCATCGAAGTGCTGCCATCTTCTGTTGCCAGCTCGATGATCGACGTCACTGAGGCTTCAGCAGCCTTTGGCCAGCATTGGCCCAAGTGGCATGAATCGGGCGTGACCGCACTGGGCTGCGCAACCGATAACCACGCTTTCGGCGTGCTGCATGCTTCGCGCCTGCTTGGTATCCGCATTCCGCAGCAGCTTGCGGTGGCCGGATTCGACGACCTTCCCTACTCGGCAACGTCCAGCCCTTCCATCACTTCCGTGCAGCTCAACGCCCAGGAAGGCGGACGCCAGGCCGCATTGAAGCTGCGCGCGCTGCTCGATGGAAAGACCCCTGACCCACTGCAGACAATGCTGCCCAGTTCGTTGATTGTCCGCGGATCGACGCTGGGCAACAAAGGAGACTAACCGGTGAACATGCATAAATGGCCTGCCAAGGTCACTGCCGCCATCGCCCTGCTGATTGCCTTGGGGCTGATCGTCATGTCCAGCGGAGTGCTGGGCCTCATTACCAGCCCGGCAACCCCACCGGGCACCGGCATCGAATCCGCCGCGCGCAGCTGGGTGCTACTGGATTAGCTTTCCGCTCTTCGAAACTTCGGGATCGGTGCATGAGGACAAATCAAAGCAGCACGGCCGGCGCTTGCCATCACGCAGCTTGGAAATACTGGCCTCCACTCGGCGTTCGCGCGTGGAAGGGTTCTTGGTCGCACCGATCCAGCGTACCCATTCCCAGCGGGCCATGGCAGTGAGCCCTGCCCACATCTCATCCAGATCCCCAGCCTCGCCCAGGGCACTGGCCAGGTCTTGCGGAATCCCTGTTTCCGGCCAGGTTCTAGCGACCCGGGCGGTCAATTCCACTTGATCCCCCGCCTCGGCCAACAGCTGGGGCGCGCCCTGTCCATCGAGGGCCAACCAGTGGCCTCGGCGCCCGTCGGGATCTATTACGACCACGTGGCCTTCATGCGCCTGGAGAAGTTCCACCGCAACCTGTCCGCGGCTTGGCAACTTGTCGCTGGATTCCTGGTCGAGCCTGATTATCTTCCGATCGTTGACCAGATCTGCAGTTCCATTCAGTTCGAATATCTCATTGGATACCGCCATGGGAATTCCCCTTCTCCGTTGTCCAAGGGCAGTCTATGGCACGGCGGCATTGCGCTTCCACGTGGCTAGACTGCTGTTATGACCCAACCTCCGCTGCTCGTTAGTTCCTGCCTGGCCGGCATCCCTTGCCGCTACAACGGCAAGGCGAAGGCAAACCCTGCCATCGTCGAGGCCGTGGCACGAGGAGAAGCCGTTGCGGCCTGCGCTGAGGAATTGGGTGAGCTCCCTACTCCGCGTCCGCCAGCGGAGATTGTCGGTGGCGATGGCCACGATGTGCTGGAAGGCCGGGCCTGCGTGATCGACATCAACGGCGAGGACATCAGCGGGCAGTTCATAGCTGGTGCCCAGAAGGTTTTGGATCTAGTCCAGCACCAGAGAATCACCGAGGCGATCCTGCAGGATCGCAGCCCCTCGTGCGGCTGCGGCACCATCTACGATGGCTCGCACACCGGAAAACTCGTTGCCGGCGATGGCGTACTGGCCGCCCTGCTCAAGCGCCGGGGCGTCAACGTCAGCGCGCCACCGGCAAACTGACACACCCTGCAAGATAACGATTCAGTTGCTCTTTTAAACAAAAAAATAACCCTCGATCCGAAGATCAAGGGTTATTTTCCATTTGTGCGCGAGGGGGGACTTGAACCCCCACGACCTTGCGATCACTGGCACCTGAAGCCAGCGCGTCTACCAATTCCGCCACTCGCGCATATTCTGTTTTCGTTGCCATCGTTCTTTGCAACAAGAAATAGCTTACACACTCATTTTCCGTTCACCTAATCGAAACCCTCATTTGTGGTTAGGGACACATGGGAAACCTTTTTGGGGCATTTATCGTTGATATTGACGCACTTGAGCCGCTCAAGGATTTTTCGGCATTTGCACAGCTGAAAACAGTAAGATCGAATATGAAGTTCTGTGTTCACAGCTTGGACGGCGTGAATGCAGGCTCGCAATAACCAGCCATGGACCCTAAGGAAGGAGCACGAATAATGGGCTTTCTCGACAATGTCGAACGCGGCTTAGAGAAGGTCGTCACTAGCTTCTTTCGTGGCACCAGCACCGCAGATCTCAAGCCAGTCGAACTGACTACCGCGCTACGCAATGACATGGACCGCGGAATCATGCCAATCAGCGAGGGCCGCAGCCTTGCAGCCAATGACTTCGTTGTCTCGCTGAGCACCAAGGACTACAACACCGCGCAGGGTTGGGGGCGGGGCGTCGTCAACGAAATGGCAAAGGTCACCGCCGAGCATGCGGCAGCCCAGGACTACTCGGTCCACGGCGATATCACGATCCATTTTGTTTCCAAGGACGATTTCAAGCCCGGAGAAATGGAGATTGCCAGCTCGGTCAAGGAGTCCAGCTCGCGCCCAGCAGCCTCGGCTCCGGTAAAAGAGCGAGCAGCAGCGCCCGCAGCACCATCCGCCACCCCGCCGACAACCGCACAGCCACGTCCATCGGTCCGTCCGATTGCAGAGATCCCCAAGAAACCCATGCAGAAGCAGGCAATTCTTGAGGTCGCTGGACAGCGCTACGCCCTGCATCACCACTCCATCGTGCTGGGCCGTTCGGCCAGCACCGATATTCCCGTGGATGATTCCGGCGTTTCCCGCCAGCATGTGCGCGTCGAAACGCGTGGCAAAACCAGTTTCGTCGTCACCGATCTGGGTTCAACCAATGGAACCTACGTGGACGGCAAGAAGATTTCGGAAGAAACCCGTATATTTGACGGTTCGATCATTACTATCGGACAGACAAAAATCGTCTTTCGGCTGATTACCTCGAACAACGGAGGCCGCGCGTGAACGACCTGGTTCTAAGCTTGTTCCGATTGGGCTTTTTGGTCCTCATCTGGCTGCTCGTATTAAGCGTTGTCGGATCGATGCGCCGCGACTTGGCCATCGGATCGCGGGCCCGCACCGGCAAGCCCAGCGCTCGGGAACTGAAGAAGAATCCTGAGCTGGCGGAACCAGAAGTGCCTGCGCGCAAGGCCGCCACGTCATTGGAAGTTGTTGAGGGCCCACTGGCCGGCAGCAGCATTCCCCTCCGCGGCCAACCGATCATGTTCGGGCGAGCTCAGGATGCCACCGTCGTTCTCGATGATGACTACGCTTCAGGACGCCATGCCCGCCTGTTCCCGCAGGGATCGCGCTGGTTCATTGAAGATCTCGGCTCAACCAACGGCACCTTCGTGGGTGACAACCAGCTCTCACGCGCCCAGGCAGTGGAGCCCGGCCAGCGAATCCGCATCGGAAAGACTGTCCTGGAATTGAAGCCCTAGCCTATGGCCCTCAAACTAAAATTTGCTGCGAAATCCGACGTGGGGCGGGTTCGCAAGAAGAATGACGACTCCGCCTACGCCGGTGCGTACCTCGCGGTGCTTGCCGATGGCATGGGCGGACACGTCGGCGGTGACGTGGCGTCAGCCTCCACCGTGCTTGATTTGGTGCATCTGGACCACGATGGCACCGCAGATCCGCAAAATGCCCTGCCGGATGAGATCCAGGCCGCCAATTTGGTGCTGAATGAACTCGTCGGCGCCAACCCGAAGCTTTCGGGGATGGGCACCACCGTCACTTCCCTGCTGCTGTCGGGAAGTAACCTGCACATGGCACACATCGGCGACTCCCGCGCCTACCGCTTGAAGCACGGGGTCTTCGAGCAGATCAGCAAGGACCACACATTCGTGCAGCGGCTGGTCGACGAAGGCCGCATCAAGCCGGCCGAGGCCGAGGTCCACCCGCATAAGAACGTGCTCTTGCGCGTGCTGGGCGACTCGGATGCCTCCCCGGAACTCGATGTCGACCAGTTCGAGGCAGAACCCGGCGAACGCTGGATGCTGTGCTCTGACGGACTCACCGACGCGGTGCCGGTTCCGGTAATCGAGCAGATCATCCGCACTACCGCCGACATGGATGAAGCGGTCAATGACCTGGTTGCCATCACCTTGAAGAATGGTGCGCCGGATAACGTCACCGTGGTGATGTTCGAGGTTGTCGAAAACGCTGTCGTCGAGGGCGAAGCGCCTGCCGAACCAGAACCCGCACCGGATACCGGCCAGCTCACCATTGCCGCCGAAGGCGATGTCGAAGCCAGCGCTTCGTTGCTCCGCCATGAGATTTCCCAGCGTCCCCACCTGCTGGTGGGCGCCGCCCAGCTTGCGACGCAAACCGGCCAGATCCCGGTGGTGACCCAGCACACCGGCGAACGCCGTGCAGCTGCCTTGCTGACCCACCGTTCCCCGGCGGCCGGCGAGGTGCTGGATCCACTGGACGCGCCGGTGCAGCAGCGCCGTTGGATGATGCCGATCCTGCTGACCTTGACGGCCTTCTTCGTCATTGCCCTGGGCGTCTGGGGATACATGTGGACCCAGACCCAGTACTTCGTGGGCACTGTCGATGGAAAGGTCGCAATCTACAAGGGCGTTCCCCAGGAGCTTGGACCGATTTCGCTCTCCGAGGTCGATACAGTCAGCAAGGTGCCGCTCGAAGCCCTGCCGGAGTATTCACGCCACCGCGTTGAATCGACCATCTCGGCAGAGAACCAGCAGCATGCCCAGATGATCATCCAGGAACTCCTGGTTACCGCGAAGCAGAACTGCCCGGTCACCGTTCCCGGATCCTCGGATTCCGCCAACCAGCTCGAACTGCCCGCCTACTGCCAGGAGATAATGCAATGACCGAAGTGCAAACCGCACCGGTGCCTCGGCGCAATCTCGAGCTGCTGCTGGTGCTGCTGGCCCTCTGCGTGGGCGGTGCCGCGTTCTATCTGGTGGGCAGCTCCACCGAGGATGTCGACAACACCGACTTCTACGTGCAGATGGGCATCCTGGCGGCACTATCCCTGACGGTTCATGTGCTGCTGCGCATCTTCGCCAAATATGCCGATCCGGTAATACTTCCGATTACGATCGCGTTGAACTCCCTCGGCCTAGCTATGATTCACCGCATTGACCTGGCTAAGGGAACGTCCCAGTCGGCGCGCCAGCTGCTCTGGACCGCCATTGCCATCGTCATTGCTTCGGTCGTTCTCTGGGCTATCAAGGACCACCGCCTGCTGCGTCGGTTTACCTATATCGCACTGCTGCTATCGGTCGTATTGCTCTTGCTTCCGCTGGTTCCCGGACTGGGTGTCACGATCAACGGTGCCCGCATTTGGATCCGCATGGGCATGTTCTCGCTGCAGCCAGGCGAACTCGCGAAGATCACCTTGTCGATCTTCTTCGCTGGCTATCTCTCGTCGAACCGCGACTTGATCCTGATGGCTGGCCGCAAGTTCGGACCGCTGCAGCTGCCCCGCCTGCGGGATATGGCTCCGATGGTTATCGCTTGGCTGCTTTCCATCGGCGTGCTCGTGGTGCAGCGCGATCTCGGTTCCGCGATCCTCTTCTTCGGCCTGTTCATCGTGATGATCTATGTGGCAACCGCGCGTATTTCCTGGGTGCTCATTGGCGCCTTGATGGTTGTTGCCGGCGGCATCGTCGCGGGCCTGACCATGGGCCACGTAACCCGCCGCCTGGACGTTTGGCTCAACGCCTTTGACCCTGCGATCTACCAGGCCAAGGGTGGCAGCATGCAGATCGTCGAAGGCTTATTCGGCATGGCTGACGGCGGCTTGTTCGGCACCGGCCTGGGCGCTGGTTCCCCCTACCGTGTTCCGCTGGCCAACTCCGACATGATCATTGCCTCCTTCGGCGAAGAAATTGGCCTGATCGGCGTGGCCGCGATCATCCTGCTCTACATGCTGCTGATCTCCCGCGGCTTGCGGGCCGCCTTGGGCTCGGCCGATACCTTCGGCAAGCTACTAGCTGCAGGCCTGTCCTTCACCCTGGGCCTGCAATGCATCGTGATCATCGGAGGCGTCACCCGGCTGATCCCGCTGACCGGCCTGGCAACGCCATTCATGGCCGCCGGCGGCTCATCGCTGCTGGCGAACTGGATCATCATCGCGTTGCTGCTCCTGATCTCCCACAACTCGCGCCGCCCGAAGACTGGCGGCGTAGGACCAACCGATGAATTTGCAAGTGCCAGCACGACCCTTACCTCCAGCACCAAGGCGGTGACGAAAAAGTGAATCATGCAATCAAGCGCGTTTGGGTTGCGCTAACCGTCCTGTTCGTCATCTGCCTGGGTGGACTGAGCTACATCCAGTTCTTCGACGCCAAGCCGCTCTCGGAGAATGCGCTGAACAAGCGCGAACTCTACCGCGAGTTCGACCTGCCCCGCGGCGCGATCCTGGTCGACGGCAAGCCGATTGCCGAATCCGTTCCGACCGATGATGGCCAGTTCGAATTCCAGCGTGTTTACCACGACGCGAAAACCTACGCCCACCTGACTGGCTACTATTCGCTCGCGAATGGCACCACCCAGCTCGAATCGCAGCTGAACGACTGGCTGACCGGCACGAGCTCGGATCTGCTCTTCGACCGCTTGTCGGCCATGTTCACCGGTACCCGTTCCGAAGGCGCCTCGGTTGAGCTGACCATTGACGGGCAGTTGCAGAAGACTGCCTTCGAAGCGATTCCTGACGACTTGAAGGCCACGATCATCGTGACCAATCCGAAGACTGGCGACATCCTGGCGATGGCTTCCAAGCCAAGCTACAACACCAACCAGCTGGCGGTGCACTCGACCTCCCAGGCGGCCCAGAATCTGAAGGACATCAGCAACATCGACGGCTTGAGCCCCTACCGGAACCCGGCCATCAGCAATCCGGTGACCCCAGGTTCCTCGTTCAAGATCCTCAGCACCGTTGCGGCCCTGGAATCGGGCAAGTTCGATATGGAAACCCCCATCGACAATCCGGTGTCGGTGAATTATCCGCATTCGACCGCTAAGATGAACAACTTCAATGAGGGCATCTGCGCGCGGGATACCCGGGCAAGGCTCGAGTTCATCTTTGCCCAGAGCTGCAACACCCCGTTCATGGAAATCAGCCAGACCGTCGGCAAGGATGCCTTCACCGAGGTTGCCGAGCGCTTCGGCTACGGGCAGCAGCTGAGCATCCCGCAGAATGTTGTTCCAAGCGAGTTCCCTTCTGCTGAGGCCAATGAAGCGCAGATGGCGCAGATGGCAATCGGCGAATGGGAAAACAAGGCTACTCCGCTGCAGATGAACATGGCCGCCATGGCCATCGCCAATGACGGCGTGATCATGAAGCCGAATTTGATCGGCAAGGTCATCGCGCCGGATCTTCGAGTTATCGAGGACCCGAAGCCGGAGAAGTTCTCCACGGCCACCACCCCGGAAGTTGCCGAACAGCTCACCGAGCTGATGGAAGGCCCGGTTGTGAGCGGTACGGCCATGAATGCCCGCGTTCCCGGCGTGGATTTCCGAGCCAAGACCGGCACCTCGCAGCGACCGTCAGAGAACGGAGTCCGCATGGTGAACTCCTGGATGACCGGTTTCGCACCGGCCGATGATCCGCAGGTTGCCATCACGGTCAATATTCAAGACGTAGATTACAACACCGGCCACAACACGGCAGGTGCACTTATGAAGACGATGTTAGAGGCGGTGTTCAACAAGTGAGGCCAGTAACCGGCACCACCTTGGGCGGTCGTTACAAGCTGACCGACCGCATTGCGATCGGTGGCATGGGCGAAGTTTGGAAGGCACGCGACCAGGTCCTAGGACGTCTGGTAGCGATCAAGATCCTCAAAGAGGAATACACCGATAATGAGAGCTTCCTGACGCGTTTCCGCGTGGAAGCACGCCACACCGCGCTGCTGAACCACCCTGGCATCGCTGGCGTCTTCGACTACGGCGAGGAACAGGGCTCCGCCTATCTGGTGATGGAACTGGTTCCCGGCCCGCCGCTGTCCACCATTATCGAGCGCGAGCGCAAGCTCGACGTGGACCGTACGCTCTCGCTGATCGCGCAGACCGCCCGCGCGCTGGCAGCAGCCCACGAGCACGGCCTGGTGCACCGCGATGTGAAGCCGGGTAACATCCTGGTGATGCCTTCGGGCGTCGTGAAGATCACCGACTTCGGCATTGCCCGGCTTGCTGACCAGGTTCCGCTGACCGCCACCGGGCAGGTAATGGGAACCGCCCAGTACTTGGCCCCGGAACAGGCCACCGGGCAGATCGCCACCGGCAGCTCTGACATCTACGCCTTGGGCGTGATCGGCTACGAGTGCCTGGCAGGACGCCGCCCGTTCACCGGCGAATCGCAGATCGCCATCGCCCTGGCACAGGTCAACGATGCTCCCCCGGCGCTGCCGGACACCATCCCGGCACCGGTACGCCAGCTGATCATGTCGATGCTGGCCAAGAACCCGTCGGATCGCCCGAAGGACGCAACGGCGCTGGCGAAGGCCGCCGATGCACTGCGCTCCGGTGATACCAATACCGCGACCTTGGCCGTTCCCGGCATGCTTGCCACCGGTATCGCCACCGACGCAACCCAAGTGGTCAACATAGGTAACGACGCCACCCAGGTGGTGCCGCGTGCTGATTCCGCGCCGACAATGACCAATGCGATGCCAACCGTGGTGGAACCTGCCGGCGCTACCAGCGGTTTATCCGGGTCTAGTGCCGCAGCCGGCGGATTCGATGACGAGGACGTGGATACCCAGGATCCGGCTGGCGAGGCCGGGGCCAAACGCAGCCCTTGGCTGATCCCGCTGATCGTGATCATCGCGCTGGCCGCCGTGATTGCCTTGCTGGCGTGGCTGATCCCTGCCATGAGCAGCGACAAGGACAATCAGCCGACGGCTTCGGTCACGCAGAGCACCGATGTTTCCCAATCCCCTTCTCCGACCGAGGAATCCACCGATCCTTCGGAGGAAACCACCGAAGCATCGGAGACCTCCGAGTCCTCTTCCCCGACCCCGAGTGAAACCGTGACCTACGTAGAGGTTCCGGCCTCGCTGGTGGGCCAGGATATCGACACCGTGACGGCAGAGCTTGAGGGCAAGGGCCTGGTCGTTGACGCGACCCCGCAGGAAACCAACGAGTACGACCCACGCGAAGTCATTTCGCTGAACCCGACCGGCAGCGTCGAAAAGGGCGAAACCATTTCGATTACCTACGCCATGGCTCCTGAAACCGTTGGCGTGCCTTCGGTAACCGGCATGGGCTACGAAGCTGCGCAGAAGCGCATCCAGGACGCTGGGCTGGCCGTGGCCAAGGGCGAGGAACGCCATGACTCTTCGGTCGCTGGCACGGTGCTTGCGCAGGACGTTCCAGCCGGCAGCGAAGTAGAGCCGGGCACCACGGTGACCCTGGATATTTCCATGGGCCCAGAGCCCGAAGCATCCGAGTCCGCTACCCCGTCGGCATCTGAATCCCCAGAAGCTGCAGAGCCGGACCAAAGCGAAGCGCCATGAGTGAAGTCGAAGCCTTGCCCCCCGGCTTGCCACGATTGATCAACGATCGCTACGAGATCGAATCGCTGGTAGGCCGCGGCGGCATGGCGGATGTCTATCTTGCCACCGACCATGTGCTTTCGCGCAAGGTCGCGGTCAAGGTGCTGCGCCCGGATACCGCAAGCAACCCCATGGTGGTCAATCGATTCCGCCGTGAAGCCAAGGCCGTCGCGGGCCTGAGCCATCCGAATATCGTTGCCGTCTACGACACCGGCGAGCTGCCTGCTACCGATCATAGCCGTGAGCGCTTGCCCTTCATGGTCATGGAATACGTGACCGGCCGGACCCTGAAGCAGGTGATCGCTTCGGGCGATGTCGACGCTTCCTTCGCTGTGCACGTCACCCGCGGCGTATGCAATGCCCTGGATCATTCGCACAATAACAATGTCGTCCACCGCGACATCAAGCCGGCCAACGTGATGGTGACCGATGCCGGCCACGTGAAGCTGATGGACTTCGGCATAGCCCGTGCCTTGGACACATCGGCGACAATGACGCAGACCGCCGCTGTGGTGGGAACCGCCCAGTACTTCTCTCCTGAGCAGGCACGCGGCGAACAGGTCGATTTCCGTTCGGATATCTACTCTGTTGGCTGCCTGTTCTACGAGCTGATGACCCAGCGCCCCCCGTTCACCGGTGATTCGCCGGTTTCGGTCGCGTACCAGCACGTTGGCGAGATTCCGTCAGCGCCCAGCGAGGTCAAGCACGACGTTGACCCGATCTTCGACCCGATCGTTTCCAAGGTTCTGTCCAAGGAACGCGATGACCGTTTCCAGAGCGCAGGCGCTTTCGCGGCTGCGTTGGAAGATGCACTGAACGGCATTGAATTCCATGATGACGAACCGGCACCATCAACCTACACCTTGCCGATATACGGCATGCACGGCGAGACTGAAACCGGGTTCATCGCGCAGTCAGCGCCAGGCACCAGCCAGCACCCGGTCTTCGTCGAAGATGAGGCTCCCGAAGCTCCTGCACGGCACAAGTCCAACCGCGGCCTGATCATCCTGCTGACCATCATTGCCCTGATCGCTGTGGGTATCGCCAGTTTCCTGGTGATCCGCTCGATCCAGGCCGAGGCTGAAAAGCGTGCCCCAGTTGCTGTGCCCAAGGTCCTGGAGATGTCCGAAGACGACGCACGTGAATTGCTGCGCGATTCCACCTTCCAGGTGCGTGTAGAGCGGGAATTCAGTGATGAAGTAGAGCAGGGCAAGGCGACCCGAACCGACCCGGCAGAAGGGTCCATGGTTTCCAAGGAATCCACGGTTGCGCTATTCATTTCCGATGGTTCGGAACAGCGCACGATTCCCAAGGATCTAGCGAACCAGTCCGAGACGGCTGCCCGCGATGCCCTGCGTGAAGCTGGCCTCGAAGTGGGTGAAGTCAGCCGGGAGAACTCTGCAACCATTCCAACCGACTGGGTTATTGGCACCAGCCCGGAGCTGGGCTCCAAGGTGAAGGCCGGCAGCGAAGTCGACCTGATCCTTTCTACCGGCATGGTGACCGTTCCGGTCGTTACCGAGATGAGCCGTGAGGAAGCTGAAGAGAAGCTCTCTGCGGACGACATCGGGTTGGAAGTTCAGTTCGATGAGGTGGCAACCGACGACTACCCTGAGGGAACCCTGTTCAAGCAGTCCCCCGAGGCCTCCGAGGACGTGGCTCAGGGAAGCCTGGTGAAGATTTCTGTGGCCAAGGCTCCGCCGGCACCAGAACCAAGTGAAGAACCATCGCCCAGCGAGACCGAATCTCCAGATTCAGAAGAATCCGATGATCCGTCCGACAGTGCTTCGCCGACCAGTGACGCTCCGGCTCCTTCCAATGGGAACGGCCCGCCAGATCGGATTAACCCGCCACGGGAAAACGGGCGCGACCGATAGGCTGCTAGGCTACTCTCCGCTGAAGAGCGGGCTCAGGGTCGTGGCCTTCTTGGCTGCCCCCTGAAGTCCTACGAATTCCAGCCAATTGCCCAGCATCTGGTATCCCTGCTCGGTCAGCACCGACTCTGGGTGGTACTGCAGGCCCCATAGTGGTGCTTCCCGGTGCGCCAGCCCCATGATGACTCCCCCGGCGGTAGCAGCGATGATTTCAAGCTCAGCAGGGATGCTCTCGCGTACGGCTGCCAGGGAGTGGTAGCGCGTTGCGGTGAAGGGGTTGGCTACCTGGTTGAAGACCGGGTGGTTTTCGTGGCTCACCAGCGAGGTCTTGCCGTGCATTAGTTCTTCGGCGTGCGTGACCGTGCCGCCATAAGCTTCAGCGAGCGCCTGATGCCCAAGGCAGACACCGAGCATTGGCTTGCGCTGCTGCCCGCACCACTTGATCAGATCGATGCTGACACCCGCTCCTGCAGGCTCGCCCGGGCCCGGGGAGATCAGTACACCGTCGTATTCCGCAGCCAAATTGGTTGCTTCCCCAACGCTCAAATCGTCGTTGCGGTATACGGTGGTTTCCGCGCCCAGCTCCTGCAGGTAACCCACGAGGGTGTACACAAAGCTGTCGTAGTTATCTATCACGAGGATCCTGGTGCTGCTCACGGGGTGCTCTGGCCAATCGTTGAATCGGTGAATGGGCTGATGTACTGGTTCAGCCATGGGAAAACGTACATCATCAGTAATAGCACGATCGCGGCAATGAGAATCAATGCTTCAAAAATACGAAGCCACAAAGGGCCGGGCAGATTTCTAAATATCCAGGCGTACATCTCTTCTCCTAGCTCGTTGCGTCGATGACCATGTCACGGATTTCCTTCGGCGGACCTGCATCCAGTGGACGCCAATCGGTGAGTTCCGAATACGCGATCATGCGTTGCTGGGTCGAGTACTTCGGATGGCAGGTGGTCATGGTCAAGATGGACTTCGTTGGTTCCACTCCCCACTGGTGCGGGGTAGGCAACAGGACATCGCCATTGGATGGAGCCACAATCTCGGTGGCATACCAGGTGTAGGTGTAATACCCCTGTGCAGTCTGCAGATAGATTTTGTCGCCGTCTTGCAGCTTGTCAATATCCCAGAAGACCTGGCCATGGGTCTGGCGGTGGGCCGCGACGGCGAAGTTGCCCAGCTCCCCCGGTTGCTGCGTGCTCGGGTAATAGCCAATGCCGAGATTATCGATCACGTGGTCTTCCACGCCGTAGGTCACCGGGTGGTGCGATCCGCTAGCGCCAAAGCGCGGGAAATACATGATCCCGAAAGTTTCTCCGGGAGCCACTTCCGTGACCGGAGCCGGACCGTAGTTCTTCTCCTCTTCCTTCTCGTCGCCTTCCGGCACCACGACCTCGCCGAGTTCTTGCACGAGGTTTGCGGTGACTTCCTTCTGGGCCTGGGCCGAATCGATATTCGTCCACCACAGTTCCCACACCACGTAGAGCATCAGCAAGATGCCAAGGGTGATCAGCAGTTCGCCAAAGAATCCGGCAATACGGTTTCCTGCCGACGGTCGTCGGTGCTGCATGCGACGTCCCTGCGCAGTGGCTGATCGGTTCACGGCGGTCTGGCTCCTTAAGGGAAAGAAATGCGCGAAATAGGTCAACTAAGATGGGTCGATACTGGCCAAAACCCAGAGTTCCAGCGGGTAACGGCTAGTATGGAAGCTACGTAGGAATGCACTAAGCAGTTCTCAGCATTCTTGCACCCAAGCCTACCGGGAAGACCTGAAGGTCACCCACATTTACTACATTAAGCAGATGAAGCCGAGGGAGCATTCGAGTGCCGGAGTCAAAGCCACGACGCAAGAAGAATTCACAGCCGCAGGAGACGCGCCAGAGCGCCCATGCCATCGATAAGCCGATGCCAGGCTGGTACAAGCCAGTCATGTTCGGACTGATGCTTCTGGGCCTGCTGTGGATCATCGTTTATTATGTTTCGCAGACCCTGTACCCGATTCCGAATATCGGCGGTTGGAACATCGTTGTCGGCTTCGGTATTGCGATGGTCGGCTTTTTCATGACAACGGGCTGGAAATAGCCGTATCGCCGGCCCCCTGCTGAGGGGGCCGGCGAAGTTGTTTAATGGCGGCTTTTGATATTAGTGGCTGACGGCTTTCAAGCCGATGATGCAACCAACCAATCCGAGAATGAAGACCATCTTCAGTACGCTGAAGGCTTCCTGCCCGGTGGCCATCGAGTAAATGACGGCAAGCGAGGCTCCGATGCCTACCCAGATGGCATATGCAGTGCCGACGGGAATTTCCTTCATGGCGTAGGCCAGTCCACCCATGGACACAACCAGCGCCGCGAAGAAGACGATGGTCGGAACGAGTTTGGAGAACCCCTCGCTCATGCCAAGAGCGATGGCCCATACCGCTTCGAATAGTCCGGAAACGATCAAAATTACCCAATGCATGCCAGATACTTTCTGGCCGTCTTGTCGCCCTCCGGGTACGGCTCCCTCGTCCGGGTCCAAGCAATGATTGCTGGTGACCACCTCAGGCTAGCAAATGCAGGCCTTGCTGTCTCGCGGCTGTGACCAAAATGCCACCTATCCTCGCGAGGATCTGCGAGTCCACAGCCCAGCGCTGAAAATACAGTGGCACATCGATAAACCATTGCTCGTTGAGTACCTGCAGCCCGCTGGCTTTCTGCAGCTGCGTTTCTGGAACCATCCCCCACCCCATCCCCGCTTCTATGGCCGCAACGAACTGCATGGAATCTGGAACATGGTGGACTTGGCCTTCCGGCCGCGCTTTAGCCCCGGCAACCCGCTGGAGCATCTCATGCTGCAAGGGATCCTCACGATCGAAGACCACCATCGGAGTGCGAATGAGCTCTTCCACGGCCCCAGTTGGTACATGGCGTTGAACCACCGAAGCTTGCGCGGCTGCGCGATAGCGCAGTGCACCCAGTTTGTCACTGATGCAACCCTGGATATTCTCCTCCGCATTGGTGACCACGGCGCTGACGCGACCGGTTCGAAGTAGCTCCAGTCCCCTGTTTTCATCGGTACGCACTATTTCACAGGAGAGGTCTTCGAACTTCGCGAGCTCGTAGAATACCGGACCGAACCAAGTGGAGAGCGAATCCGCGTTGACTCCAATGGCGATCGGGATCGGATTTTCGGAGGCTATCTCTTTGGAGAACTCTGCACTGAGCAGCGTCATCTGTCGCGCATAGCGCAGAACTTTAAGTCCATGCTCGGTAGGCCTAACCGGGCGACTGCGGACGAGCAGGACTGCGCCCAGGCGGTTCTCCAAGGCCTTGATGCGCTGGCTGACGGCCGAAGCGGTCACTCCCAGATCAATCGAGGCATCATCGAAGCTTCCCGCATCAACTACCGCAAGCAGGGTTTCGAGGTGTTCTACATCCATGTTCACATTAGGAACTCTAATCTAGAATCAGAAACTTAAGTTCGACGCAGATCAGCTAATCTCTTACAGTTTCTACATGCTCTCTGGATCCTTGTTCTTCGGCTTTACCACTGGCCTGTCCCTCATCGTCGCCATCGGTGCGCAAAATGCGTTTGTGCTGCGCCAGGGAATCAGGAAAGAGCATGTTTTCATCACCGCTTTGGTGTGCTCATTATCAGATGCGATCCTGATTGCCGCCGGAGCCAGCGGCATGGGAGCGCTTGTCGACCGAGCGCCCTGGATATTGGTGATTGCGCGAATAGGCGGTTTCATCTTCCTGGCAAGCTACGCGATTTTCGCTTTCCGCCGAGCACTGAAGCCCGAGGCGCTGAAAGTCTCAGGGCTCCCCGGTGCAACAACAGCCGTCTCGATCATCGGAACGACGTTGGCCCTCACCTGGCTGAATCCACATGTCTATATCGACACGGTACTGCTTCTTGGTTCAATTGCTACTTCCCAAGCCGCAGGCGCACCCTATTTCGCCACTGGTGCGATCATTGCCAGCGTCACTTGGTTCTTCGCACTTGCCTACGCCGCACGCTTCCTTGCCCCGCTCTTTGCCAACCCCAAGGCGTGGCAGGTACTTGATGTACTTATCGGAATCGTCATGCTCATCTTTGCCAGCATGCTGATCCTGCCAGTTCTCACCAAGTAATCCACAGGCAAACACTCTTATCCACAATGACTGTGAACAACTTTCACAAACAGTTGTTCACAAAGTTATCCACAGCTGGGGAGAACTTGGGTGGAGTTCATGATTTTTCGGATAAAGTACAGGTCGACGGAGATATTGGAAACTGAAATGACATGCTTGTAAGTTATTAACACTGTGGATTCCGGCTGTGGATAAGGCGTGATTCCGCATATTGAACCGTGATTCTCATGATTCGTTTAAACTTTCGAACCCGAAGTTATTAACAGTCGGTGGATTCGTATATGCACTATCTACAGGGGTTGTTAAAAAGTTATCCACAACTGGGGACAAGGTTGTGAGTATTGGGTACTCGAAGGCGAATATCCCTGATATCACGGGGCCTAGGGGCTGTTAATAACCACTAGGCCTCGAGAGTTACACGCTTGTAAGTTATTAACAGTGTGGATAAGCAGTGTGGATAACTGTATTGCCTCTTTTCGAACTATCCCAAGGGCCACTTCACTGCTTCCGTGGAGAGGTAAAGGGCTGCCAGCAACGCAATCGACAAGGCCGTGAGTAAAAGTATCTGGGTACGCGCACGCTGTGGATTACTTCGCGGGATCAGCACAATGCAGCAGGCTGCGAGGATACCCAATATCGCTCCGCCCAGATGCCCCTGCCACGAAATACTGGGAATGACGAAGCCGAGAACGACATTCAGCGCCAGGATAATTCCCATGGAGCGAAGTGCCTGCTTATTGGAACGGAACACTACGAAAGTTGCGAGGAACAAGCCTGCCAGTGCGCCCGAAGCGCCGAGCGTGGCGCTGATCGGGTTGCTCAGCAGGAGAACGCCCAGTGAACCGCCAAAAGCGCTGAGCAGGTATAGCCAGGTGAAGCGCAGCCGTCCCATCCTTGGTTCGAGCATGGTGCCGAAGATGTAGACGCCGTACATGTTCATGGCAAGGTGCAAGAAGGAGCTCGTGGAGTGGGCAAAGGCGCTGGTGATCAGGCGCCATGGCTCATAGGCGGCCAGAGCCGGCGCAAGTACAAGCTGATTGGTGAATCCAGGGATGATCCACTGCAGCAGATACACCAGCACGTTCAGGCCGATGAAAGTGTAGGTGATAACAGGAGCACCGGATCGAGCCCGGCCACCGAATTGGGTCTTCTGCCGCGGCAGGTTCTTATTGGCTTGCGCGACGCAGTCTACGCATTGCACACCTACAGGCGCAGAGACCTGGCACTGCGGGCAGACCGGACGTCCGCACCGGTGGCATGAAACATAGGACACCGTCTGCGGGTGTCGATAGCACGTCGGAGTTGCTTGGCCCTCTGGGAAAACCTGTCCAAAGGACATCAGTACCTGCCTTGAGTTGGGGGAGAAGGATTAAATACTCGAGGCCCCGACAATGCCGCTAGGGAATCGTCGGAGCCTCGGGTTGGTGCGCCTGTGTTGTTACAGGGTCTCGATGTCGACCGAGTTGATAACGACGTCTTCCAGTGGCTTGTCACGGCCATCGGTAGCAACGGCGTTCAGCGCGTCAACGATCTTGCGCGAGTCAGCGTCAAGGACTTCACCGAAGATGGTGTGCTTGCCCTGCAGCCAGGTGGTAGGAACGGTGGTGATGAAGAACTGCGAACCGTTGGTTCCGCGGCCCATGCGGATGCCCGCGTTGGCCATGGCCAGCTTGTAAGGCTCGTTGAAGTTCAGTTCTGGGTGGATCTCATCATCGAACTGGTAGCCTGGGCCGCCGAAGCCCTGGCCCAGTGGGTCGCCACCCTGAATCATGAAATCAGAAATGATGCGGTGGAAGATGGTTCCGCTGTACAGCGGGGTGTTGGTCTTCTTGTCACCGGATTCTGGGTGTACCCACTCCTGCTCACCGGTCGAGAGGCCAACGAAGTTCTTTACGGTCTTTGGCGCGTGGTTGCCGAAGAGATCGACAACGATATCGCCCAAAGTAGTGTGAATCGTGGCTTTATGAGTTGCGTTTGCGGTCATGCCTTCATTCTTCCATGATCTATGCTCGACCCGCTAAATACTGACGTACGCGTTGAGAGAAAATTTGGACCATTCTTAGGTTGCTTGTCCGATACTGCTGGCCACTGGGCATAGAACTGCCTAGTCTTGAACTGTCGGATAGCGTGAATTTTTTCGGATCGGGAGCAATGCATGAGCAAGAAGAGCAAAGCAGGAAAAGTACTAGCCGTTGGCTTGATTGCGGGACTTGTCGCAGTGCTGGTAGCCGTGTGGAAGGCCTCGAAACCAATTGAGGATCCATGGGAAAACGAACCACTTCCTGCACAACCGCACGAGCCTGTTGAATCGCGTGAAGCCAGCGTGGAAGAAATCCGCGAAATCCTCGAAGATGACAAATAAAGCCGTCTAGGCTGCTTTTGGTTGGGCTTGCCCTCGAATCACGAGGGCAAGCCCAACAAGTATCACGGCCAACCCGGCATAGGTAGCGATAGGAACTACCTGCCCCAAGAACATTGCCGCTAGGATTGCCGCGCCAGGAATCTCGAGCAGAATCAGCGTCGAGACCGTGAGCGGACCGAGCACGCTGAGCAAATGATTCATGGCGGTATGGCCAAAGATCTGCGCGCAAAGCGTCAGCAGAATGATCGCCATCCATCCTCGGGCGTCGAAACCCCAAATCGGCGTTCCAGTCAGGAAACAAAGGATTAGCAGCACTGCGGCGGTAATGGCATAGCAGCTCGAGGCATACGTTGTAGTTCCCAAGGTCCTGCGAGCCACGGATCCGGCCAGCGTGTACACAGCGGCCAAGACGCCACCGGCTAGTGCCAAGAGGTCGCCAATGATGGCATCACGTCCCAGCCCCATGTCGAATCCCGTGATGATGATTGCACCAAGCAGCGCAATGCCCATGCCAAGGAAAACCTGCGTTCGATATTTGGTTCCGCGAAGAACCTGGTAAATCGCGATCCAGACACCTTGGATGCACACCAGTGCCGTTCCAGCAGCCACGCTGGTTAGTCGCATCGAATACATGAAGCACACGAAATGCAGTGCGAGAGCTACACCTGCTACCCCGGTGAAGAACCATTCTCGCCCGGTCATCTGCAGATAAGCTTTGGAGTTCTTTCGCAGTGCCGGTGCGCTGAGCGCGGCCGCCGCAGCTCCATTGCGCCAAAAGGCCATGGAGAGAACCGGGACACCAGGGAAGGCGGCAATAATGGGGCCAGATGCCGAAATCCCGAGAATTCCGACCAAGGCAAGCAAGATGGTCACCAACCAAGATTACAGTTTCCCAGCGCATGGGCTTCATTCGAACTTGGAACGTGCCGGATCCGGCGAATACTTGGACAGATCAAGATATTCTTATGATGGAATACTTTTATCTGTGCCCGCACTCTCGAGCTATTTAGCGTCTTTTCTCCGCCAATAAGCTGCGATCAATGCGCCGGACAAGTTATGCCAAACAGAGAATACGGCACCTGGCAGAGCGGCTTCAGGCGAGAAGTATTGCTTCGCTAGCCCACCGGCGAGGCCTGAATTCTGCATGCCGACTTCGATGGCGATTGTTCGCCGGGAAGCTTCGGGAACGCGCAACAGGACACCCATGGCATACCCCAAAGCCAGGCCCAGGGCATTATGCAAAATGACCGCAACCAGGACCAGCAGGCCAGCAGTCAAAATCGTCTGTGCACTGCCCGCGACGATGACCGTCACCACGAAGGTGATGGCTAGTACCGACAGCCATGGCAGCACACCACCGATCTTCGCCACGAACTGGTTGAACAGCATGCGCAGGACGATGCCTAGGACCACAGGGATCAGTACGATCTTGATGACGCTGACGGCCATGGATCCAGCATCGACTGGCATGTACTGGCCAGCCAGCCACAAGGCCAGCGCCGGGGTCAGCAGCGGTGCGAGCAAGGTCGACACGGAAGTCATGGCAACGGACAGGGCGACATTGCCTCGAGCCAGGTAGGAAACCACATTCGATGCCGTGCCTCCTGGTGCGCAGCCAACCAGGATCAGGCCGGCGGCCAAGGCCGGGTCAAGCTGCAGCAGCGTGGCGACCAGCCAGCCCATGGATGGCATCAGGATGAACTGCGCTGTGACACCGCCGAGCACCGGCAACGGGTTCTTGAACACCAGGGCGAAGTCTGGCAAGGTCAGCGTCAGCCCCATGCAGAACATGATCACCATCAGCAGGGGATTTATCCATCCGGAAAACCCCACGAACGCTTGGGGAACAAGCATTCCGCACAGTCCGCCCAGCAAAATCAGCACAGGGAAGAGCAGTACCGCGATGCGGGAGTCTTTTTCGTTCTTGTTGGCATTTGCCGCCGCGGCGGAAGGGCTGGACTGTTCATAGGGCACCTAGGTATTTTGCCACTAAAGAGTTGCGGCCACAACGAGACAACTGAAGTTAATCCACTGCCCTTGTCATATTCACTTGCGTGTAATTGACGAAAAGTATGCTGAAGATGTGAAGGTAGCAATCGTCGCTGAATCGTTCCTTCCCCATTTCAATGGGGTCACCAACTCAATCCTCAAGACGCTGGATCACCTCAGGCAGACTGGCCAGGAGGCCGTGGTCATTACCCCTGCAGGCTCGCTGGCAGGGGAGCTGTCAGGCCATGGCGTGCCAAAGCTCTATCAGGGCTTCAAGATCCTCACAGTTCCGTCGATGCCTTTGGCAAGCTATCCCGAGGTTCGGGTAGCTGCCACCAGTGTGGCGCGCCTGCGCAAGATGCTGGCTCGAGAGCGCGTCGACGTAGTTCATCTGGCTAGCCCGTTCATCCTTGGATGGCAGGCTCTGCGCGCTGCACAGGAACTCGAATTGCCCACCGTGGCGCTGTATCAGACCGAGGTTCCCAGCTACGCGGCACGCTACAAAATGCCGTGGCTGACGCAGAGGCTCTGGGAGCACGTCAGAGCGATCCACACGGGTGCGGACCTCACTCTGGTTCCAAGCACGTTTTCCTACCACCAGCTCGAATCTCTGGGCGTTCCGCGGCTTGCCATTTCAGGCAGGGGAGTAGATACAGCGCAGTTCACGCCAAGACGGCGAAGCGAGCAGTTCAGGCAGGCGGTTGCCCCGAATGACGAGGTAGTCATTGGCTACGTCGGCCGGCTGGCAGCAGAGAAGCAGGTCGCGGACCTGCAGGCCCTGGCGAGTCTTGAGAATACTCGGCTGGTGATCGTCGGTTCCGGCCCACTCGAGGACGAACTGCGCAGCCTTTTGCCCAACGCCCACTTCACCGGTTTCCTTTCCGGGGAACGCTTGGCCGAGGTCATGGCTTCGATGGACATCTTTGTGCATCCTGGCGCCTCAGAGACCTTTTGCCAGACCATTCAGGAAGCCATGGCCTGTGGTGTGCCTGTCGTGGCCGTAGGCCGTGGGGGACCGCTGGATCTGGTGGATTCCTCGCGCACGGGCTGGCTCTATCAGCCAGGAAACCTTAGTGAGCTGCGCAGTCGGGTCAGCGACTTGGCCTATGACGATGCGAAACGGCTGGCTTTTGCCAGCGCTGCGCTTAGCAGTGTCCAGGATCGGTCCTGGCACAGCATTGGCGAGCAGCTTATTGGACACTATGAGCATGTCCGGATGGCCCGGATCCGGCACTAGCGAAATAGAATTTTCTTCTGGATACGCAAAAGGCGGAAAGTTTTCACTTTCCGCCTTTTGGCAAATGTGGAGCCTAGGAGAATCGAACTCCTGACATTCTGCTTGCAAAGCAGACGCTCTACCAACTGAGCTAAGGCCCCGTATTCAATTTTGAAGTTTCCACTCCAAGATCAATTCATCCGAATCAATCAAAAAGAATTAGCGGAAAGTTTTCACTTTCCGCCACTTTCTTTTGTGGAGCCTAGGAGAATCGAACTCCTGACATTCTGCTTGCAAAGCAGACGCTCTACCAACTGAGCTAAGGCCCCAAAAGCTTTAGGAAACTTTATCGGCTACCTGATGCCAGGTTTCCTTCGTTTCCGACGAAGCCTTCGCTTTCTTGACCAAGACTACTGCAGCAGCCGCGATCGATGCGAGAACCAGGAACTTTTTCATCACTCCCTCTTTCTCTCCAGCAAGGTTTCCGTGGGCGTACCAAGACTTGAACTTGGGACCTCTTCGTTATCAGCGAAGCGCTCTAACCGCCTGAGCTATACGCCCTTGCTTTTGTTTTTGTTCCCTTCGGAACGAAATAAAACTTTACCGGTGTTCTCCCAAAGATACAAATCGAGCCCGGGTGTCATGCATCACAGCATGAATCCCGGGCTCGACTTGGGGTGTTCCTAGTCGTCGGTGAGGGTCACTCCGGCTCCGCCGACCAGTGAAGCAGCAATGTTGTACAGCACCGCGCCAAGCATGGAGACCACGGAAATTACCACTACGTTCACCACTGCGATGATCGTCGCGTAGGAAGCCACCTGGCCCAGCGACATGGTGTCGCGCAGGTCGAAGTTGCCGTCGGCGCCAATGGCCTCGCGCATCAGCTGGTTGAACGCATCAAAGGTTCCGGTCAGATCCAAGACAGCCCAGATGCCCACGGCGGCAACCACGGTGATCACACCGAAAGCTACCGAGAGCAGGAAGGCCAGCTTCAGAACCGAGAAGGGCTCCACCTTGGAAACCAGCAGGCGGGCCTTGCGGACCTTTGCCTTGGGCGCTGGACGAACCAGGCGATCCTGGCCATTGGCCGGACGCTGCTGGCTGGTTGGGCGCTGCGGCGCTCCTGTCGGGCGCTGGCCCGCTGGACGCGCTTGGCCTGTTGCTGGTCGTGCGCCGGCGCTAGCCGGACGGGCGCCAGTACCGGTCGGAGCCGGACGCTTTACCTGGGTAGGTCGCGGCGCTGCGCTCTTCGGGGCACCGCCGCTGGGGCGTGGCGTCGAGGGCGTGCTCATGCGTTACCTCCGTTAGTGTCGTCATCGTTTTCCGCGCCGGATTCGTTTTCTGGCACAGCCGATGACTCATCGATCGTGTTTTCTGCGTCCAACGTTACGGCATCTTCCTCCAAGTTCTCTTCGAGCTCGGTCTCAGAGTTCTTGGCAACCGCAAGGATCCGGTCCTTCTTGTCCGGCTTGGCGAAGATGACGCCCATCGTGTCGCGGCCCTTCGAAGGAACCTGTGAAACGGCCGAGCGGACCACCTTGCCCGAGCCCATCACCACCAAGACCTCATCGGTCTCGTCGACGATCAGCGCGCCAACCAGCTCACCGCGTTCCTCGTTGAGCTTGGCCACCTTAATGCCCAAACCACCGCGGGATTGCACACGGTATTCCTCCACCGTGGTGCGCTTGGCGTAGCCCTCGTTGGTCACGGTGAAGACATAGGAGCCTTCGCGGACCACATCGGCTGCCAGCAGCTCATCGTCTTCGCGGAACTTCATTCCGGTCACGCCCGAGGTTGCACGGCCCATGGGGCGCAGCGCGGTATCGGTGGCGGTGAAGCGGACCGACTGGCCCTTGCGTGAGACGAGCATCACGTCATCGGATTCACTGACCAGCTGCGCGGAGACCAGTTCATCGTCCTCGCGCAGGTTGATCGCGATCACGCCGGCGGTGCGGTTGGTGTCGTAATCCTCCAGGCGGGTCTTCTTCACCAAGCCGTTGCGGGTAGCCAGCATCAGGTAGGCCGCATCCTGGTAGGTGCGCAGGTCCAGCACCTGGGCAATGTGCTCATCCGGCTGGAAGGCCATCACGTTGGCTACGTGCTGGCCCTTGGCATCGCGGCCGGCCTCGGCCAGCTCGTAGCACTTGGTGCGGTAAACCCGGCCGTGGTTGGTGAAGAACAGCAGCCAGTTGTGGGTCGAGGTGACGAAGAAGTGCTCCACCACGTCGTCCCCGCGCAGGTTCGCGCCCTTGATGCCCTTGCCGCCACGTGCCTGCGAACGGTAGTTGTCGATGCGGGTGCGCTTGACGTAGCCGCCGCGGGTGATGGTGACGACCATTTCCTCTTCGGGAATCAGGTCTTCGACGCTCATGTCGCCGTCGTAGCCCATCAGCACCTTGGTACGGCGGTCGTCGCCATGCTTGTCGACGATCTCGGCCAGTTCTTCGGAGACTATCTGGCGCTGGCGTGCCGGATCGGCGATGATCGCCTGGAATTCGGCGATCATGCGCTCGAGCTCGGCATGGCGATCCTGGATCTTCTGGCGCTCGAGGGCGGCCAGGCGGCGCAGCTGCATGTCGAGGATGGCGCGGGACTGCGCCTCGTCGATGTCCAGCAGTTCCATCAGCCCGTCGCGCGCCGCCTCGGTGGTAGCCGAGCGGCGAATCAGGGCGATGACCTCGTCCAGGGCATCCAGGGCCTTGAGCAGGCCGCGCAGGATGTGGGCTTCTTCCTCGGCCTTCTTCAGGCGGTATTCGGTACGGCGGACGATCACTTCGATCTGGTGGGTGACCCAGTGGCGGATGAATCCATCCAGCGGCAGGGTGCGCGGCACCCCGTCGACGATCGCGAGCATGTTGGCCGAGAAGTTGGACTGCAGCTCGGTGTGCTTGTACAGGTTGTTCAGCACTACCTTGGCCACGGCATCGCGCTTGAGCACGATGACCAGGCGCTGGCCGGTGCGGCCCGAGGTCTCGTCGCGCATGTCGGCGATGCCGGCGATCTTGCCGTCGCGGACCAGTTCGGCGATCTTCACCGCGAGGTTATCCGGGTTGGCCATGTACGGCAGTTCGGTGACCACCAGGCAGGTGCGTCCCTGGATTTCCTCCACGTTGACCACTGCGCGCATGGTGATCGAGCCGCGGCCGGTGCGGTAGGCATCGGCGATGCCCTTGGTGCCCAGGATCATGGCGCCGGATGGGAAGTCCGGGCCCTTCACGCGCAGCATCAGCTCGGCGAGCAGCTCCTCGCGCGAAACTTCCGGGTTCTTCAGGTACCACTGCACGCCCTCGGCGACTTCGCGCAGGTTGTGCGGCGGGATGTTGGTTGCCATGCCCACGGCGATGCCGGAGGAGCCGTTGACCAAAAGGTTGGGGAAACGCGCCGGAAGAACCGTTGGTTCCTGGTTCTTGCCGTCGTAGTTGTCCTGGAAATCAACGGTGTTCTCGTTGATGTCGCGGACCATTTCCATGGCCAGCGGGGCCATCTTGGTTTCGGTGTAACGCTGGGCGGCGGCGCCGTCGTTGCCTGGGGAGCCGAAGTTGCCCTGGCCCAGGGCCAGCGGGTAGCGCATGACCCAGTCCTGGATCAGGCGGACCAGCGCATCGTAGATCGCGGTGTCGCCGTGCGGGTGGTACTGGCCCATGACTTCGCCGACCACGCGGGCGCACTTGTTGTACGAGCGCTCAGGGCGGTAGCCGCCGTCGTACATTGCGTACAGCACGCGGCGGTGCACAGGCTTCAGGCCATCGCGCACATCCGGCAGCGCACGGCCGACAATGACGGCCATGGCGTAGTCGAGGTACGAACGCTGCATTTCGGTCTGCAGGTCGATCTGGTCGATGCGACCGCCTTCTGGGACCGGCTCGATGATCTCGCCGTCCATTGGTGCGTTCTCAGGGGTTTGCTCGTCGCTCAATTTCTTCCCTTACAAGTCAAAAAAGTCTTCGGTGGATATCTGTGGTGGCGGCGGCCGGCTAGATATCCAGGAAGCGCACGTCCTTGGCGTTCTGCTGGATGAAGTTACGGCGGGACTCGACGTCCTCGCCCATCAGCACGGAGAACACCTCGTCCGCGGCTGCGGCGTCGTCCATGGTGACCTGGCGCAGCGTACGGTGTTCCGGATCCATGGTGGTGTCCCACAGTTCCGAGTAGTCCATCTCGCCCAGGCCCTTGTAGCGCTGGATGCCGTTGTCCTTGGGCAGGCGCTTGTTCGATGCCTGGCCGGCGAGCAGCGCATCATCGCGTTCCTTATCGGAGAACACGTAGTCATGCGGCGCATTGGACCACTTGATGCGGTACAGCGGCGGGGCTGCCAGGTAGACGTAACCGTGCTCGATCAGCGGGCGCATGAAGCGGAAGATCAAGGTCAGCAGCAGCGTGGTGATGTGCTGGCCGTCCACGTCGGCATCGGCCATCAGCACGATCTTGTGGTAGCGCAGCTTGGCCATGTCGAACTCTTCGCCGATGCCGGTGCCGAAGGCGGTGATCATCGCCTGCACTTCGGCATTGCCCAGCGCGCGGTCCAGGCGGGCACGCTCCACGTTCAGGATCTTGCCGCGCAGCGGCAGGATGGCCTGGGTGTGCGGGTCGCGTCCGCGCTTGGCGGAGCCTCCTGCGGAGTCGCCCTCCACGATGAACACTTCGCACTCGGCAGGGTTCTTCGAGGAGCAGTCCGAGAGCTTGCCCGGCATGCCGAAGGATTCCATCGGCGACTTGCGGCGGGCGTTGTCGCGGGCCTTGCGGGCGGCCATGCGGGCCTGCGAAGCCAGTTGGGCCTTGCGGATGATGTCGCGGGCCACGTTCGGGTTGCGCTCGAACCAGTCGCCCAGTTCCTCGTTGACCACGCCCTGGACGAAGCCTCGGGCCATCGAGTTGCCCAGCTTGGTCTTGGTCTGGCCCTCGAACTGGGGCTCGGAGAGCTTGACCGAAATCACGGCGGTCAACCCTTCGCGGGCGTCCTCGCCGGTGAGGTTGTCGTCCTTTTCGCGCAGGATCTTGTTATCGCGTGCGTAGCGGTTGAGCAGGCCGGTCAGGGCCGCGCGGAAGCCCTCTTCGTGGGTGCCGCCTTCATGGGTGTTGATGGTGTTCGCGTAGGTGTGCACGGATTCGGCGTAGGCGCTGGTCCACTGCATCGCGATTTCCAGGCTGATGCCGCGGGCAGCATCTTCGGATTCGAAGGCGATGACCTCGTCGTGGACCAGTTCGATCTTCTTGGCGGCGTTCAGGTGCTTGACGTAGTCCAGCAGGCCGTCCTTGTACAGGTAGTCCACGGTGCGCGGCTTGACTACCTGGTTCTCGATTTCCTCCTCGACCTCGGCCTCGGGCTCTTCGTTGTCCTGCACGCGCTCATCGGTGAGGGTGATGCGCAGGCCCTTGTTCAGGAAGGCCATCTGCTGGAAACGGGCGCGAAGCGTCTCGAAATCGAATTCGGTGGTCTCGAAGATTTCCGGATCCGGGTAGAAGGTCTGGCTGGTGCCTGTCAGCTCGGTTTCTTCGCCCTTGGTCAGCTCCTGGACGGTGTGGCCGCCGTTGCCGAAGCCGATGCGCCACGCATGGCCCTGGCGGCGAACGATGGTGTCGACCTTCTCGGACAGGGCGTTCACCACGGAGATGCCCACACCGTGCAGGCCGCCGGAGACCGCGTAGCCGCCGCCGCCGAACTTGCCGCCTGCGTGCAGGATGGTCATGACAACCTCTACGGTTGGCTTGCCCTCGGTTGGGTGGATGTCTACTGGGATACCGCGGCCGTTATCTTCACAGCGCACGCCGCCATCTGCCTGCAGCGTGACGTTGATGGTGTCGCAGTAGCCAGCCAGCGCCTCATCGACGGAGTTGTCGACGACTTCGTAGACCAAGTGGTGCAGGCCTCGAGGGCCGGTGGAACCGATGTACATGCCCGGACGTTTGCGTACCGCTTCGAGTCCTTCGAGGACGGTAATATCCTGGGCGCCGTAAGTGTGTTCGACTTTGGAAGTCATCGATTCCGCGGGGGCTTGGCTTTCAGCCGGTTCCTGCGGTGAAGCATTTTCGGTAGACACGGGTGCTACGAACTCCTCGGATTTGGCGCGCGATTGCCCGCTGCGATGGATTCAGCGCGTCAGGCAATCATGGTCTGGAGGGACACCGCCACCGGGCAAGCCCGCAGCGGAGTCATTTCACTACCTCTAATTCTACCGCGTAGACCAAAATAAACGGTGACTTTGAGGCCTAAATCGCCCACCAAAAGCTGCTAATTGACGTTCTGAGGCAGTTGTGGCGATCAAGTGTGGGGGGATCCACCCTCCGGGTCCGTGAGTGCGCCATATGCCGTGCCAGCAATTTCTACCCGTATGTGTCGCGTGGACCCCGGCCGGCCACCGAACGCATGCCATGGCGCCAGGAGGGAGCATTAGGCCCGAGCACCTTGAGCACGGTGACGATCCCGGGACCCAACTCGGCATCGAATTTCTTCAGAATATCGTGGCTGAGCAGGCGCATTTGCGCAGCTCTCGCTGTTGTATCGCAGCGCATCACCACCACAGTGTCTTCAAAGGATTCCGGCTTGCAGTGCTTCGCGTTCTCCACGCCAATGATGTCGGGCCAGCGGCCGAGTACCGATCCGACCGCGACCTGGGTGTTCCAGCCGCGGGACTTGGACAAGCGGGAGACTACTTCGCCGATGGCGCGCGGATCGCGGATCGCGCCCTCGGCGGATTCCGGCTTTTCCGCGGCGAATCCGCGGCGGGCGGCTTTTCGCTTGCGCACTTTGTCCATGCGCGCCGCATCTATTCGCTTCTCGCCACGTTCTTCGGCGAGCTTTCGCATGCGGTTGAGCAGTGCTTTGGCCGCATCGATCTCTGGATCGAAGCGGTGTTCATCCCGTTCTGATGGCTCATGCATCGACAACCTGGCCAGGGGAGACCTGGAAGTAATGTCCCTTCAGTGCTTCTGGAACATCTTCGACAACGGCGGCGGTCACCAGAACCTGCTCGGCTCCGGCAACGATATGCGCCAAACGATCACGACGGGTGGTGTCCAGCTCGGCAAAGACATCATCAAGGATCAGGATGGGTCCAGAACCTGGGCGGGGATCGTCATCGCCGAAAACACGGTAGGCGGCAAGGCGCAGGGCCAGGGCAAAGGACCAGGTTTCCCCGTGCGAGGCATAGCCCTTGGCAGGGGTCGGTCCCAGGATCAGGGTCAGATCGTCCCGGTGCGGTCCAAAGAGCGAAATTCCGCGGTCGACTTCCCGACCGCGATTAACTTCAATGGCGTTCAGCAGCAGTTCCTGGATTTCTTCTTGGTCCAAGGACTCAAGATCCTCTGCCGGCAGGCTGTTTTCATCGAGTTCGCCCTCGAGCGAGGACCGGTAGACGGCGCGCGCTTCCTTCGCGCCATCGGCCAAATCCGCGTAGGCGGCCTGCATGTACGGGCGAATCAAGGCCAGGACGTCAAGGCGTCCGCGGATCAATCGAGCGCCCGTCAAGGCCAACTGCAGATCCCAGGCCTTGAGGGTGTTTTCCTGCGAGGTGCTCAGCTTGGACTTGCCGCGGATGGATTTGAGCAGGGCATTGCGTTGCTTCACGATGCGGTCGTAGTCGTTCTTGGTACCGGCGTCTACCGGGCGCAGGGCTACCAGGAGCTCGTCCAAGAACTTGCGGCGGTTGGACGGGTCGCCCTTGATCAGTGCCATGTCCTCCGGGGCGAAGAGCACGGTGCGCACCATGCCCAGGATCTCCCGAGCGCGAACCGGGTTGGCCCGGTTGATGCGGGCACGATTGACCTTCCCACTGGTGATTTCGACCTCGATCACCGTGGTTTGCGGGCCACGATGCACGGTGCCGCGAATCAGCGCGCGCTCAGAACCGAAATGCAGCAACGGGGCGTCATTGCTCACGCGATGCGAAGAGAGATTGGCCAAATAGCCAACGGACTCAACGATATTGGTTTTGCCGACGCCGTTGGGGCCGATCAGAACGTTGATCCCAGGGGCCAGGTGCACGTCGGCCTGCGCATACGAGCGGAAGCCCGTGAGTGAAAGCTGCGAGATATACACCGAGGTCCTGACAGAAAGAAGGTGGTGGATGGTTAAAGCCATCCACCACGAAATTGGCTTAGTTCGAGTTGGGCAACCGAACCGGCATCACGAGGTAGCGATACTGGTCCTGGTCATCCTCATCCAGCTTCTTCTGGCCGGTCAGCATGGCCGGCTTGGGCGCACTGGTGAAGGAGAAGCGCACGAAATCGGTATTGAAGGAGTTCAGGCCTTCGGACAAGAAGGTCGGGTTGAAGGCCACGACGATGTCTTCGCCGCGAAGAGACGCAACAATAGCTTCTTCAGCCTGCGCGTCTTCGCCGGTGCCGGCATCCAAGGTCAGCTGGCCATCGGTAAAAGCCATGCGAACTGGGGTATTGCGTTCGGCAACCACCGATACACGACGAACAGCTTCCATCAGCTCGCTGGTGCGAACGGTGGCATGGATTGGGGTGTCGCTTGGGAACAGCGAGCGGATCTTCGGGTATTCGCCATTGATCAGCAACGAAGTGGTCCGGCGGTTGGAGCTTTCGAAGCCAACCATTTCGCCGTTCTCGCTCATTGCAAGCTTCAGCTCGCCAGAGCTCGAGAGAGTCTTGGCAACTTCGTTGAGGGTCTTGGCCTTGATCAGGAAGGAGGTCGAGATTTCCGCCTGGTTAGGAGTCCAATTGAGTTCACGCAGAGCCAGACGGTAGCGGTCCGTGGCCAAGAACGTGATCAGGTCGTTTTCAATTTCAACCTTGATGCCGGTGAGAACTGGCAAGGTGTCGTCCTTGGACGCCGCAACGATAACCTGCGATACAGCTTCGGAGAATGCTTGGCCATCGATAGTGCCGGCGATAGCTGGAAGTTCAGGCAGGGTTGGGTATTCATCAACTGGCATGGTGGCCAGGTGGAATCGTGAACGGCCACAGGTCAGCGAGATCTTCGAGCCTTCGGTCTCCAAGGTGACCGTCGAGTTAGGCAGCGATCGGGTGATCTCAGCCAAGAGCTTGCCGGAAACCAAGATCGAACCCTGCTCAGAAATGTCCGCGGGAATCTCAATATGCGAGGAAATCTCATAGTCGAATCCCTCGAGCCGAACCAGGCCTTCATGGGTGGTGATGAGAATGCCAGCCAAAACAGGTGATGGTGGTCGCTGTGCCAGGGACCGGGCAGTCCAGGATACGGCGTCTGCCAATACATCCTTTTCAACGCTGAACTTCACGAAAAATCCGCCTTTCGGAACCCATAAGTCTTAAGTCAGGCCAAGAAGGTTGTTCCCTCGCCAAGTTCTTAAGCATAGAGCAGGTAATTGCACGTTTTATCCATCTAATCTTGCCACGCCCTGATAGCGCAACGTCTGCTCAATGAACGAAGTGTGGACGATGCAACAAAAAAATTGTTCTGCACAGGATTTGGCTCGAGGGTGTGGAGTGGACTCGTTATTTGGATGATTAAGGGTTTAAAGGAGAAGTGTTAATAACCCTTGTGGATACTGTGGATAAGGCCTGTAACCCCAGACCCGCCCACGATTGTGCATGTGAACAATCTGTGGTTGAACGTGAGACTCAGTTCCACCATCCTGTTGATACTCAGTTCCACGATTTTTAACGTCCACATGGTTTGCGCACTTATCCGCAGGTCTTCACCAAATCATCCACAGTCTTATCCACACCTGTGATTTCTCGCCGCTAGTGCTCCCGCTGGCTCTGCTTAATCCGGTTGGTTAGCTCGGTGACCTGATTAAAGATCGCTCGACGCTCGGCCATGAGCTCACGGATCTTACGATCTGCGTGAATCACGGTGGTGTGGTCGCGGCCGCCAAGTTCTGCACCAATCTTCGGCAACGACATGTCGGTAAGCTCACGCAGCAAGTACATGGCGATCTGGCGCGCGGTGACCAAAGTACGAGTTCGCGATTTGCTGTTCAGCTCATCAATACTCAGTCCGAAGTACTCTGCGGTCTGCTTGATGATGGTCGACGGCGTGATTTCCTGGGCCCCGTCTTCGCTGATCAAGTCCTTGAGCACGGTTTCGGCCAATGCAAGGTCCACGGGCTGGTTATTCAGCGACGCGAAAGCGGTGACACGGATCAAAGCACCTTCGAGTTCCCGGATATTCGTGGAAATACGCGAAGCAATGTACTCCATGACATCACTTGGAGCTGAAAGATTTTCGGCGTCGGCCTTCTTACGCAAAATCGCAATACGCGTCTCCAGCTCTGGTGGCTGAATATCGGTCAGCAGGCCCCACTCGAAGCGCGAACGCATGCGGTCTTCGAATCCCTGCAGCTGCTTGGGAGGCAGATCAGAGGTGATGACAACCTGCTTGTTGTGGTTGTGCAGCGCATTGAAGGTATGGAAGAACTCTTCCTGGGTAGCGTCCTTGTTGGCCAAGAACTGAATGTCGTCAATGAGCAGAATGTCGACATTGCGGTAAGTCTGCTTGAAACTTGCGCCCTCGTCGTCGCGGATCGAGTTGATGAAATCATTGGTGAACTCTTCGGAGTTAACGTAGCGCACGCGGATGCCCTTGTAGAGATGGCGTGCGTAGTGGCCAATGGCATGCAGCAAGTGAGTCTTGCCCAGACCTGAATCACCATAGATGAACAGCGGGTTGTAGGCCTTGGCCGGCGCTTCGGCAACAGCAACGGCTGCGGCGTGGGCAAAGCGGTTCGATGAGCCGATCACGAAGGTGTCGAAAATGTACTTCGGGTTCAGCCGGCCGAACTCCTGCGAATTCGATGGGGGAGTTGGCTGCGGTGCTGGCTGGGGGCGCGGACCAGGAGTCTCAACGACTGCTGGAGCTGACGGCGCGGCGGCTTTGGCTTCAGGCTCATCTTCTTCGAGCTCATCCGAGAGCGAGAGATCAACGCTGACGGCGCAACGGATCTCGTCCTGGAAGACTTCTCGCAGTGCTTCATCCAGCGGCTCGCGCAGCTGAGTCTGCAGAATATCGCGGGTGAGGTCATTGGGTACCGCAACTAAGAGCGTCGTACCGATTAGTCCCTGAGGTTTAGCCAGCGATACGAAGGCACGGTAACGCGCCTTGACGCGATCATCATCCTCGATCTTCCGGATGACTTGGCGCCAAGAGCTACCAATGCTATTGGTTTCGTCGCTGCTCACTAAGGGCGCCCCGCTTCCGTTTAAATGCAATCTTGGTCACAAGAATCCTGTTTCCAGGCTTCTAAAACGTCGTTTTCTGGACCACGTCTGCATTGATTCTATCCATCATCCACACAGTTATGCACAGCTCCGTGGAAAAACCGGGTGTTATTACTGTGGAAAACGGGTTTTCCCTTGAAATCAAGCGTTTTTCGCTGCGAGATGACTAGCTGTTTTGCGGAAAACTGTGAATTTTCTTTCGTTATACACAGCCTTAATCCACAAGTCTGGGGTAGATTATTCACAGGCCGACTCTCGAAGCAGGGAGCATGGGCAGAACTCTTGCGCCAATTTGACCTTGCGCGCATAGTTTTCTATTGTTATTCAGTCCTATGCGCATCTTTTTGCGACTTGCTCATTTTTGGAAGAGCCCGCGAAAAAAGCGCATTTTATAAAAAGCACGAGCGTCATCCTGTTGTTATCCAGCTAGCTAGTAACGGGTAGTACGCATCATCTAAAACGTTTTGGAGTGTCACCGTGAGCAAGCGGACTTTTCAGCCTAACAACCGTCGTCGTTCGAAGAAGCATGGCTTCCG
Source organism: Glutamicibacter sp. NPDC088483 (assembly GCF_044753145.1). Taxonomy (NCBI): domain Bacteria; kingdom Bacillati; phylum Actinomycetota; class Actinomycetes; order Micrococcales; family Micrococcaceae; genus Glutamicibacter; species Glutamicibacter sp. NPDC088483. The sequence continues at coordinate 83,042 of NZ_JBIVMP010000004.1, forward strand.
CCTTCGTATGCGTACCCGTGCAGGTCGTGCCATCCTTTCGGCACGTCGCGGCAAGGGTCGCACCGAGCTGTCCGCATAAATTTGCGAAACAGCTCTTGGCAGCATGACTTCAACGAGCTCAGCTAAAGAGCAACCCGAAGCCGATGTTGCCTAAGAATCAGCGACTGCGCCTAGCGCAAGACCTTACAGCCACTGTACGTTCCGGCGTCCGAAGCGGACGCCGGAACGTCGTGCTATATGCACGGCACCGAGAAACCGAAGAGTTCCTTGGTGACAGGTTTGGATTCATTGTTTCCAAGGCTGTAGGTATTGCCGTTAAAAGGAACCTCACCAAACGACGAATGCGGGAAATCGCCCACGAGCTGCGGCGCGTGGACGGCGACGTCGATTTCGTCTTCCGTGCACTTCCTGGCGCCGCCGAACTCTCTTGGGAAGAACTCAACTCCCAGGTCAATTCAGCCTTCTCCGCTGTTTTGCGCAAGATTGAGGCGCGCTGATGCGTAAGGACTTAGCTCCGCGTACCGGTTTGCTGTGGTTCATCATCGATATCCCACGCAACATCGTTATCGGGCTGCTCAAGACTTACCGAAAACTCATCTCGCCACTATATGGCGATGTATGCCGATACTTTCCTAGCTGTTCTGCCTATGGGCTCGAAGCAGTGACTCAGCACGGCGTTGTCAAAGGCGCCGGATTGACCACTTGGCGGATTCTCCGATGCAATCCGTGGTCCCACGGAGGCGTCGACCACGTTCCTGAGGGACCGAGGATTTGGCCAGAAGGCAAACTGCCGAGGATCATAGTTCTGAATCATCCTGTGATTCCCGACGATGAAGACGCCGCGGAAAGCGGCCGCAAGGAGCTCGACCACTGATGAACAACTTCCTAGACACGATACTGACTCCGTTTACGTACGTAGTCTCGTGGGTTCTGTGGGCATTCCACGAACTGTTCACCGCGATTGGAATGAACGGGGATTCGGGTGTTACCTGGACCTTGTCGATCATCTTCCTCGTGCTGCTGATCCGTACTTTGCTGATCCCAGTGTTCGTCAAGCAGATCAAGTCCCAGCGCGCGATGCAGGCACTGCAGCCTGATCTGCGCAAGCTGCAGGCCAAGTACAAGGGCAAGACCGACCAGATGTCGCGCCAGGCTATGGTTCAGGAGCAGCAGGCGCTGTTCAAGAAGCATAAGACCAACCCGCTGTCTTCCTGCTTGCCCCTGCTCGTGCAGATGCCGTTCTTCTTCGCGCTGTTCCGCGTTCTGAACGAAGCCTCCCGCGCCAGCGATGATGGACGTTCGATCGGCGCTCTGTCCGCTGAGCACATCCGCAGCTTCGACAATTCCTCGATCCTGGGCGCTCCGCTGTCCGAGACCTTCTTGGGCACCATCAATTCCGGTGCCATCAACTGGGCAGTGATCATCGTTGCGGTGGTCATGATCCTTGCAATGACCGCATCGCAGTTCTTCACCCAGCGACAGCTGATGACCAAGAACATGAGCAAGGAGGCCCTCGAGGGCCCGTTCATGCAGCAGCAGAAGATGATGCTGTACATCCTGCCCCTGGTCTTCGGTATCGGTGGTATCAACTTCCCAATCGGTGTGCTGATTTACTGGACCGCTTCGAACCTGTGGACCCTGGGCCAGCAGTTCTGGGTTATCCGCAACAACCCGACCCCTGGTTCGGAAGCAGAGCGCGAACTTAACGTTCGCCGCGCCGCCAAGGGCCTGCCTCCAGTAGGCGTGAAGAAGGAAGACGCTGACGCCGCTGCCGCCGCCGCGGCGGAGCAACAGGCCAAGGGCCAGCGTGAACAGCCGCAGCGCAAGAACCGTCGAAAGAAGAAGTAGCCATGACTGCAACTGAGAACATCGACGCACCAGAACTGGAAAACCAGATCGAAGACGACCAGGAAGTTCTGGACGAGGGCGACGTCGCCGCCGACTACCTCGAAGAGCTTCTGGACATTGCAGATCTGGACGGCGATATCGACATCGAGATCCGCGGTGGCCGCACCTACATCTCGATCCTTGCCGAGGACGCAGACGCCTCGTTGGAGAGCCTCGTAGGCAAGGATGGAGAAGTCCTCGATGCCCTCCAGGAACTCACCCGGCTGGCAGTGCTCACTGCTACCGGTGAACGTTCGCGCTTGATCCTGGATATTGCCGGCTACCGCGCAGAGCGCGCAGAACTGCTCCGCAAGATCGCTGAAGATGCTATTGCGTCGGTACGCGAAACCGGCGAGAAGACCCACTTGGATCCAATGAGCGCCTACGAGCGCAAGCTCGTGCACGACGTGATCGCCGATGCAGGACTGCACTCGGAATCCGAGGGTGAATCGACCCGACGCCATATCGTTATTTCGGTACTGGACAGCTAAGAACCATCACGCGAGAGCGTGCTGATCGACCTAAGGACCAACGACCATGACTGAGGACCTCAGCCTTACTGCAGAAGAGACCCTGGCTGCCGAGAAGATCTTCGGTGACCGCCTGGATCTTGCCAAGCGCTATGTGGAGCATCTGGCGACCTCGGGCATTGAGCGCGGGCTTCTTGGCCCACGGGAAGTACCCCGTCTGTGGTCCCGTCACGTGCTCAACTGCGCCGTGATCGAAGAGGTCATGGAGAAGGACGCCGAGGTAGCCGACGTAGGCTCCGGTGCTGGCCTTCCAGGGCTCTGCTTGGCAATCGCCCGCGCGGACCTCAAATTGACGCTTATTGAGCCTCTGGAGCGCCGCTGCATCTGGCTCTCCGAGGTTATCGATGATCTGGGTCTGGACAACGTCACCGTGATGCGTGGCCGTGCAGAGCAGATGGTCGACGTCGTCAACGCACGCTATGTCACGGCCCGTGCCGTATCTGCTCTGACCAACTTGGCTGGACTGACTATTCCATTGCTACACGGACAGGGCGAGCTCATCGCCATCAAGGGCCGCTCCGCTGTCGAAGAGATCGCTAAGGCTACCAAGGCGATCCGCAAGCTTGGCGGCAGGGAAACCGAAGTGCTCACTGTGGGCGAAAGCATCCTTGCAGAGCCAACCACGGTGGTTCGCATCAAGGTTGGCTAAGGTTGACGCGATAGTCTGTTAAATAGTTATAGAAGCGAAATGGCTTTCATCCTCATAGTTTTCGAGGATGAAGCCATTTCGCAATCTGCATGACTTGTTTTGAATGTTTCACGTGAAACATTATCGGTGCACGCCATGAGCATTAGGTGCATCAATTCACGAGGAGGAGTTTTACCTTTGTCTAAGACTAAGGATTCATCGGATAGCGCGTTTGATTTCAACGACTCGTCCTCGCCTTTGGCTACTCAGATAGCTAGTGAACATCGTCGTCGCGAAGCTTTGGAGGCCCGCAAGGTGCCAATGCCTGAGAAGACCCGCTATTTCACCATTTCCAACCAGAAGGGTGGCGTAGGCAAGACGACGACCACGGTCAACCTTGCCGCCGCCCTGGCCAAGGGCGGGCTAAACGTCCTGGTCATTGATATCGACCCGCAGGGCAACGCTTCTACCGCGCTGGGCATTGAACACCACGCTGAAGTAGACAGCATTTATGACGTGTTAATCAATGATCTTCCATTGGCTGACGTAGTAGCCACATGCCCAGACTTGCCAACCCTGCAGGTCGCTCCTGCAACCATTCACCTGGCAGGCGCTGAAATCGAGTTGGTTTCATTAGTAGCCCGCGAACAGCGCCTGCAGCGCGCCCTGGATGACTACGCGCGTACCCGCCAGCGCAAGGGGCTGCCTCGCTTGGACTACGTCTTCATCGACTGCCCACCAAGCCTAGGCCTGCTGACCGTTAACGCCTTCGTTGCCGCTCGTGAAGTTCTCATCCCTATCCAGTGCGAGTACTATGCGCTCGAGGGCCTGAGCCAGTTACTGAAGAACATTGAAATGATCCAGAAGCATTTGAACTCCAAGCTGACGGTTTCGACGATACTGCTGACCATGTACGACGGTCGCACGAATTTGGCCGCGCAGGTCGCCAACGAAGTCCGTGAGCACTTCCCAGAGCAGGTGCTCAAGGCCGTCATCCCTCGTTCGGTACGAATCTCTGAAGCGCCGAGCTACCAGCAGACCGTCATTACTTATGATCCAAATTCGACTGGTGCATTGTCGTACTCCGAAGCAGCCGTAGAGATGGCTGAACGAGGCGCTTAAGACCTTATAAATACGTTTCACGCTGAAAAAGATCATCCCCTTAGATTTTCGTTTGTTTTTCCAGATCTATCTGATGCGGATGCGAGATTCGTACGGTGGGAGCCACAGCTGACGCACTGTGCGCATCCCCGGTTCAAAGCCAAAAAACAGTAGACTAGTCTCGGGCTGAAATTTCGGATGAAAGGGCGTGCGAAGAACATGGCAGATAAGAAGCGGGGATTGGGCAGGGGACTGGGTGCCCTTATTTCCAGCTCACCGGCGACGGCGGCTCCTGAAGAAAACCAGAATGTTTCACGTGAAACAGCTCCTGTAGAACCGGCCGCGGAAGCGTCGAAGACGCGCGCTACACGTCCTGTCGATATGTTCTTCGAACCGGGACGCAAGTCTTCGGCACCTAAAGCGCCAACCACTCCCGCAAAGCCGGCAAAGCGCGCTCGCGCAACTATGCCTGGCTTGAATACAACTCTTGGGGGAAAGAATACCTCTGCACCTCAGGAAGACGCATCAGCTGAGAGACCAGCACCTAAGAAGACCGAGCCGCAACCTGTAAAATCAGACTCTCCCGATCTTGTCGAAGTTCCTGGCGCACAGTTCGCTGAACTCGACGTCCAGCTGATTCACCCAAATCGCAAGCAGCCGCGTACCAACTTCGATCAGGAGCACATGGATGAACTCATCCATTCGATCCGCGAAATTGGATTGCTTCAACCTATCGTGGTCCGCCCTTCCCGCGAGAAAGATGACGCTCCGTATGAGCTGGTCATGGGTGAACGCCGTTGGCGCGCGACACAGGCGGCTGGCCTAGCGACTATCCCGGCCATTATCCGCGACACGCATGACACCGATCTGTTGCGCGACGCCTTGCTCGAGAACCTGCATCGCTCACAACTGAATCCACTGGAAGAGGCCGCTGCTTATCAGCAGCTTCTAGAAGAGTTCAATTGCACCCAGGAAGTGCTTTCAGAACGAATCGGACGATCCCGTTCGCAGATTTCCAATACGATTCGCTTGATGAAACTACCTCCACTCGTTCAGCGTCGTGTTGCGGCTGGCGTTCTTTCTGCCGGTCATGCGCGCGCGTTGCTAGGACTGTCGAACAACGAAGTCATCGAGCAGCTGGCTCAGCGAATCATCAATGAGGGCTTGTCCGTGCGCGCGACCGAAGAAGCAGTGGCACTCAGTGACGACAAGCCACGAAAGCCAGCAAAGAAGGCGCGAGAGACCCAGCGCAATGAACGCCTGGACTTCCTGGCAACTTCGCTCGCGGACCGCTTGGACACTAACGTCAAGATTCAGCTTGGCAGCCGCAAGGGCAAAGTCAGCATCGAGTTCGCTTCGGTGGATGATCTGAACCGCATCATGCAGGTTATTGATCCGACTATGAACTCGTAATTTCATGTACTGGCGCATGTTTCACGTGAAACATGCGCCTTTCGTGTATCTAGAGCCTGTGTTTCACGTGGAACAAATACTCCATGCGAGGTTACTGCCAACCAAGTATGAGGGCGGCACATGGAGATGAATCGTTGGTGGGTAGGAAACCGCTGCTGTTCATAAACGGATACTTAGGTGTGCCCGCATAGCTTTCGCATCAAATGGATCATGAACCACAGCAAGCATAAAACTGATTGTTGGCATCCGCCGTTGGCTTATCAAAGAGGGAACGTACACGCCGATGGCATGAGCACGAAGTAGCCACGACACTGTCCAGAAATGTAGAGAAAGCAGGACACACCGTACCAGGTTCGGGATTGGCACCGCATCGCTGAGCCGAGCCCTTCACCTCGCTTCGTAACCATTCTCCGATGCCTGCTCCTGAGGATCAGCGAGCCATTCAGTTTAGGTCACCGAAATGCCTCCACTTAATGAATTCAACGGAGAACGGGAAGAGGATAGAACGCATGATTCGACCCGCCTGGCTGCGGGAACTACCCCCGCGGATACGGATTTGGGCAGCCAGTATTCTGCTTGGTAGGACATCCGGGGCGATAGGTGCCGCATTTGGTGCACAGTATTCCGGCTACCTTCCAGTGCGAAGGAGAACACAAGGTGCGATCAGTAGAGACACTGATGGTTTTCGCGGTCTATCCCTGCCTGGCTCTACTCCATCTAATGCGCAGTGGCATGTGTCAGCCATGCTTCTTAGATTGTTCGAGGACTGATGTGCAAGGGAGCCAGGATGCTGTCCGCAACTGAGCACAACTCCGAAAACATTGGACCGAGAAGCCGTATCGGGCGATTCCAAGGGTATGTTTCATCGTTCTTGCTTAGGGCAGATATGCAACGGCGTTGAGCAAGGACTGCATACAGCATATTCTGGAACAGCAAGATCAGATAGTCAGGCATACCGTGATGACTCTCTGAGCAGCAAGGTGGGCGTGTAGCGACGCCACGAGAGCCGGGAGTCGGGTAGGGGAGAGGAAGGCTCGCACGAAGGCCGTGAAGGGCCAAGGAAGGCCGCTATGGACTTATGGCAGGACCAACCGGGGGCAAGTTCGGAGGGGTGCCAACGCTAACTGAATGCTAACCATTGAACGACTTTTGAATATTCACCCCACCTGATCCATTCAACAGACATTCTGAGGGAAGGATCAATGTGGAACAGTACGCAGAGATCCGTCGACTGCATTGAGCAGAAAGCGTGCCAATAACGGCGATCTCGCGGCGACTTGGCATCCCACGTAACACCGTATGCTCAGCATTGGCAGTCACCGAGTCTGCAAATGACCTGTAGACGAAGCGTGGTTCCATCGCTGACGCTTTCGAACCAGAAACCCGCAGGCTGGTCTGCGAGTATCCGCGCATGCCGGCGACGGCCATCGACGAACGAATCGAATGAACGAATTCCATCTCCACGTTGAAGAACCGGGTCGCACTGCTATGTCCGGAATACACGAACGTGGGCCCTGCGGACCGGCTGGTCCACGAATCAGGGCAAGCCGCGCAAGTGGATCTGTGGTTCCCCAAGCTACGGACACCTGTCGGATCCGACCAGGCTCTGATGCTGCCGGAGCTGATGATGAGGCTGTCGCATTTGAGGGTGTTCAAAGCGCTGATGATTCCTAGTTGGCAATGCCCGGATCTGAGCGTTGGGATGTGGAGCTAGAACGACGATGATGACGCGGTCCTCAAGAGCAGAATCTGGGACCGTGAATCCGCGATTCGGAAGCAAAAGGAAAGACACGGAAGCCAATTCAGTGCTTGCCGAGCCGCTGGCTAGCAGGACCATTCTGGCTCCACCGAGAGATTCTGAGTTCAAAGAGCAAACCGAATGCAACCAGTTGCTTGAATCCTCTTCCCTTCAGAATCTCAGCAAACAGCTCGACGGGTGTCTACCGAAAGCCAATGTACACCGTTCAGCCCGATCCAGGTCCGGAGCATCGACCGGTCGCCGTAGGCTCTAGGCACAATGATCATCTCGCCTTCGATGCCATCAGTACCGGGCTCAGCCATCGGGCACGATGGAGAAGGACCTATAGCATGAGTCTGGGCCGCAATAATTATTTGGTGCATCCTTCAGACATTGGCCGGATTGTTGATTCCACGGTGACCATGGATAGAGGGTCTGCGGCCAGTTGGTGGTGGCTGATCCTCCGCGGTGCTGGACAAGCTGAATATTGGACTTTTCGAGAGCCGCCAGTATTGCGGTTCTGAGCCACCCAGTATTCTGTCCGCGCGCGCCGGTGGTTGCGTCTTGCTGATGGATGAGTGGCTTTTGGATCCTCCAGCCGGCGGGTTGCTGAGAATCATCTTCGAGCTCATAGGGTGGCGGTATGACGCTGCATCCACCATTTTCTGTACGCAGTACAAGCAATCGGATTGGCGTGCCCGGCTGGACGCTGGTGCGATGGCCGACGCGATCATGGATCATGTCGTGCACGATACGATTTGGGTTGAGACCGGTGGGCTCAACATGTGTGAGGTGTACTCTCGGCCGGAGCATTAGCCACGGGGCGTTGATTCGATGGAATCCTCGTTCAGGACTGCCTGCCGGACTGATGATCCGGCAGGTGGCTCTAAGGGAGACTATTGGGTGGATCTGAACCACAATAACGACTGGCCCAGAAGCGCAATATTGGGTGGCTCTCAAACCACCGAATATTCACAAGCACCAGATGATTACCGATCCGGCACATGTGCAGATTACTGCGTTGTGCGTTGAGCAAGATCCGACGCACAACCGTTATTTGGCCACGACCACGGCCGCGTGGTCGCGTCACGCTAGGTATCGGCCGGCAATAGAATCCCTTGCCTGGACATCCACGACTTTCATGATGACCAGTAATGCGTACTTCGGAAGAAACGATTGAGCAGTTGGCGAGAGCCATGAAAATGCCATCAATCTGTCGGACGTGCAAGTAGCATGTTGATCCAGCACATGATGAGGGATGGAATCGTGAAGCCTGCCGGGCCAGGACGGCGATCATCCCGACAGCTATGCTCGTGACCTGTAGAGGACCGCCATGGGCGGTGAATACTAACTCGCGTATTGCGCTGGGTGTCAAAGCCTGCCGGCAGTGGTATCCAATGCTCTTCGATGAACAGCTCTGGCTGCGCGTAAAGGTTGGTGGCGGCGCATCACGGAGGGAAATCGACTCATGAGTTGCTGCGTCTTATGCAATACAAACTGTTGATCATCGTCAAGGTGGATTACGTTCCATTCGGTGCTGCGGCCGTTGATGCAGCCGATCGTTATTAACAGAAGTCGGTGCTAACCAGGTTCAATCCGCCGATTGTCCGCTGGGGTGAGGCCAATGGTGCCGAGGTTGATGCCTCGGCGAATACTGATTGCTTGGTTCACCCTGAGGAGAGGCTGTCTTCGCCTAACCATCCATATCGGGCGAAGAACCGTCCGGTTTGCTGACCAATGCCGAGCTGGCGTAGGGAGAATTGGACGGTACAGGTCCGATTCCGTTTGACGATAAGAAGGCGATCTTCAGTTGGCGTTGCGGGCATGACCGGAACTTCTTATGTCGAATGCGCCATGCCGTGCGATGGGGGAGTGGTACTAGCTTTTCCCGAAGCCATTACGCGCACCCTGAGCCAGGGCACGCTGATGAGAATCAACGACTCCATTAAGATTCCTGACGCAGGTGTGGGATTAACATTGGTGCGCACCCTTGCCGAACCGACATCCAGATCTCTAGAAATCCGAGTTCGAGCTGTCATGAAATCGTGTCACCGTCTCTCGAATTTCTTGAATCGGCGACTGCGACTGGTGGGGAGCGGAACCGCAACATGGACACTGAAAGCAGCTGCCTTGAAGCAACGTTTCACGTGAAACATAATCCAGACCGCCCTTCGAACCTGCTGACGTCTGCGAAGCGAAACGTGTTTCACGTGAAACAGTAACTAGACCGCCCTTTGATTGTCCTGAATTCAACGATGCGCTTGGTGTTTCACGTGAAACAACCAGAACGACATGAAAGCACATGCAGGTTTGACGTTGCACAGAATGGAGCGGCCACGCACGACCTGGGCACCCCGCCCCCGAAATGAATAGCTAATGATGCTATACCCACTACCCGCAGGCTGACAGCCTTTGCTGAGATGAGGCATAAGAAGCTTGCTGAATACATGCGTAGGCCTGTACGAGCGCCGGAGAGGACCTGTCTGGCCGGTGCCTACGTGAGAGGACAGTGATCAGTCTGCGGCTTGCGGCGCGGACATGAGGAAGTTCGTTCCAGCGCCAAAAACCCGGCGAGCACGCACGGCGTGCAGGAAAGTAAGAGCGTCGCGAGATGCCGAGGGATAACTTGACCCTTGGTCCCATGCGCGCGGAAGGTGAAGCCTGGATACGATCGTCCAACCACTTCAACGCCAGCAGCTGACAGGAGGAAATGACGCCAAGGCCCTAGGGAGGGGTCGAGGCAACAGATGGCCAGAAAGCCTTAGGAGTGACTTATGAGGCCGCAGAAGCGCGTCCTAGGCGGATGTATGGGTCTCCGGGAGCCCTGTCGGGCATGAGCGGCCCGGCAGTGCTCCAGATCCCGCTCATGAGCAAGGTGAGCGAAGGGAAATCCAGAAGGATCACAACCTTCAATCCAAGAGAGTAGGAGGATTAGCGGTGAAATAGGTTCACTAGAGTCTTCGCAAACCCGGCTCAACCCGCTCCTGCTTTTATCCCGGTCCGAAGGAACTATTCACTAGAAAAAAGCCCCAAGGTAACTAGCGCGGGCATTCGGACCAAGCTGTCCATGCACCAGCCGCGCAATAGGTAGGCATGATGCCGTGGAGTGCGAAGCCCCAGGTGCCGAAGTCCGTAGTAGTGATCAACCTAAATTTCTCAGGGTTGGAGAACTGGGCGAAGACCTCCATTAATTGAAAGGCAAGAGAACCTGAAGGAGGGAAGCGTGTGAATGAAAGAACTTATATGTGGGGTTAGTACTGGCCCTCGGGGAAACCGACTTCCCGAAAGATAGGTAGCGCGCTGTTCAGAGTTAGTTGATTGCACTAGGACCTAGTGCAGAATCGCAATGACCTGATCAGAGAGAAACCCCTCCGATCACTAGCAGATTGGAGATTCAGGCCTTCTCTTCGCGAGTCGACAGTAGGGCAACGAGCATGAGTCTAAGGCCTTTGTCCCTGATGCAGGTTCTACCGGCAAGCTTCGCCCCGATGGGTATGAACAGCTATTCAGCGATGATGTGGCTCGTTCGCTCCACGGCAATCGACCTCAGATTCATTCAATCTTCGACAGGTCGCACCTCATCATTACCCAGCGGCCCATGTGACAGTTGCGCAGTGGGTGATGACGTATCGGCACGAAACATGGTTTGGGCCGCAGCAACTGACTTACGACAACAACTCACAAGCCGAAAGATTCTGTTCTGCTTACTGCGTGCCAGTTTAGCCGGAGAACGTCCTCAGGAACTCGTTGCTGAACCGTTCGGACTTTGGAAGAGATAGCGTCATGGATTCTGACGATTGACGGCGAAACAGTAGGCTCAGTGAGCAACCAGTGGATACGCGGAAGGGGAGTGCTCCGCTAATTCCCTGGAACTCCGTTAGCCCTGGCAGTTCTCACTGCGCGTTGAACCCTCCCCAATAATCAAGACCAAGAGATGCTGTTCCAGCTAAAGACGCCCATGAAAACTGAGTGTCGCGGCGACACGGGGATGCGGCAGTCGGCATGGCCTGGATTACCCATGGACAGAATTTGACGCAATTTCGACCGGAAGCGGATAGTCCCATGAGGAATTGGTTTTGGCTGTCTCTCAGAAAGCACATCCAATCAGCTAGCATGTGCGGCGTATCCGGATGCGTTTCCGCGGCCCTTCACAGTGAAGTCTGGAATTGTGGGCCGAAGTTGAAGGGCTAGAAATACGGAGATTGCGGATCGCTGAATTTTGCATAGGACATCAAGATTCAGAATTCGGGAACCTGTCTAGGTGGCCAGAGAAACGATCAAATGCGAACCCGAACTTGCCGGGTCCATTGCTGAGCATGAAATGCGCATCTTGGCTGACGGGTGCCAAAGAACGGTGCAAAGCGTCATAGAACAGAGCCAGAATAATAAAAACAAATATTTTGCCTTGGATATTCGCAACAGCATGTCAAAAGAGCCTTCAGATGAAGAACCGGCTCAACCTGAGCTGGGGTAAGGCTCGGAAACGGCCAGAAAACGAAAGCAAGTGAACTTCTCGCGGCGCCACGGTTGAATAAGAAGTGGGGACCAACCTTGCGGTTGATCCCCACTTCAATCATGTTCTTGGCTTACAGGTATTCTGCGAAGTCCTTTTCGATGACAGCCTTCGGCTTGGCACCGATGGAAGTAGCGACATGCTCGCCGCCCTTGAAGACGTATACGGCTGGGATGCTGGTGATGCCGTACTTCGCGGCAATTGCCTGGTTCTCATCGACGTTGACCTTCACGACGTCGACCTTCGCAGCGTGCTCTTCTGCGATCTGATCCAGGATTGGACCGAGCTGGCGGCAAGGGCCGCACCATTCAGCCCAGAAATCGACGATCACTGGCTTGTCGGCATCCAGGACATCGGCCTGGAAGGTTGCTTCAGTTACTGCTTTTGCGTTGCTCATGAGAGACAACCCCTTTCTGAGAAAACTATTAGGCGGTAGCGAGGGTTTCGGAAACGTTGGCCAGGTAGTGCTCCACGTCCTGGGCCGCGGCGCAGCCCGAGCCGGCCGCGGTAATGGCCTGGCGGTAGGTGGAATCGATGACGTCGCCGGCGGCGAAGACACCTGGCAGCGAGGTCTTGGATGTGCGGCCTTCAACGGCGATGGTGCCCTCGGAAGTCAGCTGCAGCTGGTCCTTGACCAGATCCACGCGTGGGTCGTTGCCGATGGCCACGAAGATACCGGTGACGTCCACGGTGGATTCTTCACCGCTGGTGCGGTTCTTCACGACCAAGCCGTCGACCTTATCGGCACCGTTGATGCCGATGACTTCGGAGTCCCAGATGAATTCGATCTTCTCGTGGGCCAGGGCGCGGTCAGCCATGATCTTCGAAGCGCGTAGCTCGTTGCGGCGGTGCACGACGATGACCTTGGAGGCGAACTTGGTCAGGAACAGTGCTTCTTCCATGGCGGAGTCGCCACCGCCGATCACGGCGATGGTCTGGTCGCGGAAGAAGAACCCGTCGCAAGTGGCGCACCAGGAGACGCCATGGCCAGAGAGGCGCTTTTCATCCTGCAGGCCCAGCTCGCGGTAGGCGGAGCCGGTGGAGACGATGACAGCACGAGCACGGTAGATGGTGCCGTCAGCCAGGGACAGCGTCTTGATTTCGCCTTCGAGGTTCATTTCGGTGACGTCGTCGAAGAGGATCTCGGCGCCGAAGCGTTCGGCTTGCTTCTGCATGTTGTCCATCAGATCTGGGCCCATGATGCCCTCGGGGAAGCCTGGGAAGTTCTCCACGTCGGTGGTGTTCATCAGTTCGCCGCCGGCAGTGACTGAGCCGGCGATGACTAGTGGGTTCAGATTCGCACGGGCGGTGTAAACCGCGGCGGTGTAACCGGCCGGACCGGAGCCGACAATGATGACGTCGCGGATTTCGTCGTTCTGTGCTGAAGTCACGGGGGTAGAACCCTTTCGTTCTAATAATGCGAGGTGGATAGCAAGGTCTAACCTCACTATCCACCTCAACGCATTGCTTTCGTAAAAAATTCCGCTTCTATTACTTGGCGGAGAATTCACCGATCTGGAGACCGAATGGACGTGAATCATTGCCGCCGGATGCCTTGCGAGGCAGGTCGGTGATGTCCAGGAACACGTGGGTTCCTTCCATGTAGTCCTTGTCGTCGTCCTTGGCAGTTACCGATACCGAAGGACCGGAGAATGAACCCTTGGCTACCGACTTGGCATCGCCCAGGTCTTCGGATTCGCCGACGAGGATTTCGTAGTTGCCGCCGGTGCCGTTCAGGCCCTCGAGATTGACCTCGGAGATCTTGGACTTCTCGTCCAGTTCCAGGATGAAGACCATGTTGGAAGCGAAGCCGCCAAAATCAGCGGTGGTGTACGAGTACGTTGAGTAGGTGCTCGAGGCGTTGCCGTCGATCATCTGGCCCAGCTTGCCATCGGTTTCGGAGTTCAGCTGCTGATTGCCGGGAACCAGGCGGGATACGTCGTCGATCTTCGGAGCAGGCAAGGCGTCCTCAGTTGAGTCCTTTTCCTTCTCGGTCTCGGATGGCTTTTCCGGGGACTCCACGGCAGTTGGCTGCTCGCCATCGGCGGTGGTGTTCTTGTCCCCACCAAGGAAGTTGAAAGCGAACACGACTGCAACAATCAGCACGATGAGCAAGACGGCGCCAACCAGCAGGCGAGTTCCCTTGGAACCGCCTTCTTCCTCTTCCACTTCGCCGACCTGGGGGTCCTGGGCAGGAGCATTCTTGGCAGCTGCGGGGAAGGTCGAGGCTTTCGGAGCAGCGGCAGCGGCGGCACCCGCAGCGGCGCCTGCGCCGGCTACGGCTCCAGCTGCTGCAGCCTTCTTCTTTGCCGGCTTCTCGTCTTCCTCGGCAGGCTTCTGGGTAGGCTTGGCCGGCGTCTTGCCCTTGGACTGCGCAGCGGCAGCCAGGGCCGCGGTTGCGGTGACATTAGGCTCGTCTTCGTCTTCCAGGCGGGAGACCTTCGGCTTGTCTTCGGCCGCTGGCTTTTCAGCTGGCGCGACCGGGGTAGCCATGGTGGCGGGAACCTGCTCATTAGGCGCAGTCTGGTCGAACTGTTCTTCTTCAGGCTGTTCCTGGTTCTTCTTGCCGAACCGGTTCTTCAGTCCCGCGAAGCCACCAGCCAAGGCGGAACCGATCTTGCCCTGCTGCTCTGGTTCGTCTTCGTACTGCAGCTGGTCGTAGTACTCGTTGTCGTCCTCATAGGTCTCTGGGACGGCCTGGCGGGACTCGCCGAAGATCTCGGTGCCCAGGGTGTCGGTGAAGAACGGCTCAACATATGGAGCGTCGTCGGTTTCCAAAACCAGGTCCAGCAGGTCCGAGGAACGCGCGGTGTTGGCGACGAGGTAGGTCTGGTTGGCATCGGTGATGCCCAGATCCAGCACCTGAACGTTCGAAGCGCGCTCGCCCATGGCGATTTCGCGTGCGCTCGTTGCCAGCTGCGATGAATTCTCCACGGAAGCCACCATGATGCTGACCGAGCGGTTCAGTACCTGGTCTACGCCACCGAGTACCAAGTCTCCTTCAGCTGATGAAAGGACACTCTCGGTTACTTGGTAGCGACCGCTGAGGACAGAGCCGACATCGATTGGCTGCGACACGTGCATCTCCAAGGGGTTGATTTTGGTTCGGTGGCGGTCCACGGACCACCACCTGCCATGTTACCGGTCAGATCAAGCTATTTGGTGCCTATTTGCCCAGAATCACTAGCAAGTTTCAGCGGACCATCAGCGATTGAGTCCCGGGATTCTGCGAAGGATCGGACCCAGGAACGACTGGAGCTCCGGGACCTTGGTTTTGTACAGCAAGCCAATGAAGACGATGCCCATCACCAGCGCGACAATAGCCACCGAAACCAGGGCGCTGAATACGGAGTCGTAGGCGAATCCGAAGTTGAATCCACCCAGCAGCCAGAGCGCGATGCATCCAATGATGGAGGAGAGCGTAGCCATCCAACCGACTCGAATGTAGGTGTCGATGACAGAGGAAACACCGTAGTTGCCGTAGCGGCGCTTGATCAGATAGTGGGTGCCGATGCAGGTCAGCACGTTGGTCAAGCCGTAGATGAAGGCAATGGCGGCGGCGATATGCAGTGGATCGACCACGGCTGCAGCGGCGAACGCCAAGATCAATCCGAGCCCGGCGGTGGCCGACTGGATCAGCATCGGGGTGCGGGTATCTTCCTCTGCGTAGAAGACACGCAGCATGAAGAACTGCAAGGACTTGAACGGCAGCCCAAGCGCGGTGAGCACCAGCAGCTGCCCGAGAGCGCCCGCGGCCTGCGCAGCATTCTCGGAGTTGCCGGCAAAGAGCCTGCCTAGCGGTCCGGCCAGCACGATGAAGACCAGCGTGCAGAACACGATAGGGATTGCGGTGGAGCGCATGCCCTGATTGAGCAGCTTGCCAACATCCTTGCGGCGGTTCTCGGTAAATGCCCGGGCGAAGTCGTTGAACAGCACGGTGGCGACGGTCAGCGCGAACAGGGAGTGCGGCAGCACGGTGATCAACTGCGAGGTGTTCAAGGCGTACTCGCCGGCTACCGAGGCGGCCTGTTCGGGAGGCAGCTGCGCTCGAGCCGCGGTAGCTCCGGACACGATCTTGGAGTACACCAGCGAGGAGAGATTGCCGATCACCATGGCCGCCAGGGTCCAGATCGCCAGCTTGCCCACGTGGCGCAGTCCCATGCCGCGCCATTGGAAGTCCAGTGTCAGTTTCAGCCCGGTCTTCTTCAGTGGCCAGAACAGCGCCACCGACTGCAATACGATACCCAAGGTGGCACCGCCAGCCAGCCACATGGTCTTGACGCCGCTCCAATCCTGCATCGGGTCGCCCGAAGAGTAGGCGCCGAAAGTCAGGATGAAAGCGCCAATGACGATCAGCTGGATGATGTTGTTGACCGCAGGAGCCCACATGAATGCGGCAAAGCGGCCATTCGCGTTCAGCACCTGGCCCAGTACTGCGTAGAGCCCATAGAAGAAGATCTGCGGCAGCGACCAGTAGGCAAAGGCCGTTCCCAACGCGATCATCGGCTCGGTCCAGTTATTGGTGAGCACTGTGATCAATGGCCTGGCGCAGAGCGTGAGGATCAGAGTCAGGATACCCATGCCCACGACGGTCAGCGTCACCAATTTCGACGTGTACGCGGCGCCGCGGTCCTTCGCCTTGGAGGCCTTGATCAGCTGCGGGATCAGCACGACGTTGAAAATGCCGCCGGCCAGCAGCATGTAGATGATAGTCGGGATGATATTGGCTTTTTCAAAGATGTCAGCCACCGAGGTGACCGAACCAATGGCCATCGCCAGCAAGGCCGTGCGCACGAAGCCCAGCAAGCGGGAGACCATCGTGCCGGAGGCCATCAGGGCATAGATCCTGGAGCGCGAGCCAACAGGCTGAGCTGCCTGCTGCGGGGGAGGTCCGGCGACTACGTCCATGGCTCCGGTGTGTAGCTGATCGGAGCCCGCAGATGGATTAGGAACCTGAGACATGCTTTGTAAGGACCTCGCGTGCCAGATCAGCGATCCGGCGCTCATTAGGGAAGGACAGGCGCTTGCCCAGGGAACCGATGGGGACCCAGGCAACATCGACGGCTTCATGATCGGGATCATTCTCGATCGTCAGATGCCCGCCGGTAGCTTCCAGCAGGAAATGGTGCACGGTCTTGTGCACACGGTAATTCGTCACGGTGAACCAGTAGTCGACCGAACCCAGCGGGGCGAGGATGCGTCCGGCAATGCCGGTCTCTTCCTCGATTTCGCGGATAGCCGCTTCCTCATTGGTTTCCACGCCCTCCGGGTGGCCCTTGGGCAGGCACCATTCCAGCCGTCCGCCACGGTTGTACCGGGCAATGATGGCCACTGGGAAGGTGGGGTCGTTGAAGTCGATCACGATGCCGCCGGAAGAGACTTCTTCCACGGTCGGCAGGCTCGTGTGACCGCCAGTTGCCTGCGCGCGAGCCATTGACGCAGTCAATGGGGTGCGCTTTGGGGCAGACGGGATCGGTCGGTTCATGGAACCACTCTATCGAGAAAGTACCGTTCGCCGCCTGATCGACGTGGACAAGTAAGTTATCTCGCAGGCAAATCCGTCGGAATTTCAAGCATTCTTCCGGGATTTCTGGCACGCTTAAGTAACTATGCATGCACTTCCCTCGCCTGACGCACTGCGTCAAATCCTGCCCTCGGTTATTTTCGACTTGGCCGACCGTTTTGTTCGGGCGGGCCATGAATTGTCGCTGGTAGGTGGGCCGGTTCGGGATCTGTACTTGGGACGCGTATCCCCGGACCTCGATTTCACCACCAGCGCTCGCCCGGAAGAAACCATCAAGGTGATTTCCGGCTGGGCCGATAACGTTTGGGATGTGGGACGCGAGTTTGGAACTATTGCCTTCAAGAAGGGCGAACACACGCTAGAGGTCACGACCTACCGCGCTGATGCCTATGACAAGGAGTCGCGCAAGCCGATCGTTGCCTTCGGTGATAACCTGCACGACGATCTCTTCCGTCGGGACTTCACCATGAACTCGATGGCTCTGCGCTTGCCGCAGCTCGAGCTGGTGGATCCTTTCGACGGCGTAAGCTCGCTGGAAGACGGGTCCATCCGCACCCCTGGTGCACCTGATATCTCCTTCTCTGACGATCCGCTGCGCATGATGCGTGCTGCCCGTTTTGCTTCGCAGCTGAAGATCGAAGTCAGTCCAGAGGTGCGCGAAGCCATGAGCGGAATGACCGATCGGATCGACATCATTTCCTCCGAGCGGGTTCGCGATGAACTGGTCAAGCTGATCAACGGTGCAGACCCGCGCGCGGGAATCGACCTTCTGGTGGAAACTGGCCTGGCCGATAAGGTGCTGCCCGAAGTCTCGGCACTGCGTCTGGAAATTGACGAGCACCACCGGCACAAGGATGTCTACCAGCATTCGCTGACCGTGCTGGAACAAGCCATGGCGTTGGAAACCGACGAAGAGGGACCTGTTCCCGGCCCGAACTTCGTGTTGCGCTTCGCGGCGCTGATGCACGATATCGGAAAGCCGGCGACCCGCAAATTTGAACCAAGCGGCGCGGTATCCTTCCGCCACCATGACATGGTGGGTTCGAAGCTCGTCAAGGCGCGTATGCGCGCCCTGCGTTTCGACAAGGACACCACCAAGTCCGTAGCCCGACTAGTCGAGTTGCACATGCGCTTCTATGGCTACGGCGAGGCCGGCTGGACCGACTCGGCGGTGCGCCGTTACGTCACCGATGCTGGAGACCTGCTCGAGCATCTGCACCGCCTGACCCGTTCGGATGTCACCACCCGCAATCGCAAGAAGGCCGACCGCCTGGCTTTTGCCTACGACGACCTCGAGGCGCGCATCGCGCAGATTGCCGAGCAAGAAGAGCTCCAGTCAATCCGCCCGGATCTCGACGGCGAGCAGATCATGCACCTGTTGGGAATCAAGCCGAGCAAGGTCGTTGGCCGCGCATACAAGTTCCTCTTGGAACTGCGTTTGGACGAAGGTCCGCTCGGCGCGGAAATCGCCACTGAGCGCTTGCGCGCCTGGTGGAAAGAACAGCCTGAAGCCCAGGAATCGGCTACCGAGGGGTAACCTCTGACCTGAGCACCAAGGGAAAAGCACCTGAAATCCGCATGGCTTCGGGTGCTTTTGCCGTCCCCGGGAAAGTGCCTAAAGTTTCTGCGCAAATTTGTAGCGCATCGGGGTTAATCCATGTATGCTGAATACTGTGATTGGGAAGTCTCAATGAGACTTGCGGATCGAGAAAACTTTTCAAAGAGGCCCCATGGCATCCATGGCCGGCCGAGAGCAGATTTTAGGAGGTGGCGAAATGATTAATACCAATTGGTACACAGAGACTCATCGCGGAGCGCGATTTATTGGCGGCTCTCCCATGTCTCGTCTGTGCAAGCTCATTTCCCCAACCTCCGGACAAGCGGATTCCTAACTCACGGTAAATCCCGCATAAGTTCCTGAGGTTGCAGGTCAGTAATCGACTCTCACCCTTAGGAACTTTTTTCATGCCTAGTCCACTGTTCTCCTCATCCGCTCAACGGGCAGTTCGCACCTCGGAATTAATCTTCGCAGGACCAGAAAGCCTGAAAGCTCGCGCCATTTCAACCACGCGCCAAGATCTTCCCTCCCCTTCTACTTTGACCGAAGGGAGGGACAGCAAATGAAAAAGCGTCAAGACAAGCGCAAGTTCACCAACCTTGATAGCACCGAGTTCAACCGCCGCATGCGTCAGCGTGAGCTGAAGAACCACGTGCCACCAGAAATGTACCTTCGAATTCGCTAGGGCCGGCAACGCCATTACCGTTGCCAGCTGACAAGAATCCGAGGTACCCATGATGAACTCGCAAGGCATCGCCAAGAGGCCCGCCGGCCTGCCAGCCGGCGGGCTTCTCCGCATCCAGAGCACTTTCGAATACAGCAATGGCCAGGACCGAACGGTCCTGGCCATTGCCTTTCCGCTAACGCGGAGGGCTAGCGCTCGATGTCGCCGCGAATGAAGGCTTCCACCTTGTTGCGTGCAGTCTCATCGTCGTACTGCTCTGGTGGCGACTTCATGAAGTAGCTCGAAGCCGACAGGATCGGACCGCCGATGCCGCGGTCCAGGGCGATCTTCGCTGCGCGTACGGCATCGATGATCACGCCGGCCGAGTTTGGCGAGTCCCAAACTTCCAGCTTGTATTCCAGGTTGACCGGAGCATCGCCGAAGTTGCGGCCCTCGAGGCGGACGAAAGCCCACTTGCGGTCATCAAGCCATGCAACGTAGTCGCTTGGGCCGATGTGCACGTCGTCTTCGCCCAGGGCGGCGGAGGTGTTCGAGGTGACTGCCTGGGTCTTGGAGATCTTCTTGGACTCCAGGCGATCGCGCTCGAGCATGTTCTTGAAGTCCATGTTGCCGCCAACGTTCAGCTGGTAGGTGCGGTCCAGGACAACGCCGCGGTCTTCGAACAACTTGGCCATCACGCGGTGGGTGATGGTTGCGCCGATCTGGCTCTTGATGTCGTCGCCAACGATTGGCACACCGGCGTCAGTGAACTTCTGCGCCCACTCTGGGGTGCCGGCGATGAATACTGGCAGGGCATTGACGAATGCAACGCCTGCGTCGATGGCGCACTGTGCGTAGAACTTGGCGGCCTGCTCGGAACCAACTGGCAGGTAGCAAACCAGGACATCGACTTCGTTGTCCTTCAGGGATTGGACGATGTCAACTGGCTCGGCTGCAGACTCTTCGATGGTCTCGCGGTAGTACTTGCCCAGGCCATCCAAGGTGTGGCCGCGCTGAACGGTCACTCCGGTGGTTGGAACGTCGGCAAT
Organism: Glutamicibacter sp. NPDC088483; assembly: GCF_044753145.1. NCBI lineage: Bacteria > Bacillati > Actinomycetota > Actinomycetes > Micrococcales > Micrococcaceae > Glutamicibacter > Glutamicibacter sp. NPDC088483. Next base: position 103,647 of record NZ_JBIVMP010000004.1, read on the forward strand.
CTTGATGGTGTTGTTCTCGCTGGCCAAGATGGCTTCCGAGAGGTCGAGCCCGACTTTCTTGGCGTCGACATCGAAGGCGGCAACGAACTGAACGTCGCCCACGTGGTACTGGCCGAACTGCACATGCATGAGACCTGGAACCGTGGAATCAGCATCGGCGTTTCGGTAGTACTCAACACCTTGGATAAGGGAAGTGGCGCAGTTGCCTACGCCTACGATGGCAACGCGAATCGGGTTCGCCGACACATGAACTCCTTATTGAAATGTATAAAACCTTTGGGCAATAGGGCGCGCAAAAGCGCATTGCGCAAATTGACCCATAATGATCTTAAGTCTTAATGGAGCGCAAACATTCCCAATCGTGCCCGGTATCACCGAATAACTATCGCGGCGGCCTCTCTGGGCTAGCGAATCCGAGGTGATTATTCCACTGCCTCAGCGCAGATGCACCAATAACATGTAAAGCACCAAAGAGCTGGATACTCCTGACGGTGACGATGGATTCAGTCCATGAATTCATTTCATGAGCTAATGCTTAGTTGGTCATGACCAGGAGTTGGCGCCATTTCTGCGCGCTGGCCCGAAGCGGTGCCGCAACTTCACCAAAACCCTGACTAGCGGTGCAGGCAACGTGGTTCTGAGGCGGTGGCGCAAAGGCTGGCGGCGAATATGCGCCAGCATTTCCGGATCGGTGTGCAGCTTTCCAGCACGAGCTCGCTGCGCGAGAATTTCGAGGGACTGAACGAAACTGTGGTCCACCCTGTGGAAGTAGTTTTCCCGCAACCAGGCTTTGGTAGGTTCACCGAAGCTCAAGCCGGCGACGTCATCCAAGGTGCCGATGATGCCGGAGGCAACAAAGACCGTGTTGATCATCTGCGCGCTGACGCCGAAGTCGGAAAGGACCAGCGTTGGCAACCCGCGATCAATTGATTCCAAGGCAGCAGTCGAAGACACTGTCACCAAGGCGCTGCCTTCGGCCAATGCTTCACTCATCGATCCGGTATCGAAGCGAAGGCGCGACTCGGTCCCGATCCGCCGGTCGGACTGCAACTTTTCGAACAGCGAATCGTACGGGAACGCCTCGAGATGCGTTTGGGGCTCACCGGCCTTGGCGCGGAGCTTGACGATCACCTCAAGTTCGGGATTCATCTTGCTGGCCTGCTCGAGAGCCAGCAGGATCGACTCGCGTTCGCTCTCTTGGGCAGGTACCTTAGCTTGCGGCGCGAACACCAAGCGTTCGACCACCTGCTTTTGCGCTGGCGGGAATCCTGCCGAGTGCAAGAACGGGAGCTTGCTGACCATGATGGTCGGCTGGTGCCCTATCTGGCCTTCGATCATGAATGAGAAATCACGGGCTTCGGCATGCGAATGGCAAATGAACGCATCGCCGGCTCGACGATAGTTCCACCCCTTCTGCGTGGCGGGGAATGCCACGCCGGGCAGGGCGGAAATCAGTGCGGTGCACCGGCCATCAGTCGGTTCGGTGCGAAGCATGCGAGAGTAGATCTCGGCAACTACCGGCCCGGTGGCCGAAGCGAAAACAATGTCTTCATCTACGGTGTCGGCTTCTAATTGGGATACGGAAATCACCTGCAGGATATCCGGATCCAGATCCGTGCCATCAAAGGCGGCTGCGATCTGGTCGGCGGTCGGCATCACCGGGGTCCGCACCAAATACACCTTGCGATCCCATGAGGGACCTAGGCGGTTCAGGAAGCTCGTTGCCAGCTTCAGATAGGAATCCGAGTCGGCAATGGCAAGTATTGATGGCTTCATCGGCTGATTCACACCTTCAATGAACTGGATAGGTGCTCGCGCAACTCGGATGGGGTGCCAGGGGTCCACCAGCTGTCAATCACGGCTTGCGGATAGAGGCAGCGGGCATCAGGACCCAGCAACAGGCGCAGGGATGGAATCACCGTGGAAGGCAAGGCTCGGATCTCCTGGCCTGGTCGCAGGACACGCAAACGCATTTCAATGGGAACGGTGTGCTCCTTGAGCACCACCTGATCAATCCTCGAGATCTTCTCCAGCAATTCGGGAGTTTCACGGCGATGCGGGAAGTACGCAACCGGGCCTTCGGAAGCGATCTGCTCAATCCAGCGCAGATACGGCTGCTCAAAAATCAGCTCATCAGCCACCATCGCCGAACCGATCAGCAAGGTAGGTTCGGTGAACTGCTCGGCTACCGGCTGGGTAGCGAGCCATTCAAACTTGTGCTGCGCGAATTTGATCCCCAGATCAGCCATCTTCTGACGGGATGCCGGGTCGACATACAGCGCTGAAACGATCAGCAGGCGATCTTCACGGGCCAGCTGGCGCAAGCGATGCCAGGTCGCCAACCCCATGGCCACGCGTGCTGCGGAATTCCTGGTCCGGGCGCGCACCAACGGGGTGGGCTCATCGGAAATGAGCTGCTTGATCAGGGCCAGCGTAGCCATGCCGTCATCGATGATCACGATTTCCTTGGCCCGTACGCCTGCCAGCAGCGTGCGCTGGATCTTGCCCGAGTAGGCGTCGCCGGTGACATACCGATCGGCAGCGCCCTTGGGCTGCGGAGGCTTACGAGCGGCCGGTTCAAAATGAACCCCTGCAGGGGCATGATTCAGCATTGCCTGCGTCGTGGCTTCCAGGGGCATTCCCTGACGGGGGATGATCCGGATGTCCGTGCCCAGCAGCCCCGCTGCATGCGTTTCTACCGCCGAAAGCAGCTGCAGTGGCGACTCCACCCAAACGTGCGCGGTGCCGAAACGCGGGCGTGGCACCTCGTGGGTGTCATGTTGAGTCAGTTTCATCATGGTGAGGGTCATTTTGCCAGTCGGCTCAGGGATTTGGAAAGCGTGTCCAGCTGTTTGGAACCATTGCGCAGCACACGGCGCGAGGCCCCGCGGACTTTGGAAGGCAGCGAGCGGCGCGAGCTGATGTGCGCCCAACGTGGAGGCAGCTCGAGCCTGGTGATGCGCCGGCGCTTGAAATGAGCCGAGAACTCCGGGTAGTGCGCGGACAAGAAGGACTCGGCCTGCTCGCGCAGGTGAGGCAGTTGCGCGGCCTGCATGCAGTAGGCCACGGCAGCCAGCAGTTCGGTGAGGCGGTCGCTGCCGCCACCGTGCGCCGGAACCGGCACGTCCTGGACGAACAAGGCATGGATGATGGACAACGGGATGCGGTTGGAATTCTCGTAGGGAGCCAGCGCCTGGAGCAGTCTGCCGGTGCCCACTGCGTAGACCTCGGTATCCAGGATGTACTTGGCGGTGGCCAAGCCCGTGGAGAAGCAGGAGATCACCACGGCTGGACGTACCGCCGCGATGACGGTTTCCGCCAGATGATCGGTGCCGACCAACCGGAAATCCAGCCCCATGTCCCTGGCGGCTGCAGACAAGCGTGCCGCTGAGGTGGCGCTGGCCGATGGGTGCGCCTTGAACAGGACGGTGGAAATTTCCCGGCGGGCCACCTCGTTGAGCATCTCCAGATGCAGCTCGAATTCTTCCTCGGCATCCATCAGGCCCAAGGAACCCAGGTACTGGCCGAGGATCAGCGCACTGCCGGTTGGCAGATCGAATTCTGCCCCCTGGGCCAGTTCGCCGAAGATTGCAGCCAGGCCGCCGGTGGCCAAGACCTCGCGCCGCGGCTCGAGCTCTGCGAGCAGGTGAGGCTGCAGTCCTGGAACCAAGTCCACATGGATGGTGCCCATGACGCGCTGGCGAAGCGGCATTGGCAATCGATTACGGGTTGGGCCATAGGACATCAAGCCGTCGGAGTGGATCCACAGCTGGGCATCAAAGAAAATACGCGCCAGCGCACGCGCCGGATTGACCTGGATGGATTCCAGAACCAAGGTCAAGGGTTCATTGCCCAGATCCCAAGCGCTGCGCAGGAGGCGTTCGAAAATATGCAGCTCGTCCTCACGCGGGTTGAACTGTGCCGGGCGACGCGGGGAGGTCAGCGCAGCGAAATCCACCACGCGGTCAAAGCGGGCGGCAAGCTTCTCGAAGCCCGGGACTTCATCCAACGCAGTAGTCAGTTCCGGAACCTGCGAGCCGTTAGCCAAGACGAGAATTCGTTCATCTGCCTCGGGGAGCAGTCCTGCATCGGCCATCGCGGCCAGAGAAGCAAGCTGGAAATAGCTGCTGGCTTCAATCAGTGCGATCACTTGGCGGCCCCGATCTGACCTGGCTGGAGGAAGGAGAGAATATGGCGGCGACGGGCAACGTCCATCTCGAGGGCAACCTGGCGGGCCATCGGCGCATCAATAGTGGTGAATACCTGGCGCAGTTTCTGCTTCATCTCCAAGCGGACTTCCGGCGGGTAGTTCTTCGCGCGCTTCTCGTGGTGGCACACGATGGCGAAGAACTGCCGCATTGCCTTGGGCAGGTGGCGATCCGCGTCCGGGTGCAAGCGCACCTCGGTGAGGATCTGCGAGTAGGCCGGAATGAAGCCGAGCTGACGGTGATCGAAGACCTGGGTCAGCGAGCCGGGCAGGCCGCGGCGGTAGAACACCCCGGGGGAGGAAACGACGGAATAGCGCTCGGTGTTCAGATGCAGCTTCCATAGCCAGAGGCGGTCTTCGGCGCTGTGCAACTGCGCGTCGAAGTACATCAGTTCGCGGGCGCGCATCAGGTCGGTGCGGTACATGCCCGCCCACACGAAGGCGTAGTCCACCATGGACGGCGAATCGATAGGTTCAATGTCATCGGCCGGGTTCAGCGGCATGCCGCGCAACGCCTGCGGGGCGCGGTGGATGACGCGATTGGTGCCGGTGACACGCACATGATCGCAACGCACGAAGTCCACGTGCAGTTCGGTCAAGGATTCCGCCAGGGCTTCCAAATGCTCGGGGGAGTACCAGTCGTCGGGGTCGAGGAAGGTGAAGTATTCGCCGGTGACCTGTTCCAACCCGGCATTGCGGGCGGCAGAAACTCCGGCATTCTCAGGCAGCGAGATCAGGTTCAGGCCAGGCAATTGGTCTTGGTAGCTGCGAACCAGGGCAGCAGTCTGGTCATCGGAAGCGTCATCAACCACGAGCACTTCCAGCTCCCAGCGTCCCAGCTTCTGCCGGACCAGCGATGACAAGGCATCGCAAATATATGCTTCTTGGTTATAGGCGGGGATAACCACGGAAATGCGCCCGGGGATCAAACTCATCTGTGCTTCAAGGCCTTCCTCATGCAGACAAAAATAAACGGCGGTTGGACCCGTCGGTGAGTCCAACCGCCGGATACGTTGGCGTGCTTAGGCGTCGACGCGGCGCAGGCGCGAGAGCGGTGCCAGCTCGCCTGGGAAGACCTTCTTCACGCCGTCACCCATGGCCTGCTCCAGGATGCGGATGTCGCGGATCAGCGACTCGAAGCCCTTTGGCTCCAGCGACGAGGCCTGGTCCGAACCCCACATGGTGCGGTCCAGGGTGATGTGGCGCTCGACGGTCACTGCGCCCAGGGCAACAGCAGCCAGCGAGATCTGCAGGCCGCGCTCGTGGCCCGAGTAGCCCACTGGGACCTGGTAGCGGTCGCGCAGGGTCTCGATCATGCGCAGGTTGGCCTCTTCAGGAGGCAGCGGGTAGGTGGAGGTAGCGTGCATCATGACCAGGTTCGAGGTACCCAGGGTCTCGACGGCCTTGTCGATCTGCTCGATGGTGGACATGCCGGTGGACAGGATGATCGGCTTGCCGGTCTGTGCCAGGGCCTTGAGCAGCTCGATGTCGGTGACCGATGCGGAGGCGACCTTGTGGGTGACTGCACCCTGCTCTTCCATGAATTCGACCGATGGAACATCCCATGGCGAGGCGAAGGCGTGCAGGCCCTTGGAGGCTGCGTAGGAGATGAGTTCCTTGTACTGCGCCTGGTCGAACTCGACGCGGTAGCGGTAGTCCAGGTAGGTCATGTCGCCCCATGGGGTGGAGCGGATCTTGTCGCGCATGTCCATCGGGGTGGAGATGTCCGGGGTGCGCTTCTGGAACTTCACTGCGTTGGCACCGGCTTCAGCAGAGATATCGATCAGCTGCTTGGCGATCTCGATGTCGCCGTTGTGGTTGATGCCGATCTCGCCGATGACGTAGACCTGCTGGCCTGCGCCAACCTGGACGTCGCCGATAGCAACAGGCTTGATGTCAGTAGTCATGGAAGTCATGGGTATTGCCTTTCAGTGGGTGAAACTTGGAGAACTCTTGGTAGCGGTGCGTGCGGCGAGAACCAGTTCGGCTAGTTCCCGTACCGCTCCGTGCCCGCCCTTGCGGGTCAGTTTGTACCGTGCTGCCCGGTGCACATCTTCCTGGGCATCGGCCACGGTGATCGGCCAGCCGACCAATGCCATCGCGCCCAGATCGTTGATGTCGTTGCCCACGTAGGCAACACGAGCCGGATTGATGGATTCGTCAGCCAGCCAGCGGGCCAGGTATTCGGCCTTGTTGTCGATTCCGTGGGCCACTTCGACGTTCAGCTTGGCGGCGCGGGCGGCGACAACTGGGTTGATTTCCTTGGAGAGAATTAGGAACTTCACTCCGGCAGCCCGCAACCGGGCCACTCCCATTCCATCGGAGCGGGAGACGCGCACGGTTTCGGTTCCGTGCTCATCGACATACGCGGTGTCCGGGGTATGCACCCCGTCGAAATCCGTGATGACCGCGTCGACTTCGATCGGTTCCTGGGTGGCCGGAACGGCCAGCCCAGCGAGCAGCAGGTCTGCCTCGGTATCGATGTCGATGCCGTGCTCTGCCGGAACTTCGTGAACCCGGACCTTTCCGAAGAAACGGTGCCCTGCCTCGCGGAATCCCCGGGTATCCATCACGTAGAAGGCCCCGGTTTCGCGGAAGCGCGGTTCGCGATCCTGGCGACGCGGACGGTGCAGCTTGTCGTGGCCTACGGCGACCGCTTCGCCCTGCGGATCCAGGCCCCAATGGAAACCGTGGTCCGCTACAGCTGCGAAGCTGACGTCGGCGCGTTTCGAAGAAACCGCCGCAATGGCTGCGTCCAGATCCTCCGGATCGATGAACGGGCTGGTGCACTGGATGAACACGGTGATCTCTGGCTGAGATTCCGCATTCGCTAGCGCGTGGAGCAGAACTGACTCGCTGCTGGCCGTGTCGCCGGCGATATCTGCCGGTCGATCGATGACTCGCGCCCCGTAGCGAAGCGCTTCGGCCTTGATCTGCTCATGGTCGGTACTGACCACGACGTCGCTGACTGCCGCCGCGGATCTGGCTGATTCGATTGCGCGGCCCAGCAGCGATTTGCCGCCGATCTCACGCAGGTTCTTAAGCCGGATGCCCTTGGATCCTCCCCTGGCGGGGATGATCGCCATGGCATTTGGCTGGTTGGTTTTGCTCACGAGTAAGACGCTATGGGCACAAGTTAACTAAGAGGGGGCATCTGGGTTAACGCACGGTGAAGTGCCGGTGTAATCACCTGTTTGTTTGCTGAATGCGAGGTCAGCAAGCGTTTTACGTACCAGTAGGCGAATCCGGAAGAGGGATTTCGAGCCCTCGGAACCGCATATAAGATCAAAGCGACTAATGAAACATGAGTGTGCAAGGCGGAGCTTAGGCACAGAACATTTAGGCTGGAGGGTATGCACGAGCCAAACCAGTCACAGCCCACGCGTGGCCCCCTGCGGATTACCGTGCCATCACGCGCTGACGGGTTCCTTCGACAGTTCACCGCAATGATCGGTGGCCGCCTGGGACGACACAGCGATCCAGGCCGAGTCGATCCAGGATTCTTCAGCGTGGAACGAGTCATTATCCTGATGACCACCGTGGGCGCCTTGCTGATGCTCCTTGCCAAGAACCCCTGCCGGGTCAACGGGTGGACTGGCAACAACCCGTACGCCTATGCGTGCTACAGCGACTGGGTTCCGCTGTTCTCCGCCCGCGGCTTCGCCGAGAACCCCTGGGCGCCATTCAGCGCGACCGCCCAGTTCGAGTACCCGGTACTGATGAGCACGGTGGCCTCGGCCGTTGCCTCGATCATCCCCACGGGGATCGAAAACCGTTCGCTGCTGTACTTCGACATCAACCTGCTGCTCGTTGCGATCCTGTGGATGGTCACCGTGATCGCCACCCTGCGGATGACCGGGCGCCGCCCGTGGGATGCCGCAATGGTGGCTATTGCCCCGGGCATCATCCTGGCCGGCAGCATCAACTGGGACATGTGGGCTGTGGCCTTGCTGGCCCTGGGCATGCTGGCATTCGCACGAAAGCACACCGTCCTTGCCGGGGTGCTGATCGGCTTAGGTGCCGCGATGAAGATCTATCCGTTCTTCATCCTCGGCGCGGTGCTGGTATTGGCCATTCGCACCGGCAGGCTCAAGACCTTCTGGGTGACTGGCGGAACCGCCGCGGCGACATGGGCACTGGTGAACCTTCCCTATGCGCTGGCGTTCCCCGACTCGTTCATGCACTTCTTCAACTTCTCTTCTGAACGCGGGGCAGGCTTCTCCAGCTTCTGGCACGCATGGAATGTCATCGCCGATAACAGGGGAGGGGTCCCGCTCTTTGAAGCCGAACAGATTTCCCGTTACGGCCTGGTCCTCTTCTTCCTGTGCTGCGTGGGCGTCGCAGTGCTGGGCTTGACTGCTAAACGCACCCCGCGCCTGGCCTCCATGGCCTTCTTGATCATTGCTTCCTTTGTCATGGTCAATAAGGTGTATTCACCACAGTTCATCGTCTGGCTGATTCCGCTGTTCGCCCTCGCCTTGCCGCGCTGGCGCGAATTCGTTGTCTGGATGCTCGTGGAAATCGCGCACTTTTACGCTGTTTGGTTCTACCTTGATTCCCTCTCTGCGGAAGAAGCGCAGAAGGCCTTCCCTGAGACCGGTTATGCGGTGCTGGTGCTGGCGCATATGGTGATGCTGGGATACCTGATGTTCTTGGTGGCACGTTCAATTCTTGATCCACGCCACGACCCGATTCGTGCCGTGGGCCAGGATGATCCTTTGGCCGGCCCATTCGCCGGACTGGAGGACCGCTGGACCCTGCGCGGACTGCTGCCTCAATCCAAGAAAACGAATGAAGTGGCGGGAAATAAATCATGAGCGATGTTGCCGTTGTCGGTGCGGGACCCAATGGGCTAGCAGCCGCAGCAGTTGCTGCCCGTGCTGGATTAAGCGTCACGGTATATGAAGCCAACGACACCATCGGCGGGGCCGCCAGAACGCAGCCGCTGAATGGTTCTGCAGCGAAATTCGATTTGGGCAGCGCAGTGCATCCGATGGCCATGCAATCCCAAGCCATGCATGAACTGGGCGTCCACGACAAGGTGGAGTTCATCGTCCCCGAGCTGTCCTTCGCCCATGTGCTGGATCGCCGGACCGCCTACGCGTTCAAGGACCTGGAACGCACCGGGCAGGAACTTGGAGGCGCGGACGGCGAGATGTACACCCGGCTCCTGGGACCGCTGGTCAAGCAGATTGACGGGGTCAGCCAGACACTGCTCAATCCTCTGTTGAGGGTTCCCTCGAACCCCGCAGCGTTGGCGACCTTTGCCGTGAGCACGGTGGCGGGCATGGCCGTCAAGGAACTCTTTTCTGGAAAGTTTGAACGCGCCGCCGCGCTCTACGCAGGCTGTTCCGCCCACGTTGCGGGAGGCTCTCGCGGACCGGCCAATGCCGGGGCAGGACTGTTCCTTGCAGCAACAGCGCACGGCAAGGGATGGGCCATCCCGCGTGGAGGTTCCCAAGCCATCAGCGACGCCTTGGCCGAAGAAGCGATGGCTCATGGAGCAAAAATTCTTACCGGCACCCGCGTCAACCATGTTGATGAGCTTTCTGCGCAGAGCATCCTCTTCGATACCTCCGCCGAAAACGCGGCCAAGCTTTCAACAGGACACCTGCCTGAACGGCTCTCGCACGCGTTGAGCAGTATCCGGCGCTCGCCGGGAAGCTGCCTGGTGCACTACGTCCTTTCGGCACCGGTTCCATGGCGCGATGAGACTCTGGGCAAGGCCGGCACCGTGCACCTGGGCGGCACCGCGGCGCAGGTCGGGAAGGCCGAACGCGCCGCAGTGCGCGGGGGAGCGGCGAAGCCGTTCATGATTGTTGCCCAGCCCTCGCAATTTGATGATTCGCGGGCACCGCAGGGCCAGCACGTCATCTGGGCCTACTGCCACGTGCCACTGGATTCTCCGGTAGACATGAGCCGGGAACTGAAGGAAATGATTGAACAGGCAGCTCCTGGTTTCAGCGAGACAATCATTGAATCCCATATTGTCACCGCCCAGGACTTGGAAGTGCAGAACTCGGCACTGGTCGGTGGCGATCTTTCCGGGGGAACCATGGACCTGCTGGGCAGCATCAAGCGGCCTCGGATCTCGACCGACCCGTGGTACCTGCAGTCCAAAGGACTGTACTTGGTATCCTCGGCTGCGCCTCCGGGGCCGTCGGTGCACGGCATGGGCGGATTCCTCGGAGCGCAATCGATGCTCAAGCGGGAATACGGAATCGCAAATTGGAAATCGGTGAACTGAGAGGCAATGGAATCTGTGCTCGCGCAGCTCGTTGGCTGGGTTTTCCTGGCAGCACTCTGGTGGTTGTTTATCCGGCAATACCGCAAGGACCCACGCCGCTTGGGTCTGGCTGCACTTCTCTTGCCGCTGGTGTTCTTCACCATTTCGGCGGTCGTCGACCTATTGACCAGTGTGATCCCCGGGTTTGGGTTCCTCTTCTCCATAGTGCTGGTGCTGACCCCCCTGATGGTCATTGTCTTCGGTGCCGCGCTGATCTACAACGGGATCCTGATGTGCCGGCGCGAAGGAGCCAAACCTGCGAATCTGCTGTCGTTGGCAGCCGGGCTATCCGTCTTTGTCCTGCCAGTCATTGCGGTGCTGCTGATTCGCATCGAATCCTGGTGGACCTATTCGCTGGCTTTCGTCCTGTTCATGGCCTCCGTCTTCACGGCGAGCTTGTTCGCCATGCTGCTGCTGTACGCATGGGTGCACGCCAGATACCCATCCAAGGGCGAAGCCGCCGCCGTGGTGGTCCTTGGCGCCCGCACAATCAATGGCAAGGTCACCCCGTTGCTGCGTGGCCGCTTGGACAAGGGCATAGACCTGCATCAACTGCAGCCATCTCCTCGCCCCTTCATGGTTCCGACCGGGGGACAGGGCCATGATGAGGAAGAACCAGAGGGCGTAAGCATGGCCCGCTACCTGCGTGAGCAGGGCATTGCCGATGAACAGATTCTGGTTGAAGACCGGGCCAGGGACACCTTTGAGAACCTGGAGTTCTCCGACGCCTTGGTCCGTGCCCAGCGTCCGGATGGCCAGCTGTGGTTGGTCACCAGCGACTATCATGCGCTGCGTGCAGCGATGGCGTCACGCAAGCTCGGCCTGGATGCCCGTGCCTTCGGCGGGAAAACGGCGGCCTACTACCGTCCGAGTGCCTTCCTCAGGGAATGCGTTGCGATCGTGCGGGATCAAAAGAAGCTGATGATCTTGCTGGCCCTGCCCTTCGCATTAGCCGTCGCAGGGATGATGTTCGTGCTCACGACGACCTTCTAACTTCCTTGGCACCCTGGGCCCATGCACCATCTGGTGCATGGGCCCAGTTTTCGCTTCCCTGCCATCACCCTTTTGGTTGAGCCATAAATCAGCACTGGGGGCGGTGAGAGCTGGGCTCGAATTCCCTAGGCTGGAAATATGATCCAGGCAGAGCAGTTGACGAAGAAATACGGTGGAAAAACCGTGGTCGATAATGCGTCGTTCACGGTCCAAGAAGGCATGGTGACTGGGTTCCTCGGTCCGAATGGTGCCGGCAAGTCCACCACCATGCGCATGATCGTGGGACTGGCCAAACCTACCAGCGGTGAAGTGCTGGTCAACGGGCACGATTTCAAGAAATCACGTCACCCGCTGACCGAAGTCGGCACCCTGCTGGAAGCTAAGTCGGTGCACAAATCCCTGACTCCGCTGGCGCATTTGCGTGCCATGGCGGCTACCGCGGGGATCCCGAAGTCCCGAGTGCACGAAGTGCTGGATCTGACTGGCTTGTCTAGCGTGCAGCGCAAGAAGGTCGGCGGCTTTTCGCTGGGCATGGGGCAGCGGCTGGGCATTGCCACGGCCCTGCTTGGAGATCCGCAGGTGCTGATCCTCGATGAGCCGGTCAACGGCCTGGATCCCGAAGGCGTGGCTTGGGTCCGCAACCTGGCCCGCCAGCAGGCGGCCGATGGCAAAACCGTTTTCATCTCGTCCCACCTGATGAGTGAAATGGCCCAGACGGCGGATCACCTGATCGTGATTGGCCGTGGCCGCATCATGGCCGATGCGCCGATCACTGAATTCATCGACAACGGTCTTGACCAGACCATTGTGCGTTCAGCCGACATTGAGATCTTGATGAATGCGTTGAACGGCGAAGGTATTCAGCTACGCCGGATTGATGGGCATGGCCTGGAAGTTACCGGCCCCGATTCAGAAACCATTGGCCGCCGTGCCTTGGAATACGGGGTGGTGCTCAGCGAATTGCGTCCGCTGCAACGCACCTTGGAAGACGCCTACATGGAATTGACCCGCGATGCCGTCGAATACCACTCGAACACAGTTGCCGAGACTGGCGGCGGGAAGTAAGGACATGTCTAACCATCTAGCAACCGCACCGCATGGCAAGGTCACCCTCTTCGGCGTGCTGCGCAGTGAATCCATCCGTTTCTTCTCCCTGAACTCCACCCGCATCCTGGTTCTCTTGGCCATCGTGTTCTATGTGGGCATTGCAGCCGTGGCCACGTGGGGCATTGGTTCGCTCAGTGCCAGCATGGGCGACACGGATCAGATGCCGGGCATGGAAGGCCTATCGGCCCCGGGATTCGCCGCTGAGCTCATCGGCTCGGGCCTGGTCTTCAGCCAGCTGATCCTTGGCGTGCTTGGTGTCCTGCTCTTCAGCGGTGAATTCACCACCGGCTCAGCGGTAAGCACGTTCCTGGCCAGCCCGCGGCGACTGCGAGTCCTGGCCGCCAAGGGCATCTTGATCATCCTGCTCACTGCCGTCGTCCAGATCGTCAGCTCGCTCTTGGCCTTCGCGATCAGCAAGCCGATTGCCGAGAACTACCAGATGAACTTGGAATTCAGCAGCGATGCCTTCCAACGGGTGCTCTGGTACGGAACGCTGGCGGTGACCATGGCGGCGTTGATCGGTTTGGCGTTGGGGATGCTGCTGCGCAACTCGGCCGGCGGCATCACCAGCCTCGCTGCCCTGTTCTTCGTGCTGCCGATCATCCTTTCCATCCTGACCGCCTTGACCGACTGGGCGCAGAATATCGCGAAGTTCACCCCTGACCAGTTGGGCATGGGGTTGGCGACGCCCGCAAGTGTTGTCACCGATTTGGAGACCTGGCAGCAACTGCTGGGCGTGGCGGGTTGGGTGGTGCTTCCACTGGTATTGGGTGCAATCCTGCTGACCAAGCGGGACATCAAGTAGCGCAGGGATTGATCGAGAAAACTAGACTGGAAACATGAGCCAACCGACGCTGCAGGAAACTGTGGTTTCCTTCGATGAACTGGCCGCCAAGCGCATGGGCCGGATACGCCGTTATTTGCGTACCCACCCACGTTTGGTGGTCATCGGTGCGGTAGTCATCTATCTGCTGCTCACACTGCCCGGTGTCCTGGTCATGGCAGCGATGCCAGAAGCCAACGCCACCGGTCTGCTGGTCGTCACCCTCGCCGTCAGCGCTGCCTTGTTGTACCGGCGCCGGGCGCCGATGACGGTGATCATCCTGGTGTTCATTTTCGAATGCCTGGCCCTGGTGATTGCTGGTCCGCAAGGTGGACTGGGCGGGGTAGGCATGATTATCGCCCTGTACACGGTCGCCACCAGCTATTCGGCCAAACGCACCATCCCGCTGGCCATCTTGGCCGGCAGCTTCCAGACGGTCCTGATGGTGCTGATGGGCTTCCCCGACATGGCCGGAATGGAATTCGACCCGCAAGATGGAATCGACGAAACCATCTTCACGCGCGTCATCATCGCCGTCTCGGGCAGCTTCGTCATCGGTTTCTACATTGCCGCAGCCGCGGTGGGCATGAATGTGCGCAACGCGCGCATCCACGAAGCTGAACTGAATCACTGGGCCTCGCAGGTCTCCGGACTGGCCCAGGTGCAAGAGCGCAACCGCATCGCCCGCGAAATGCACGACGTTGTCGCCCATTCGCTTTCGGTGATGATTGCCCTGTCAGAGGGGGCACGAGTGGTGGCCAAGCGCGATCAGGTCCGTGCCGACGAAGTGCTCAATGAGCTCTCTGGAACCGGTCGCGCCGCCCTGGCGGATATGCGCCGCATGCTGGGCGTGCTTCGCCAAGAAGAATCCGGAGAGCTGGCCCCGCAGCCTACCGGCGGGAACGTGGAGCAATTGCTCGAAGGATTCCGTACCGCAGGTCTGCCGGTCTCATTTACCCATACGGGCGATCCGTTGCCGGAGGACACCACCTTCCAGCTGACCGTCTTCCGTATCATTCAAGAGTCCCTGACTAATTCCTTGCGCTATGCCCGTAACGTAAGTGATGTGCAGGTTCGCCTGGAACGGCGCCGCGAAGAACTGCGCATGGAAATCATGGACAACGGAGATGCAACGAGAGTTCCGAGTATCGGCAGCGGACGCGGGCTGCGCGGCATGCGCGAACGAGCCGCGCTTTTTGGCGGAACGGTTGATGCCGGACCGGTAGCCAGTGGCGGATGGATTGTGAAAGCAGTCCTCAAGCTACCCGAATGCAGCTTGCAGAACGAAAACCAGAAGGCAGTGAAGGAATAAGCGTGGAAGACAAAATCAAGGTACTGCTGGTCGATGACCAGCCCCTCTTACGCATGGGATTCCGCCTCATCCTCGAAGGTGAAGACGACATCGTCATCGCCGGCGAAGCTGTCGATGGACTCGATGCCCTTGCCCAGACGGCCGCACTGAAACCCGATGTGGTCCTGATGGATGTGCGCATGCCCAAGATGGACGGCCTGGAAGCGACCGAACGCATCGCCAAGGACCATCCGGAAACCAAGATCATCATCCTGACGACCTTTGACCTGGACGAGTACGCCTTCTCAGGGCTGCAGGCAGGAGCCAGTGCGTTCCTGCTCAAGGACGTGGCCCCGGAAGAACTGGTCCAAGCGGTGCGCCTGGTAGCTTCCGGCGACGCTGTGGTGGCACCCCGGGTGACTGCCCGCCTGCTGGAAACCTATGTGCGCAACGCTGGCGCCGGGAATCGGAACCAGCCGGCCGAAACTCCGCATGACCCGCTGCTCGATGATCTCACCCCGCGTGAGCAGGAAGTGCTGCGTGCGCTTTCCGAGGGACTATCCAACGCCGAGATTGCACACCGTTTCTTCCTTTCCGAAGCGACGGTGAAAACCCACGTGCGGCGCATCCTGACCAAATTGCATCTGCGCGACCGTGTTCAAGCGGTGGTGTACGCCTATGAGACCGGGCTGGTCATTCCATCCCAAGGCCTGGACTACTAGGCTTCGCTGAGGCAGCAAAATGGCCGCCGGTTGAAACCCCATGGGGTTCCGCCCGGCGGCCATGGAGCTTTCTAGCGCTTATTGGCCTTGCGCTGCTTCTTCGCCGTAGAGCGCAGCTGTATCACGCGGGCCACCCCGGCGATCGCGACCACTAGGGCGCCACCAATAGCGGCAAAGAACAATGCCAGCCCGAGGTTGACCTGTCCCTGATACGCGAAGTAGTTCAGGGTCACCTGCTCCTGGTTCTGGGCAATGAAGATGATCAGCAGGATCAGCACGAGCAAGCCGAAGATCGTAGCGGTCCAGATACGACCCAACTTGGTCGCTGGGAGCTTATCTGCACCGGCAGGTTTGGCCCGTTGGACCTTGGAATCCATCGGTACGGTGGTCTCCACTTCGACCTCGCGTGATTCTGCTGGAATGTTCTCTTGCTCTGGTGTTCGATCAGCCGTAGCCATGATGAACTCGCTTTCCTTGTCTCCGGGACTGCTTTCAGCTTCGTCGAGAGCGAGGTGCCAAGTCAAGACCCGGATAGGGGTGTCTGCCAGGTTGCCAGGGCGGAGGCAGGCCCAGCAGGACATCAGCAAATGTGGTTCAGGCTACTAAGCTGGGAGGCAACTCGACTTTTCAGGCGGGAACCAAAACCTGAAGAACCGTCTGACAAACATCTCTTGACAGAAAGAAGTGAGTAACCAGCCATGGCACAAGCCGCAGCAATGGCCCACATTGCAGATCTGGCCGAATACGTCGCAACCTCGCCATCGAGCTACCACGCCGCGGCCTCGGCCGCGCAGCGCTTGGACACTGTTGGATTCACCGGTCTGGACGAAAAGCAGGCTTGGAACCTGGTCCCGGGTTCCTACTACGTGGTCCGCGACGGTGCGATCATCGCTTGGGTGCAGCCAGAAGCTGCCACTGCGACCAGCGGATTCCATATCCTCGGCGCCCACACCGACTCGCCGGGCTTCAAGCTCAAGCCGAAGCCAACCACCGGTTCCAACGGCTGGTGGCAGGCAGGGGTCGAAGTCTACGGCGGACCGCTGCTGAACTCCTGGCTGGACCGCGAACTGGTGCTCGCCGGCCGATTGGTGCTCAAGGACGGTTCCGAGCACCTGGCGAAGACCGAACCAATCCTGCGCATCCCGCAACTGGCGATCCATCTGGACCGCCAGGTCAATGAGGGCCTGACCCTGGACAAGCAGACCCACACCAATCCAATCTTTGGCGCCGGCGATCTGGCGGATGCCGACATCCTGGCGATCCTGGCGAAGTCTGCAGGTGTCGACCCGGCCCAGGTAGCCGGCTACGACATCCTGACAGCGCCCGCGCAGCGCGGCGAGGTCTTTGGCGAGGGCAAGAACTTCTTCGCCAGCGCCCGGCTGGATAACCTCACTTCGGTGCACGCAGGCCTGATTGCGCTGACGGGCCATTCCCGCAAGCCAGCAGGCAACCGCATTGCCATGCTTGCTGCCTTCGACCACGAAGAATTGGGTTCCTCCTCGCGCTCGGGCGCTTGCGGCCCATTCCTGGAAGAGCTGATCAACCGCATCCAGGCATCCATGGATGCCTCAGTTGAAGACACCGCTCGCGCCCTGTCGAATTCTGTATGCCTGTCAGCCGATGCTGGCCACGCGGTTCACCCGAACTACCCAGAGCGCCACGACCCAGCCAACCGTCCGCAGCTGAATGCCGGCCCGCTGCTGAAGATCAATGCGAACCAGCGTTATGCCACCGATGCGGTGGGTGCTGCCGCATTCGCCAACTGGTGCGCGTCGGCGGGAGTTCCCTACCAGGAGTTCGTGTCCAATAACCGCGTACCGTGCGGATCCACCATTGGACCATTGACCGCGACCCGACTGGGGATTCGCACCCTGGATGTGGGAGTCGCGCTGCTGTCCATGCACTCGGCCCGCGAGATGTGCGGCGTTGACGACCCTTGGTATCTGTCCAAGGTCTCTCGCGAGTTCTTCGGAGCCTAGCAAGTCCAACCTGAAAAGCCGCCTGCGGGCTGGCTTTTCGCCTCCCCGGGGGATCTTCGCCCGATACGGTTTACTGGTGGCATAATCGGCACCATGACGATCCTCAACCAGAACACGTTGATCTTCCAGCAGACGAAGAGCATCTCGAAGAACGACTTCGCGATCCTTGATTCGTCCGGGATGCAGATTGCCCACGTGGATACCGGCGGAAGCGCGCTGGGCCGCATGTTCGTCGGGGCTCGCGAACTGACCGTCTTTGACGGACCAGGCAATCCGGTTGTCATGGTCAAGGACACGATGACCATGGGCCGCGATCGTTTTGAAATCCTTGATGGCAACGCTGCCCCGCTGGCCAGCCTGGTCAAGAGGATCACTTTCTTCAAAACCAGGGTCTCCATCTCGATGCTGGGCGAAGAGCTCGAGTTACTGGGTAGCATCTGGGACTTCGACTTCCGGATCACCGGTCCCGGCGGAGTTCTGGGAACCGTGACCCGGGAATGGTCCGGGATGGGCAACGCCTTGCTGGGCAAGTCGACCTACGCCCTGCGCTTGGCGGAAAACCTCAACGCACAGCAACGCCAGGCAGTGATCGGCTCGGTGCTGGCACTGGATTTGATCCGTGAGAAGCAACAGCGCAAATCATAATGGAGCTGAGATAGTCGCGGCCAGGAATACTTCTTCATGGCAGGCCAGCGTAGGTTCAGGAATGCTGTCGCGTTGCAGTCGGGTAACTGTCACGTCGATGTCGTGGTGCTTTCGGGGCGCCATTGGCTAGCGTAAGTGGCATGAATGAATCACGGATTGCAGAGCTTCGCCGCGCCAGGGGCTGGACGCAAGAACGTCTAGCCGCCGAAAGCGGCATCACTGTCAGAACGGTCCAACGGCTCGAAGCCGGAAATGATGCGAGCTTGGAGACTATCTCACTGGTCGCCAAGGCCTTGGAGGTGCCGGTTGGAGACCTGTTCAAAAGCGTCCAGACTCCGAAGTTCTCCGAGGCCGTGGATGGGCTTGAAGCGCGGGCCCAAGCAGATCAAGATCGTCGGGATTCGGCAACCAAGGGGATCCTGGCCGTGTTCCGCGGGCTGGGCATCCTGGTCACCTTCGGCACGGTCATCTTGGCTACCACCGGCAACTTTGGGTGGTACATCTGGTTGCTGATCCCGGTGTACTGGGGCGTCGGGCAGCTGCTGCTTGAGGCTGCTTTCCGTCTAAGCCTGGATGCCAAACTCGACGCCAAATACCCGCTGTCCACGGCAAATCGGAAACTGCTGGGCTAGGTCCACGCTGCGAAGCGCAAACCCAGGGACCGCCCATGAGGTTCCCACGGGTCGTTAGACCGCCTGTTGCCCATTAATAACCTGCTGTTTACCCCCTGCTGGTCTGATCAATGACTATGAGTTCGAATTCCCTGCAGGTCAAGAATTTCCGCCCGGAGATCCAAGCGCTCCGCGCCTTGGCGGTTCTGCTGGTCGTTGCCTATCATCTTGAGCCATCCGCAGTTCCAGGCGGTTATATCGGGGTTGACATCTTCTTCGTCATCTCGGGCTTCCTGATTACCTCGCACCTGCTGCGTGAAGCCGAACGCACCGGCCGGGTCAGCCTCCCAGCCTTCTTTGCCGGCCGAGCGCGAAGAATCCTCCCGGCTGCCATGCTGGTGATCCTGGTAGTTGTCGTGGCAAGCCTGCTGATCTTTCCCAAAACCCAGTGGGGTGCCTTGGGCACCCAGGCCATCGCCTCTGCCTTCTCGGTGCAGAACTGGGTTCTCGCCGCCGACTCCGTCGACTACCTCGCTTCGGATCAAGCACCCGGGCCGTTGCAGCACTTCTGGTCCTTGGGCGTGGAGGAGCAGTTCTACCTTTTCTGGCCGTTGCTGGTTTTGGCCGTGTGCCTGTTGGCCAAACCGAATGCGGACGCTAGCAGTGGCGATGGATTCGCCCCGCGGCGCCGCATGCTCTGGATCATTTTCTCAGCCACCGCACTTTTGTCGCTGGGATACTCGGCCTATGCCGGTTACTCAGGCAATAGCGCCGGGTATTTCATCACCACCACCCGCATTTGGGAACTGGCCGTCGGCGGACTGCTGGCCTTGGCAGTCCAGGCGCACGCCAACGGCGCCTTGAAGCTTCCACCGTGGGCAACCAGCTGGCAGTTCAGAAATCTTGCCGTACTCGTGGCTTTGGCGGCGATCTGCTTCGCGGCATTCAGCTACAATGCCACAACAGTCTTCCCGGGGATTGCGGCGGCCCTCCCGGTTCTTGGCTGCGCCGTGGTGATTGCCGCGGGCAGTACGCGAGGACCTGGTTCCCTGCACCCGCTGGTGAACTGGGCTCCCGTTCAATGGGTCGGCCTCGCCTCGTATTCGCTGTATCTGTGGCACTGGCCGCTGATCGTATTCTTCATCGAACTGGCCGGGGGCAACCCGGACCCATTGCAGTCGCTGGCCTTGCTGGCCGGGTCCCTGCTCTTGGCTTGGGCCAGCTTGAAGTGGGTTGAAACTCCCATGCGCCACTTCCGCCCCATAGCCGGTTCTCCTGCCCGCTCCTTGATTGCAGGGGCGGCGATGGTCGGGCTGGCCGCGTCCATCGCGCTATTGCCAGGTGCCATGCAGCAGCATCTTGTGGGCCAGGAGCAGCGTGAGCTGGGCGCGATGATGCAAAACCCGCCAGTTGGTTTTGGCGCGGCCTCCGTGGGCCAGGGCGCACCTGCGTACCTTGCCGGCCATCGCCAGGTCGTCCCGCTTCCTGCGACGGCTGCCGAGGACCAGCCCGAACTGGGAGATTGCGTCCAGGAACCGAAGTCCACGCAGATCAAGGAATGCGAATTTGGCAGCGAGGACGCCAGCTACACCGTAGCCCTGGTAGGTGATTCCCATGCAGCCCATTGGTTCGAGGCCGTCAGCCGATACGCCCAAAGCAAGGGCTGGAAAGTGGTGACCTATCTGAAGAATTCCTGCCCGTTCTCCGAGGCCCAGCGCAAGGCGGATCGGGATGGCAGCATCAACTGCGAAGAAGCCATCGACCAGACCATGGAAGCTCTGGCTGCGCGCGATGACATCAACGCGGTGATCACCTCGAATTGGGGAGGAGCCACCTTTACCACTGACGCGGCACAGGGGCTGGCTTCGACGTGGTCGGCCCTTGAAGACGCGGGCCTGCCGGTCTATGCCATTGTGGACACCCCGCGGCCGCCACAGGATTCCTATGCGCGAGACTGCGTAGAAGAAAACGTGCAGGACCCGGATAAGTGCGCCTTCCCGGAAAAGGGAGCCTACGAAATGGGCGATGCCACTAAGCAGGCCGCCGAACTGGAGCCGCGCGTCGAAGTGCTCGACTTCAGCGATTACTTCTGCATGGATGGAACCTGCCCGGCAGTGGTGGGGAATGTCTTGGTCTACCGGGACAAGCACCACATCAGCGATACCTACATGCGTACCTTGGCCCCGATCTTTGGCGAAAGGATCGAGGCTGCCTTGGATTCCGAGTAGCCCAGCATGATTTAGGACACCAAGGCTTATGCAAGTTCGGGTCTCTCGGGTAGGATTGGAAGGTCTGTGCCACTGCATGCCCGAAAGTTGGGCGTCTGGTGCACAGATAACGCAAGAACCTCCTGTTGCGGAAATACCGCGACCGTTTAGCCCAAAGGAGGTGGGTTCACATGCGTGCTTATGAACTTATGGTCCTCATTGATCCAGAGGTCGATGACCGCACCGTAGAGCCAACCATCGAGAAGTACCTCGAGGTTGTCCGCTCCAACGGTGGCACTATCGAAAAGGTTGATGTCTGGGGTCGTCGCAAGATGTCCTACGAGATCAAGAAGAAGGCAGAAGCCACTTACGTAGTGGTGAACTACACCGCAGAGCCAGCAGCTTCGGCTGAGCTTGAGCGCCAGCTCAAGATCAACGAACTGATCCTGCGCCACAAGGTCACCCGTCCGGAAGAGGCACGCGTTTAATTACGCGCAACCTTCCGTCGTAGGAATTAACGTTCAATCTTTTTAAGGAGAGTCAATGGCAGGCGAGACTGTTATTACCGTTATCGGAAACCTGACTGCCGATCCGGAGCTGCGTTTTACGCCGTCCGGTTCAGCCGTAGCGAACTTTACGATCGCTTCGACTCCTCGCACCTTTGACCGCCAGTCCAATGAGTGGAAGGACGGGGAAGCCCTGTTCTTGCGCGCATCGGTGTGGCGCGAAGCTGCAGAGAACGTTGCTGAAACGCTGACCAAGGGCATGCGTGTCATCGCCCAGGGCCGGTTGCGTTCACGTTCTTACGACACCAAGGAAGGCGAACGTCGCACCGTCATGGAGCTTGAAGTCGATGAAATCGGCCCATCGCTCCGTTTCGCGTCCGCCAAGGTCACCCGTACCCAGCGCTCCGGCGGTGGCAACGGTGGCTTCGGCAACGGTGGTGGAGGCTTCTCCAACGCACCGCAGCAAAGTGCACCAGCTCAGGCGCCGCGTCAGCAGCAGCCTCAGCAGGGTGGCGGATGGAATGCTCCAGCCGCAGACCCATGGAGCACCGGCGGAAACAACGGTGGCGGCTGGGGCAACCCGGGCGCAGACGAACCGCCTTTCTAAACAATATTTATTCACCATCCCGCAGATCACTCTGCGGGCTCCAAAGCTAAGGAGCTCCACGATGGCTAAGGCTGAAATCCGTAAGCCCAAACCAAAGTCCAACCCATTGAAGGCCGCTGACATCACTGTCATCGACTACAAGGACACCGCACTGCTGCGCAAGTTCATCTCCGACCGCGGTAAGATCCGCGCTCGTCGTGTAACCGGCGTTTCCGTTCAGGAACAGCGCAAGATCGCACAGGCAATCAAGAACGCACGTGAAGTAGCCCTGTTGCCTTACTCCGGCGCTGGCCGCGGCTAAGGAAGAGGGATAGCAAAATGGCAAAGATCATTCTGACTCACGAAGTATCCGGTCTCGGTGCTGCTGGCGATATTGTCGAGGTAAAGAACGGCTACGCCCGTAACTACCTGCTGCCACGCGGCTTCGCAATCGTCTGGACCCAGGGCGGTGAGAAGCAGGTGGAGTCGATCAAGGCTGCACGTGCTGCTCGCGCCGTTGCAAACCTTGAGGATGCTCAGGCACTTGCAGCTAAGCTGAAGTCCCAGCCGGTGAAGATCACCATGAAGGCTGGCTCGAACGGTCGCCTGTTCGGCACCGTTAAGACCACCGAAATTGCTGCTGCCGTAGAGGCTGCCGGTCTGGGTAAGATCGACAAGCGCAACATCGAGGTCAACGACCAGATCAAGTCGACTGGCAACTACACCGCAACCGTTCGCGTTCACGCTGACGTTCTTGCAAACCTGCGCCTGCAGGTTGTAGCTGCTGCCAAGAAGTAAGTCTTCTAGACTCAGCTTCTGTTCAAGAGGTGGCGTGCACTCCGCAAGGAGAGCACGCCACCTCTTGGCGTTAACCCGGATTTCTTTGGGCCCCCGGGTCAACGAATAGCAAGTCCCACCTTCGAATAGGCTCAAAGCCAATTCAGAATCTTGAGTTCGTTCACGCTTTCGGCGCTTACCGGCTGGCGCGAGATCGCATCAGCGAACGAGAGAAATCTGTGATGATTCCTGCCACGATAAATCCGAATGCAGGTAACCAGGTGATCGCCCATCCGGAGAAAACCATTGTTTCGCGATCCCGTAGGAATATCGCCAGCAAAGGCCAAAGAAAACCTAAGGCCACGCCTACGAGAATGAAGGCAGAGTGGCTCTTTGGAGATGCTGTTGCGGGAAAGGACTCCGCATATTCTGCAGGAGATCCAAAGTTGGCTGTCGCGTCTTCGTAGCTGGTGGCTTCGGACTCGACCTCTCTGGCTATATCGCGGATGGTGGCCATATCCACGTTTCGTAGTGAAAGGCTGTAGCGCAGTTCGTCGATGTAGGTTTTGAGGTTACTTTCCATGGAAGGCTCCTAGTTGAACTGTTCTAACCAGTTTTTGACTGATTTCAGGGTCTGATGACCCTGCTTGGTGATTTCGAAGATTTTGCGTGCGGGTCCGCGAGCGGTGATTTGCCAGTCGGAGACGATGTCCCCGGACTCTTCCATGGTTCGAAGCAGTGGGTATAAAGTCCCGCTCTTGATGCCAGGCACTCCGAGCTCTTCGAGCTTAGCCAGCATGGAGTATCCGTGTTCGGGTTTTTCTGCCAGGAAGCTTAGAAGAACGACCGGAAGCATGGAACGCTTCACCTGTGGAAGTACTCTGCTCTGTGACATGACTTAAGTATGAATCCTACATAGGTGCATTTCTATCCTTCGTTCGGATGATCTTGGCTTAGCAGCATCCGGCGATTCAATTCCGAGCCGGAACTGGTCATGGTCACTTAGAAGTGGCTAACATTTCACCAGATCGTCTTGCGTCCAATGCGTCATAATCATTGGCTTGGCCAATTTGCAGCAATAGCCTCGAAGATGAGTACGTCCAAAGCCAGCACGATCGAGAGAAGCGGTGGAACAAATGGGTTTTGCGTATGCGGATCCTGAAGTATTGACCGAGGCGCAACGCGAAGCTGTGGCAGAGCATCAGCGCCGTGTGCAAAGCGAGTCCCGGCGCCTGTCGTTGCGTGCGCTGCGCGAAGAGGCAGAACTGAGCCAAGTAGAACTTGCCACCGTGCTGAAGCTGAGCGTGGACCGCATCGCCCGCATGGAGACCGGGGACCTTGATCGAGTCCAGCTGGCCACCCTGCGCCGCTACGCAGAAGCCATGGGCGCCCGCCTGCAAGTGAAAGCGATCCGCGAGGGCACGCACGCCGAACTTGGCTAGCGATCGAGCTCCCGGCGGTCGCTGCCAAGCTGCCATTCCTGACCGACCGGTCAGCGCAAATAGAGCGCACCTCATCGATAAATATGCCACCCATCGCTCAGGAGCGCACAGCGAGGCCTGAATCACTGTGCCGACCAGCTAAAGTATTCCGGTGAGACGCGGGTTATAGACCTGTGTCACAAGGAAGTTCTGAAGGGGTTATTTTGCACGAACGTATTCACCACCGGGCCTTTGCTGATCGCTTGATGAGCGCCGAGCAAGCTGCAGAGTTCATTAAGCCAGGCATGACTGTCGCCATGAGCGGCTTTACCGGTGCAGGATACCCGAAGGCCGTGCCCGGGGCACTGGCAGCGCAGATGGAGCGCCAGCACGCTGCGGGCAAGGACTTCAAGATCAACGTGCTTACCGGCGCTTCCACCGCCCCTGAGCTTGATGGCGTGCTGGCCAAGGCCGAAGGCATGAACCTGCGCCTGCCGTACATGTCCGACCCCGAGCTGCGCCGCCGCATCAACGAGGGCAACATGGAATACATGGACATCCACCTGTCCCATGTCGCCCAGCACGCCTGGTTCGGCTTCTACGGAAAGATCGACTTGGCCATCGTCGAAGTTGTCGGCGTCACCGCCGAGGGCGACTTGATCCCTTCCAGCTCGGTGGGCAACAACAAGACCTGGCTGGAGATGGCCGACAAGATCATCATCGAGGTCAATTCCCAGCAGTCTGCGGCCATGGAGGGCATGCACGATGTCTACTACGGCACCGCACTGCCTCCGCACCGCAAGCCGATCGACCTGAGAACCGTGCGTGACCGCATCGGCCAGCAGTACATGGACGTCGACGTCAACAAGATCGTCGCCGTCGTGGAAACCGACGCGCCAGACCGCCTGAGCCCCTTCGCCCCGGTGGACGAGACCAGCGAGAAGATCGCCGATCACCTGCTGACCTTCCTGGATTCCGAGATCCGTGCCGGACGCCTGTCCGAGAAGCTGCTCCCGCTGCAGTCGGGCGTGGGCAATATCGCCAACGCAGTGCTCGCTGGCCTAGCCCGTGGCGGCTACAAGGGCCTGACCGCCTATACCGAGGTCATCCAGGACGGAATGCTGGAGCTGATCAAGGACGGCACCATCGAGTTCGCCTCCGCCACCAGCTTCTCGCTGTCTTCGGAGGGCATCGAGGAATTCAACCGCAACGTCGACCACTACCGCGAGCGCATCCTGCTGCGCGCCCAGGAGATCTCGAACCACCCGGAGATCATCCGCCGGCTGGGCTGCATTGCGCTGAACGGCATGATCGAAGCCGACATCTACGGCAACGTGAATTCCACCAACGTGCTGGGATCGCACGTGATGAACGGCATCGGCGGCTCGGGCGACTTCGCCCGCAACGGCTACCTGTCGGTGTTCATGTCCTCGTCGACCGCCAAGGGCGGCAAGATCTCGGGCATCGTTCCTTTTGCTTCGCATGTGGACCACACCGAGCACGACACCATGATCCTGATTACCGAACAGGGCCTGGCCGACCTGCGCGGCCACTCGCCAAAGCAGCGTGCGCAGCTGGTCATCGATAACTGCGCCCACCCGGAGTACCGCCCGATGCTGCAGGACTACTTCGACCGTGCGTGCAAGGACAGCTACGGCAAGCACACCCCGCATCTGCTAGGCGAGGCCCTGTCCTGGCACCAGCGCTTCCAGGAGACCGGAGACATGCGCCCGGCCAGCTAGTCGCCGGCCAGGCGGGGATCGATGCGCAGGATGCGGTCATCGCCCGCCCCTGGCTGGCCGCGCCCGTCGGTATTGTTGGTCAGCACCAGCAGTGCGCCGTCAGGATCCACTAGCACGTCGCGTAGCCGGCCGAGCCGGCCATCGAGCAGTTCATGCTCGGTGGCCGGCTCGTCCAGTTCCACCGCGCGCAGCACTTCTCCGCGCAGATTCGCTAGGTAGAGGGTGCCATCGAGGATCGCGATGCCGCTGGTGCTGGCCTCGGACGGGGACCACTGCGCAATCGGATCGGTGTACGACGGATTTCCGCCGCTTTTTCCCTCGGCTTCGGGCCAGCCGTAGTTTCCCCCGGCTTCGATGATGTTCAGCTCGTCGAAGGTGTTCTGTCCGAACTCGCTGGCGTACATGGTGCCATCAGCACTCCACGCCAGGCCCTGCACATTGCGGTGCCCATAGCTGTAGACGAGGGAATTCTCGAACGGGTTGTCGTCCGGGACGCTGCCGTCAGGTGCCATGCGCAGGATCTTCCCGCCCAGCTGCTGCAGGTCCTGGGCTTGCTGGGGATTGCCCGCATCGCCCACGGAGGCATAGAGCATCTCGTCCTGACCGATGGCCAACCGCCCGCCGTTGTGGATGCTGGCCGAGGGCAACCCGTCAATCAAGGTGCGCGGGGCCGACAGTGAAAGATTCCCGGCGCTGCGTTGCAACGTGAACCGCTGGATGCGGTTGCCGGATTCCGCGGTGGAATACGCATAGAGCCGGTCCGGTGCGAGGAAGGCCAGGCCCAGCAATCCGCCTTCTCCCGTCGCTACGAGATCGTCGATCCGAGCCACTTCGCGGCCTGGTCCGGATCCTGGAATCTCCACGATCCGCCCAGAATCACGTTCGCTGACCAGCAGGCTGTCTTGGGCGTAAACCATGGACCATGGGGCGTCCAAGCCGGTGGCCAGGGGAGTTGGAACAGTTTGCGATTCGGTAGCTGGAGCTGAAGGCGGGGTTGGCGCGGAGCATCCGGCGAGGAACTCTGCGCCGAGCACTAGGCAGGTACCCAGAATGCGCTTCATCGAGCTGCTATGCATGGGCTGGTTGATGGCGCGTCGGGCGATAAGTCAGTTCCTGGATCCGTCCGTCCAGCAGCTTGGACTCGACAAGTTCCAGATCGTAGTCATCGACCCCGCCAAGTACCGGGGCAGAACCGCTATGCCCGGTCAGTACCGGGAAGATGGTCACCTGGATGAAGTCCACAAGACCTGCCGCCAGCAGGGAATGGTTCATCGCTAAGCAGCCGTGGGAGCGCAGCGGCACATCTGAAGTTTCCTTGAGCTGTGCGACGACTTCCAGTGCATCAGCTCGCTCCAGCGTGGGGTTTGGCCAGGACAGCGGCTCTTCCAGGGTGGTGGAGATGACGGTGGCGGGCTTGTCGTGCAGGGCCACACCCCACGCGTCCTCAACCTCGGGATTCGCCTCGATTTCTGCCCAGAAGCGGCTGAAGAGACGGAAGGTGTTGGCTCCGAAAACCATGCGGCAAGCCGGAGTGTAGAGCGCGAGGCGGTGGGCTAACAGCTCTGGCCCCTGTTTTCCCCAGTAGCCGCCCCAATCGCCGGCGGCGCTGCCGAAGCCATCGAGGCTGCTGAACACATCGAAGGTATAGGTCGCACTCATGGCGAATCTCCTGGAGCTTGAGCGTTAGATGCCACCTACCGTACGCCCGTGCTCGCGGTGTGAAAACCAGCTAGGCCGGATTCTCAGGCAAATCCATATTCTGGATATGCAACTGGCCGCTTCGTCCTTCTGAGGATGCGGTGTTTCACGTGCTCGGTATGGTGCCTCTCGCAGGACTCGCAAGTTCGCTTAGAGTGCATCTAGGGTCCCTGCTCCGAGTTGTCTTGACACATACCAAGATACTTGGAATCCGAAAATACCGAGGAGACCTCTATGGTCCTTGAACAAGGGTGACTCCGAGCGCTAATAGTTGCACGGCCAGTACGCCAAGAGCTACGGATATGAGCCCCCATCCATAGCTTTTCTTCGCTGTGGCGATAATGCCACCAGCTAAGCCAAATGCGCTAGGTAGGAAAAACATTCACAACGGCTTTGCCTCCCCTGAGCCGTTCCAATCAACTAGGGCCAGGGCCGATGCAAGCGCCAGTCCCATCATCACCCAAGTCCATAGGGGACATTTGCCGATGAGTTTCTTGGAGGAGACGTTCATTTGCGCAACTTCTTTCTTTGCTTGAGAGGACTACTTCAGTGGATTGCAGAAACATTATGTGAAGTAGAAGCTCACTGAACTGGACCGCCAACAGCCCAAGGGTATCCCTGCCGCTGCCTTCACTATTTGCAAACCCAGCGCACTAGTAGCTGGTTTGGCACATGGAGTCTTGGCTTGCGCTGAGCTGAATTGATTTAACAACTTGCCCATTTCCAGAGCATGAGAATCCGTGCCGTCGGCACGGGCCTTCTTCATGTCGAAGTAGACCTGCCCATGTCGAGTTGCCGTGCAAGCCACGTAGTCGAATCCCATCCGGCATGAGGGTCTTATTTCTCAGGCAAATCCACATTCTGGGTGCGCAACTGGCCGCGGGATAGCTGCTTGCCGGTGGATTCATCGGTGATGATGACCTCCCAGAGCTGCTGGGTGCGCCCTTGGAATAGCGCGGTGGCGATCACCTGGACCCGTGCTCCGGTGGAAGGGCGCAGGAAGTCGGTGGCGTTGTGCACGCCGACTGCGAATTGCCCGCGTTCGGCCACCGCGTAGCTGGCGCCCACCGATCCTGCGCTCTCGATGATCGAGGTGTACACGCCGCCATGGACTACGCCCCAGGGGGTGTGGTGGTTCTCGTCCAACTGCGCGTGGCCGCGTACTTCAGTGGCTGTGATTTCATCGAATTCCAGTCCGATGCTTTCGCTGAAACGGCTGGACTTGTTGGGAATCCGTGGTGCTGAGATATCCAATTGGTGATCCTCGGGCTAGTTCGGTGTGCTGGCTTCTAGCGCCTGGGCGCGCAGGACATTCTTCTGCACCTTACCAGTGGAGGTGCGCGGCAGATCCTGCGGGAAGACGATGGTGCGCGGCACCTTGAAACCGGCCAGCTTTTCGCGGGCGAATTCAATCAGCGTTTGCGCGTCCAGGGAGGATCCGCTGGCGCGGATGACATATGCCACCGGACGCTCGCCCCATTTCTCGTCCGCTATGCCGATGACGGCCAGGTCCAGCACCTCGGGGTGCGAGGCCAGCGCCTGCTCCACCTCGATGGTGGAGATGTTCTCGCCGCCGGAAATGATGATGTCCTTGGCCCGGTCGCGCACCTGGATGTAGCCATCCGGGTGCATGACACCCAGATCGCCGGTGTGGAACCAGCCGCCATGGAAAGCTTGGGTAGTGGCCGCTTCATCGCGATAGTAGCCGATCATGACGTTATTGCCGCGCAGCACGATTTCGCCCATGGTCTGTCCATCCGCCGGGACATCGTTCATGTTCTCGTCAACAATGCGTGCGGACTCGGCGGTAATCATGCCAACGCCTTGGCGGGCGAGCTTCGCGGCCCGGTCCGGGCCATCGAGGGCATCCCACTCATCCTGGTACTCGCACACCGTGTACGGTCCGTATACCTCGGTGAGGCCATATACATGGACTACCTCGATGCCCAGCTTCTGCAGCTTGGAGATGATTGCCGGGGACGGGGGAGCTCCTGCGGTGGTGATGCGCAGTGGCGCATCGAGCTGGTGGGCGCGGGTGGAGTCGGCGATGATGGAGCAGACGGTCGGAGCGCCGCACAAGTGGGTGGTTCCAAGATTCTCGATGGCATCCCAAACGGAATCTTCGCGCACGCCGCGCAGGCACAGGTGGGTTCCTCCCGCCGCGGTGACGGCCCATGGAGTGCACCAGCCGTTGCAGTGGAACATCGGCAGGGTCCACAAGTAGCGGGTCTTGGCGGTGAAGCCCTGGTGGTGCGCTTCGCCCAACGAGTTCAGGTAGCTGCCGCGGTGCGAGTAGAGCACACCCTTCGGCTTGCCGGTGGTGCCCGACGTGTAATTGAGAGTGATCGGAGCCCGCTCATCGGCGATGGCGTAGGGAAGTCTTTCATCCGAGGCTTGTGCGATTAGCTCGTCCAAGGTGGCGTCCACGGGCACGTCCGGACGTTCTCCGGCGTACTGGTCATCGGTGATCTCGATGAGCGCCTCCAGCGTTGGGTTCTCGCGGCGCAGGGTCTTCGTGTTCTCCAACAGCTCTGTGTCGGCAAGCATCAGCTTGGCAGCAGAATGATCAATGATGTATTGCAGCTCGTGGGCCGAAAGTCGGGTGTTCAGGGCAACGAGGACTGCGCCTGACAGCGGTACGGCGTAATGCGCCATGAGCATTTCGGGAGTATTCGGTGCCAGCACGGCCACGCGGTCGCCCGGCTCAATGCGAGCCTTCAGCGCCTGGGCAAAGCGGTGCACCCGTGCTTCGAAATCTTCATAGGAGAAGCTGCGAGTTCCATGGATGACGGCGGTCTTCTTCGGATAGGCCTCGGCTGTGCGTTCCAAGAAACGCAGTGGGGTCAATTCTGAATGGTTTGCCTGAATCTCTACCATGGTGTGGCTATTCCTCAATCGTCATCGATGGTTACGGAGAACAATAAGCAGGAGTGTGACTCAATGCACTCCATGACCAATAGTGGCATGAACCTCAGCGTCATGCCGGGAAACCAAGTTTCATTACGGTGGGCGGTAGGGAATTCGCGCCAGGGCACCGAGCCCAGGGGAGGCGTTAGTGTTCTGCCGAATCAAGAGCGGCGGAAGCCTGCTGCGATCATGGGGCCGAGGCGTTCAAGAAGCGCGGCGTATGGCGAATAAAAGACTGCCCAAGGACTTCTGGCGGGGCCTTGGATCGAATATTGCGTCGAATATTGCGATTTGCGAAGTGAAATGTTTGACGGCTGTTCGTCATGAGCCATATCGTTTTAAACAGAATCAAGAGCATCAGCTATAAGCCCTGGCTTGCTGATCGGCAACCCTCTCAACGGTAGTGGGGTGCTCCAGGTGAGGATTCGGTTCCACACAAAATGTGCTGGAACAAGTACCGCACACGGCGCGGAACTTCAGCCCAAGCGGCTTCGAGTAACGAGAAGCCAATGCTTGCAGGCTACTGCGCGGTGGGCAAGACCCAAAGGAATCGAGCCATGTCATTGAATCTTGAACTTGACCCGTTGACCCTGCGCAAGGTTTTCGCTCAGCATCCATCAGGGGTAGCCGCCCTCTGTGCAGAACTGGATGGCGTGAAGACCGGAATTGTCGCTTCATCGTTTACCGTGGGAGTTTCCCTCGAACCTGCACTGGTGATGTTCGCCGTGCAGAAGTGCTCGAACACTTGGCCAAAGCTGCGCGAAGCTGGCCGCATTGGCGTCTCAGTGCTGAGCGAACGCAATGATGGTGTCTGCGCTCAGATTGCGTCGAAAAATGGCGACCGGTTCCGCGGAATCGATACCTATTCCTCGGATCAGGGCGCGCTCTTCGTCAACGACTCCACGTTGTGGCTGGAGACTTCGATCTACAACGAGGTCGAAGCGGGGGATCACTGGGTAGTCCTGATGGAAGTCCACGGGCACCGCACCTCCGAGCACTCGCCACAGATCTTCCATGATTCGCGGTTCCATTCGCTGCCGATTCCTGAGCTCGTATAAGCGCTTCGCATCTTCCAAAGCTCCGGCGAGATCAAATCATCGATCTGGCCGGAGCTTTTTGAATTCCGGTTAGGCGGGTTGAGCCGTTCCCCGCAGCCCTCGACACCGGCAATGCCCGTTCTCTCTCGCCACCCTGAAGACGTGGCAAGATGGCTGGCAATCTCATGGCCTGCCATCTTGGGTCAGCTGCCCCAGGCATTTGGCGATAACCTCGTCATCAAAGTATCTGTCGCGAGAAACCTTGAACTCGCCATATCCGCCACCCGCCTGGGCTGTCGAACAGAACCGCGCAGGTAGCTCATGGATCCTCGCTGCACGCTGGACCAGAGTGGCAGCGAATTGCCGGCAACCCTCGGATGGGGTTTCCGAGCCATGCAAAGGCCGCGCATCACAAATGAAACCGGCGCTTTATGGCGTCTTCACTGGCGCGCGTTGCGGACGCGAAGTGGCGAGAGTGCGCCGGCAGCCCAGTCGCTGATCCAGGTTCGCCCGCAGAGTCGTTGCACACATTAAGTTATCCACCGCCCCCGAACGCAGAAACCCTAGCCGATTGTGGACTACTGGAAGATCCGGCCTTGCTGGCGAATTTAATCCACGGTGACTTAGGGTTTTGTAAATTGACCAGTATCCACAAGGTTATCCACAAAACTGTGGACAAGACGTGGGCAAATGTGTACAAAGGGTGAAAAACCCCGGGAACTGGGCGATTAAGGGTGTTGATAACCTTGGGTCGGTTGGCGTGAGCTTCAATGAATTAAGTTTCTGTCCACAGGTGTGCGAATACAAACAACCAAGTCAACAGATATTAATGATACGTAGAGTGGGGTAATCCACAGAGTTCTCCCCAGACTGTGAACAGGGAACTCCACAGGTAGAGGAGTGTTATCCACATATTCTGTGGATAATGAGGTTTACGCCTGTTAATAACAGCCCTAGTGTTGGGTTCGGGAGAGAAATATCCACAGGCGCCTGACATCCAAATGTCCGTATCGACTGACACGATGAAGCGTTGCCATGAGGCAAGGATAATTTTTCCCAGCGGGTCAATAGGGGATGGAAGTGTCTGCAATGAGTGCTGAGCCGGTTTACGAAGGACGAGATTCCGACGCAGGGCGCAAGCCGCCACAGGATATCGAGGCCGAGATGTCGGTCCTCGGTGGCATGATGCTCTCCAAGGACGCCATTGCTGACGTCGTTGAATCCATTCGCGGCACCGACTTCTACCGTCCCTCCCACGAATCGATTTACGAGGCGATTGTCGACCTCTACGGTCGTGGCGAACCAGCCGATGCGGTCACCGTAGCCGACTTGCTGACCAAGCGCGGCGAAATCTCGCGCATTGGTGGCGCCGCCTACCTTCACAATCTCATCCAGCAGGTTCCAACTGCAGCCAACGCCGGGTACTACGCAGAAATTGTGCGCGAACGCGCCGTGCTGCGCCGATTGGTTGACGCTGGAACGCGTATTGTCCAGATGGGCTACTCGCCAGATGGTGAAGTTGACGCAATCGTCAACGAAGCCCAGGCAGAGGTCTACAAGGTGGCCGAGAACCGCAGCAGTGAAGACTACGTGCGCCTTTCGGACATCATCGAAGACACCGTTGATGAAATCGAGAACGCGGCCAACGCGGGCGATGGCATTACCGGTGTGCCCACCGGATTCTATGAATTCGACGAGCTGACCCAGGGCCTGAAGGGCGGCCAGATGATCATCATCGCCGCCCGTCCTGCGGTGGGCAAGTCAACCTTCGCGCTGGACTTCGCCCGTTCTGCTGCCATCAAGCACAATATGGCCACCGTGTTCTTCTCCTTGGAAATGGGCCGCAATGAAATTGCGATGCGCCTGCTCTCGGCCGAAGCATCCATCCAGCTCCAGGATCTGCGCAAGGGCTCGGTGGAAGACGCGCAGTGGACCAAGATCGCCACGACCATGGGCCGGCTGAACGAAGCCCCGTTGTTCATTGATGATTCGCCGAACATGTCCATGATGGAAATCCGTGCCAAGTGCCGTCGCCTCAAGCAGCGCAACGAGCTGCGCATGATCATCCTGGACTACCTGCAGCTGATGAGCTCGGGCAAGCGTGTGGAATCGCGCCAGCAGGAAGTTTCCGAGTTCTCGCGTAACCTCAAGCTGCTCGCCAAGGAACTCGACGTTCCGTTGATTGCGCTGTCGCAGCTGAACCGTGGTTCCGAGCAGCGTACCGACAAGAAGCCAATGGTTTCGGACCTGCGCGAATCGGGCTCGATTGAGCAGGACGCCGACATGGTGATTTTGCTGCACCGTGATGACGTCTACGACAAGGAAAACCGTCCGGGCGAAGCTGACGTGATTATCGCGAAGCACCGTGCCGGTCCGACCAAGACCATCACCGTGGCCTTCCAAGGCCACTACTCGCGCTTCAACAACATGTCCACCGAGGGTTAGTCCCAGTCAGAACTCATATGGCACCTACTAAGCCAGCGAATTGCTGGCTATAGTGGGTGCCATGTTCGCTTCGATGCAGGCTTTGCTGTGGGGCACTGTGGCCGGCTCGGCCCTGCTGCTGGGATCTGGCGCGGCCTGGTGGCTGAAGATCCCCAAGGTCTGGGTCAGCGCCATCATGGCCTTCGGTGCCGGGGTCCTGGTCAGCGCACTGGCCTTCGAGCTGGTGCTCGAAGCCTATGAAACCGGCGGCCTCGTTGCGACGCTGGGCGGCGTGATCGTGGGCGCTGCCTTGTATTTCGGCGCGAACCGGCTGCTGGCGTGGAGAACCTCAAAGCGGCAGGCGCAGCGCGCAGGAGAGCAGGAGTCATCGGGAACCGCGCTCGCGGTCGGTGCACTCATCGACGGCATTCCCGAGTCCGTGGCCCTTGGACTTTCCGTGGTCGCCACTGCGAGCATTAATCCGGCGATGCTCATCGCCATATTCATCTCCAATGTCCCCGAGGGGCTGGCGAGTACCGCACAGATGAAAGAGTCCGGGCGCAAGGGGTCCTCGATCGTTTTGCTCTGGGGATCGATAGCCATTTCCTGCGGCATCGCTGCCTTCCTCGGAGCGCTGCTGCTGGAATCCATGCCCGGTGAAGTGCTGGCCTTCGCCACCGCGGTCGCTGCCGGAGGCATCTTGACGATGATCGCCGACACCATGATCCCGGAAGCCTACACGGTGGAGCACGACTACACCGGGTTGCTGGTGACCTCGGGCTTCCTGGCGGCCTTCAGCCTGCACGTGATCGGCGGCTAGGGGAAACCTGAGATCATGGATGCATGCCCCTGAACCGCAGCAGCCAATCAGCCGAGCGCGCCGAGTCCACGATCTATGCTCCGCAGTATCTTGCCACCACCCTTGGCATGTTCGTGCTCGTCTTCCTGGTCGCTTTCGAATCCATGGCCGTGACCACGGTAATGCCACTGGTCAGCGAGCTGCTGGAGGGCGAACGCTACTTCGCCCTGGCCTTTGCCGCGCCAATCGCCAGCGGGATGCTGGGGATGGTTGCCGCCGGAGAAGTCACCGACCGGTGGGGGCCCAAGCACCCGCTGTCCATCGCCGTGGCCGTTTTCTGCATTGGGCTGCTGATCTGCGGTTCAGCCGAGAACATGCAGGTCCTGATTGCCGGGCGCATCTTGCAGGGAATTGGCGGTGGCGCGATCACCGTCGCCATCTACGTGCTCATTGCCCGCGCGTATCCTGCGCATCTGCATTCCAAGATCTTCGCCCTGTTCGCTACCGCCTGGGTGGTCCCGGCGATGATCGGCCCCTGGCTGGCCGGCTTGATGGCCGTGCACCTCGGTTGGCGCTGGGTGTTCTCCGGCGTGGCGGTGCTGGTGGTTCTCGCCTTCTGCGGGATCGTGCCGGCGTTGAAGTCGCTGAGCTCCCAGCGCAATCCGGACCTGGGGCCGATTTCCAAGAAGCGGCTGATGCTGGCCGGCCTGACTGGACTGGCTGTCATCTGCATGAACTTGCTCGGCAATGCGCAGGGCAGCTGGTCCCTTCTGGGACTGGTCTTGGCATTGGCGGTAGCCCTTGCAGCAATTCGCCCGTTGCTGCCCAAGGGCACGTTCAGCTTGGCCAAGGGGCTGCCGTCCACCATCATGACCCGCATCTTCGTGGCCGGGGCCTTCTTCGGCGTGGAAGTCTATCTGCCGTACCTGCTGCGCGAGGATTACCAGCTGGGTCCCGACCGGGCGGGCCTGATCCTGACGGCCTCGGCATTGTGCTGGTCGGTGGGTTCATGGCTGCAAGGAAAGCTGGGGGATAAGGTGGAATCCTCCACCTGCATCACCGTGGGTGCGATCGCCGGCAGCGTAGCGATTTCAACCGCATTGGCCACCGCGATCTTCCATCCGCCGGTCCTCGTGCTGGTCTGCGGATGGGCCGTGGGCGGCTTCGGCATGGGGATGATCTTCCCGCGGCAAAACGTGAACATGCTGGCCCTGTCTGCCAAGGATGAACAGGGATTCAACTCATCGGCAATGACCGTGGCCGACTCCCTGGGCAACGCCGGAACCACCGCCGTCGGTGGCGTCATCTTCGCGATGGCCGCCACCGGGATGGAGTTCATCTCGGTCTTCAGCTTCAGCCTCTTGCTGATTCTGGTCCTGATCGCGATCTCGCCGCGCACCAAACCTGTTGCGCAGCCAGCAGCCTGACTACGCTGGGATCATGGACACAGAGCTTCCCAAGACGAGCAACCCCGCCGCCAGGGCTTTCGAGCAGGCCGGCATCACCAGTCTCGAGCAGGCGGGGCAGGCCGGCACCGCGGCGCTGCTCGCGCTGCACGGCGTCGGCCCGAAAGCCATCCGCATTCTCCGCGACGAGCTGGCCGCACGCGGCCTCAAGATGAACCCCTGAGGTCTCCGGTTTAGCCGCGCGGCAGGACGCCCAGGTGGTCCTTGTCCGGTTCCACGATATGCTGCGCATACTCGGTGTGCTTGGCAACGTAGGCCTTCACGTACGGGCAGACCGGAACGATCCTGGCACCGCTGGCGATGGTGTTCTCCAGCGCGAATTTCACCATGACGCTGGCTAGGCCCTGTCCGCCGTATTCCTCATCCACGGTGGTGTGGAAGAAGATCCGCTCGACGCCTTGGGCCCCATCAAAATCGCGGTAGTGCGCCGCTCCGATGATCTTGCCGTCATCGTCGAGGGCGAAGCGCTGGCGCTCGGACAGGAATACTGGTTTGATGTCGCTCATTGGGAGTTCCTTACTGGTTAGGCGGGGTTCACGCGCGGGCGCAGGCGAACGGTGGGAAGTGCTGGAGCCGGCAAGGCTGCCGGAGTATTAGGCGGGAAAGGCCCGAAGCGATCCTCGGAGGCATCCCCGGGCTCGGCCCCGATCTCGGCTTGCCATTGCGCGCGGAACGCGAGGACTTCCTCATGGGTGCGGCCTACGAAGTTCCACCACATCAGGATGTCTTCCTTCAGCGGCTCTCCGCCGATGAGCAGCGCCAGAACCGGTTGGTCCCCGGACTTCAGGCGCAGGGTCGTGCATCCCGCACGCACGAACCCGAGATCGCGTGGAGCGAGTTCATGGCCGTTGACTTCAAGATTGCCGGAGTCCAGGAGGATCCCGTGCTCATGGTGCCCGGGGACAACCACTTCGATCTCGGTGTTCGGTTCAAGGCGCAGTTCGGCGCCACCGAGCTCGGTGTGCGTCTTCACCGGGGAGGTGGACGACTTGCCCGACACCCCGTAGGTGCCAAGGAAGACCGACAGCGACCAGCCGGGAGCGGTGAGCGCTTCCGGGCGGTAGTTCTCAAAAGTATGTTCCATATCCCGTGCATGATCCGGCAGCGCGGTCCATAGCTGGGCGCCGTGAAGGATGGTGGTGTCTTCGGTGAGGATCTCCGAATGGCTGATTCCGTGCCCGGCGGTCATCAGATTGACCTCGCCGGGTCGCACGGTCGCCTTGAACCCGGCCGAATCCATATGGTTGATCTCTCCGGTGAAGAGCCAAGAGACAGTCTGCAGTCCGGTGTGCGGGTGACGAGGCACGTTCATCCCGCCGGTGACTGCGACATCGTCAGGACCGTAATGGTCCAGGAAGCACCAAGCGCCGATCAGGCTGCGCTGCTTTTGCGGCAGTGTCCGGAAGACCGTCATTGCCCGCGGACCGCCCAAGGGCACTTCGCGTGGTTCCAGGATTTCAACCTCTGCCTGGGAACGCACTGCACTGCAGCCGATCTCCTCAGGCCGGTGCTCAAGATTGCTCATATGCCAAGGCTATTCACTGTGGCCCGCTTTGACTACTTGCGCCACCGATTCGAACGCAACTGGAATTGGCGCTGCGACCCGGGGCAGCTTTCGGCCCGGGCACGGTATTCTCGACCGCGGTACGATCAATGCAGTGGTATTAGGCATCTTTCAAGGAGCTTGCGACAACGTGGACAGTGCTATTCTTCGCGACGAAGATCTCCTCAAGCTGGAAAAGCAGGTGTGCTTCGGCCTGGCCGTAGCCTCGCGCTCGGTGATCTCGGCATACAAGCCCGTGCTGGATCCGCTGGGGCTGACGCATCCCCAGTACCTGGTGATGCTGGCCCTTTGGGACTTGGGGCCGATCAGCGCCCGTGCCCTTAGCGGGCATCTGCACCTGGATCCGGGAACGCTTTCACCGTTGGTCAAGCGCCTCGAAACTGCCGGTTTGGTGGCAAAGACGAAGAACCCGGACGATGAGCGGGCCGTCATCATTCAGCCCACGGAGAAGGGCGCCGCGCTGCGTGCTGAAGCGGTGGAGGTGCCTCGCGAAATGATGGCCCGGCTTGCCCTGACCGACAAGGATGTGCTGGAGCTGCGCGGCATCCTGGACCGCATTATTGCTGCAGGTTCGAACGCTCCGAAAAGCTAGAACCCCATTTAGTTGGTGCACCAACTAATGACGTATGATTGAAGTGCCAGTACTCGCAAACCCAATGACCGAAGAGGACGACGATCATGGATGAATCACCCCTGCCGATCATTTCCGATACCACCGGACTAAGCGTCGGCTACCGCATATTCTGGCGTCTGAAGTACTTGGGATTGTCCATCTTCGGTCCGGCCGAGCGCCGTGTCCTCGCCAGCCCTCGCGAACGCATCAAATGGGACCGCGCAATGAAGGTCATGCGCGCCCATGAAGCTGCCGGAACCTCGCCGGATGAGCAAACGGTGTACACCGCGAGCCGCATGGAGCCTCGCCGTCCGCAGGGATAGCGGCGCCCGCAGGTGAACCTGATGGCGGGCCGCGATAATATTGACCTTATGGAATCGATGACTGAACTCGTAGTCGCCCGGCAATTTTCCGCACCGAAGAACGCCGTTTGGGCTGCCTTCGTCGAGCCGGAAATCATCGCCCAGTGGTGGGGTCCCGATGGCTGGCTTGTCGAGGAAGATTCCGTCGTATTCGAAGCCAAGGTCGGCGGCCGGCATGAACTGAACATGGTGCAGGCTGATAACCCGGATGCCAAGGTGCCGCTCAAGGCGGTCCTGACGTCTTTTGACGAATACGAATGCCTGGTCAGTGCCGACGGCCCGCACGAAATGACCTTGGACCTCGTGATTGAAACCCGTATCGAATTCAAGGAGTTCGCCGGGCAGACGATGCTGACGCTGACCCAAACCCCATTGCCTTATGAGGTTATCGAATCCAGCACCAAGGCATGGAATTCCGCTTTTGCGAAGCTCGAAGCGCTGCTGGCGGAATTCTTCTAGGCCTTTAGTACGGCAGGGGAAGAACCAGCAAAGCAGCTGCGAACGCTTGCCAGTTTCGCGCTCTTGCCGGCGGAGGCAAAGCCTGGCATGTGGCTGAAAGGCGTTTCCTTGCCGCCGCTGGCGCAGTTCTGGCAGGTTCATGCCCCATGATGACCCGATGGCGCGCAGCGTGTGCGCACGCAACCGGAGCATCGACTTGCACGCCGATTCCTTCCTCCGGTTGCCTGCGGCCTAGCCTCGCCCGATGTAGGGCATTCCGCCAGCCGTGATGGTGAATTGGTTGATGGAGGTACCGAGCGGAACCCCGGCGATGTACGCAACGGCCTCAGCGGCTTGGGCCAGCGGGAATGTCGGCTCGACGAGCCGCTGGCCGCCCGGTTGCAAGGCACCCTGGGTGGCACCGAAATCATCGAGCAGGTCACTGGCGGTGTTGCCGATATCGAGCTGCGTGGCCCTGATCCGGTGCTCCCGTCCATCAAGTTCAAGGCATTTGGTCAAGCCGGCGATGCCGTGCTTGGTGACGGTATAGGCAACGGAGTTCACGCGCGGAACCTGCGCTGAAATCGATCCATTGTTGATGATGCGTCCGCCGTCGTTGGCCTTGAAATGGGCAAAGGCCGTGCGGGCCGCGTTGATGGCCCCGGTGAGGTTGATCCGGCAAACCTCATCCCACTGGGCCGGACTCAGCTCATCGATGGCTGCCGAGGGACCGAAAATCCCGGCATTATTGAACAGCGCATTGACCGTGCCGAAACGTTGCGCCGCTTCGGCAAACAGGTGTTCCACAGCCTGCGGATCACTAACATCCGTGGGAACCACCAAGGCGGAATCGTGGCCTTGCGCCGTCTCATGCAGGTTAGCCGCGGTGCGCCCGGCGAGCACCACATTCCATCCCTGCGCCAGCAGCAGGCGTGCGGTGGCGCGGCCAATGCCTGATCCTGCGCCGGTGATGGCAATCGTGCGCGGGGCATGCGGGACTCCAGATGCGTGGGACATCAATTCTCCTTGCGGAAAGCTCAACAGTGATGGGACGAGGCGCGTGGTCTCATCCTAGGAATTTGCGCCGCCAAACCCCAGTTTTCGCCTGCATGTTGCGAAGCGCCCCCGAGCGCATTTCCCGGATCAGCCTGGCAAGCAACTAACCTTGAAGTGCTCGGTCCCCGCAACCCCGGCCGTACATCCCCTAAGGAGGCTTGTGTTCCTCGACGTGCTCTATGGCGTGCTGCCGCTATTCTTCGTCATGCTCATCGGCTACGGCGCCAGCCATGCACCCAAATTCCCGGCCAGCGTGGAACCGGCACTGAATGTGTTCGTCTTCTATGTCGCCTTGCCTGCGTTGCTCTACAAGGTGGTTGCACGGGCGGATATCAGCGAAGGCGTGCCGCTTGCATTCCTGTGGATCAGTATCGTCTCCGCGCTGCTTTTCGCCCTGCTCAGCTGGCTGGCTTTCCGCTATCTGCTGCGCGCAAACCGGGCGCGGGCGCTCGCCGGCATGCTGACCACCAGCTTCGGCAACGTGTCGTACTTGGGAATCCCGATTATCCTCGGCGTCATGGGCGCCGAAGCCGGGTTCGCCGCGGGCATGGGGCAACTGGTCCACAACATCATCTTCATGGTCGGATTCCCCATCCTCGCCCAAATTCTCTTGCCCAACGGCAAGGGAGGCCAGCACCCGGCAAGCGCCGCGCGCATCGCCCGGACCATCCGCAATGCCCTGGTTTACAGCCCGGTCACCTGGGCCATGGTCCTTGGCGGCACGGTAGCAATCCTCGATGTGCCCGTACCACGGCCTGTGGACGACACCGTTGACCTGATATCCGCCGCGGCCGCCCCGGGTGCGCTCTTCGTCATCGGCATGTCGCTGAAGCGGACCATTGACCGTTCGCGTGCCAGGAAGCATGCACCGGTTGCTCCGGATGGCTCTGCGGCTGGCGGCAGCTGGGCGAGAACCTCCATCGCGGCCATGGTGCTGGGCAAACTCGTGGCGATGCCATCGCTGACGGTGGCAATGCTGCTTGTTTTCGCCCCGGATCTGGATCGCATCTGGTTCAATGCCGCGGTGCTCATGGCGGCCATGCCGGTCAGCGCAACCGCCTACATCATGGCCCAGAGCGACACCGGGGATGGCGAGCCGACCGCGGTGGCCATCGTGATCACCTGCGTCCTGTCGGTCATTGCCTTGCCGGTGCTGGCTCAATTGGTACTGAAGTAGTCCCCGCGCTTTCCTTGACCTTTGCCCCGGTGCGGGGACAGTCTTGTAGCAGCACAGGCTAATCGGCCCGGAGTATCCAGCCCGAGAGATGAGATGCAGGGATTTGATGAAGAAGTTTTCGCTGGCCGCCATCGCCCGAACCCAGCTGAGGGAAGCCGCGGATGCAACCAATGGCCGAGCTGCCAGCACGGTTTTCGGCGGACATGAGCACACCCTGCGCCAAACCGTCATTGGGCTCACGGCCGGCACTGAGCTGCAAGAACATGTGAATCCCGGCGAAGCGACACTGCTGGTCCTCCAGGGCAGGGTCACCGTTTCATCCCTGGGCAACCAGTGGGAGGGGCGCAGCCAGGATCTCATTGTGCTTCCCGAGGGGAGGCTGAAAATCAGCGCCACGCAGGATTCCAGCGTGCTGCTCACCGTAGCCAAGATCGATCGCTAGGGGACAGCAAAATGCGGGCCAGTTCACATCCATGAACCGGCCCGCATCTGCAGGGGAGAAGGACTGATTAGACGCTGACCGCGTCCTTCTCCCGGTCTCCAGTGCCGCTTTCGCCGGCCGCGGCTTCGGCGTCTGCCAAGTCCCCGGCTTCAGCGTCGATGGCGTCGGCGGATGCCGCGGCTTCGCTCGCCTTGGCTTCAAGCGCCCGGCCTTGCAGCGCGGCGAGCTCCTCGGCGGAAACCGGGTGGCTGGAGGTCTGCACCGGCTTGAGCTGGTCGATGACCATGGTCACGGCCAGGCTGGCCAAGGCCCAAATAGCCAGGACCACCAGGTGGGAGCCGAGTCCGACACCGTCGAAGTAGACGATCGCGCGGATGGCTTCAACGGCAGCCGGCATCGGCAGGATGTCGTGCAGGATGGTGAAGATGCGCGGTTCCATGTAGATGGACAGCCCGCCATTGGAGGCTGGGACGCCCAGGAACATCACGATCAGCATGGTCGGGACCAGGCAGACCATGCCCAGCAGGCGGTTGAATACCGTGGTGAGCATGGCCACCGCGAAAATCGCGAGCATGCCGACGCTGAACAGCTGCCCGAAGTGGCCCTCCACTGCCCCGGTGAACGGGCCGGCGATCAGGCAGAGCACGGCGGACATGAAGGCCGAGTACACGGCCACCAGCGGGACCAGTTTCTGCAGCGGGGCCATGTGCGGTGCCGCGGTGGCGCCGACCATGATGACCATGAAGCCTGCCATCACCCAGCCCATGCCCAGGTACATGGCCACGGTGCCCATATTGTCGTGTTCCGGAAGCGGGGCCAGCTCCTGGTGGTCCACTTCCATCTGCTGCCCTTGGCCGATCTGCGTGAACACCTGGACCAGCAGCTGCGATGCGGCGTTGCCGGAAGCCTGGGCGGTATAGACGGCAGCTTCCGGGCTCTGCTCCGAAGGCAGCACGAAGGCCCCTGTCAGCTCCTGGGACTCGACCAGGTACCGGGCGTCAGCGGCATTGTCCATGGCGGTTAACTCGAACATGCCCTCCATGGATTCGTTCAGCGAATCCACGGTCTGCTGGGCCTGCTCCACGGAGGAGCCCACGACGGCTACCGGCATGTCGCGTGGCACCGGGGTCTGCATGGCGCCGAGCATCGAGCTGAGCATGATGGCGATCATGCCGAAAGGCAGCGCGGCCAAGGTGATGTAGCGCCACGCCTTGTTCTTGGGGCGCGGGCCGCCATGCAGGGAAGCGACATTGATCTGGGTGGGGATATCGCTCTTGCCCTTGGCGATGCGCAGGGCATCGAGCAGGGCGACCAGCAGCAGCGCGGCGACGGCACCGCCGGCGAGAATCAGGATATGCCGGGCCGCTCCGTCGCCGTTGAAGTACAGCACCGAGCGCATGGCTTCGCCCAGGGCAGGCATCGGCAGGAACTGGTGCAGGAACGGGAAGATCTTCGGCAGGGTGTAGACCGACATGCCCATATTGGAGGCCGGCTGGCCCAGCACCATGAACAGGAACATTCCGGGGATGACGGCCATGGCGCCGAATATGCGGGTCAGCAGCAGCTGCCCGGCGCCCACGGCGAAGACGCCCAAGGCCAGGGTCGACCACGCGGGCAGGATGCTCGCGGCAGGAATGACGCCCAGGATCGGGCCGCCGACGAGGATGCCCAGCCCGGAGAGCAGGAGCGACCATCCGCCCAGCAGCGGCAGCGCGCGGCGGCGCTTGAGCAGTTCCGGGGAGTTCGAGAAGGCCATCGACCAGGGCATGTAGCCGGCAGTGATCATCGCGGTGGCCAGCAGCATGGCGCCCATGCCCATGGAGTCGTTCTCCGGAAGCGGCACCAGATCCTGGGAAGCCAGTTCCAGCGACTGCTCCATGATGACCGGCGTGAGCACGGCCGTGATGGCCGAGGTGGCTGACATGCCGGCGCCGCTGGCGGTGTACAGCGTGGCCGTATCGCCATCGAGGTCCACCGCAGCGG
The DNA here is from genome assembly GCF_044753145.1 of Glutamicibacter sp. NPDC088483. Lineage (NCBI taxonomy): Bacteria > Bacillati > Actinomycetota > Actinomycetes > Micrococcales > Micrococcaceae > Glutamicibacter > Glutamicibacter sp. NPDC088483. Next base: position 147,516 of record NZ_JBIVMP010000004.1, read on the forward strand.
TGACTTCGCGGTCGTAGACCAGCTCGCGGGCTTCGCGGGCCGAGTCCACGATGCGCAGGTCCACGGCCTCAGCATTGCTGTCCTCCAGCGCCCGGGCAAAGTCACCGGCCGCTGCGCTGCTGGTGGCCGAAATGGCCACCGGCATGTTCGTGGCCGACTGGTGGTGCATGGCCCCCAGGTAGCCCCAGATCATCATGCCCACGATCATCAATGGCATGATGAAGACTGCGACAGTCCTGCCGATCGTTTCGGCCTTGGCGCGTTTGGCGGCCGCTTCCTGCTCGGAAAGAGGCTGCTTCTCGCGCTTGGCCCTGCGGGAGGGCGGCGGGTTTTCAGTGACTGCGGCGTCGTTGCTCAACTGCGCATGCTCCTTGGATTCTCGGTCTGCAGCGGGGTGCGAGGCAACCCGCCAAGGTCTTTAGTTGAATACTAACAACTAATTTACGCCACATGGCGTAAAATTGTCTGCAACTGTGCCGAGGTTCACTTCCTTGGGCGCCGGGACGAGATGATGCGAGGAAAGGCGGGAACGGTGAGCCGACACGGCGATAAGGCGCGGGAGGTCTTGCTCGATGCGGCAGAAGAGCTCTTCGCGAGCCACGGCATAGATGCCGTATCGAATCGGAAAATTACCGAGCATGCCGGTACTGCCAACCATTCGGCGATCAAATACCATTTCGGGAGCCGCGAGGACCTGTTGCAGGCCATGCTCCAGCGGGCGCTGGGCGACATGCGCAGCTGCCGCAACCGCCTGCCATCCCTTGCTGGCGGACCGGAGGCGAGCCTGCGCGAGGTGGTCACCGTGCGGACCCTTCCCTGGATCTATTCCTTTGACGCGCTGCCGCGGCCCTCCTGGCGGGCGCAATTCCTCTACCAGGCACGGCTGCATCCAGGCCTGCCGGCGATTGTGGGCGACAGCCTGCGCGACGAGGTGCTGAGCGTGGCGGGCCCAGGACGTGCTCGCAAGGAATTCGAGGGCATTCCGGAGGTCGTGGTCAGGTCGCGTGCGCTGATTCTCGGTCCGATGTTCCTGGGGCTGTGCGCGCAGTACGAGCGCACGGTCAATGAAGGCAAGCAGCGGGGCAACTGGGAGTCGCTGGGCTACTTCCTGGTCGATTCCATGGTCGGCATGCTGGCGGCGCCAAGCACCGCTGCGGCCGACTTCATGGGATTCGGCGAGGACTAGCCGGGCTGGCGCGAGGCGCTGCAGCCGGAATTAAAAAACGCAGAGGCCAGGTCCCGACGCCTCAGGGGTTGGCCTCTGCGTGGTCTTCAGGGGACGCCTAGCGTCCCGGGTGCTGGCCGAACAGGCGGCTCCACAGCGAGGGGGCCTCACGGGTGATCCGCGGCTGGCGGGCAATATCCGGATCCAGGTTCTCGATGGGCTGGAACAGTCCGGTGCGCAAGGCGTCGGTGGTGGCAATGAGGCGCTGGTCCTCCGGTGTGCAGTTGATCTTGCTTGGGTTGATAGCGGTCATTGCGACCCTCCTTCGCGATTTCTCATTTCCATAATATGGAAATTATCTTCTGTGTTGTGAAACCATTATGTAGGCTATGTCGGAGCGTTTGCAATAGCTGGGCGCAAAATTATCTATCCACAATATGGAAACCGGCAAAAAGTCACACTTGTTAAAGTTTTTCCAGCTTTCGCTTGACTGCGACGCTGTGAGGTGGATTACAGTGGTCACACAAGGTTCCACGAAACCAGCATCGAGTCGAAGCCGAAGTCTCCTTCGGTGGTAAGGGTGTTCAGCCAAGGTCCGTGGAAAGAACGACCGTTTGAAAAGAGCTGATCACCCGATGCGTTTAGACGTATTCAACCAATTGCCCGCAGCCGAGGCCGCTGATTTCCTGCGCCCCTGCGTCGATGTCGACCGCTGGATCGATGCCCTTGTTTCCGCCCGTCCTTTCAGCAGCTTCGATGCGCTTTCCAGCTTTGCGCTCCAGGACGTCGCTCCCTTCAGCCGCGAGGAAATTGCCGCCGCCCTGGCCCACCATCCGCGCATCGGCGAACAGGCGCAGGGAAGCAGCAAGGAAGCGGACCTCTCCCGCGGCGAACAGGCAGGCCTGGACCTTGATGACGATGTCGCCGGCCGCCTGGCAGCAGCCAACCGGGCCTATGAGCAGCGCTTCAACAGGGTATTCCTCATCCGCGCCGCCGGCCGCAGCACCGAAGAAATCCTTGCCGAATGCGAACGCCGGCTGGCCAACGCAGAACAGGCTGAACTGCTTGAAGTAGCAGAGCAGCTGCGCCAGATTGCGCTGCTGCGGCTGGAAAACTCGGTGGACAACTAAGCCCATGCCCGGGGTGAACCCTGCGCATTTATCGATACCAATCCCTCCGACAGCCAGGAGATGAACATGGCAGATGGAAACGGCGAACGCAGCCACATCACCACCCACATACTCGACACCGGGACCGGGAGGCCTGCCTCCGGTGTCAAGGCCACGCTGGAAGCCAAGACGGCATCCGGCTGGCAAGAAATCGGCTCGGGTTCCACGGATGCCGATGGCCGCATCAAGAACCTCGGACCGATACAGGTTGAAGCCGGCCGCTACCGGATTTCCTTTGAAACCGGCGGCTACTTCGGGAAGCAGGGAACGGAAAGCTTCTTCCCCGCGGTAAGCATCGATTTCTTCGTCAACGACGTCGACGAGCACTACCACGTACCTCTTCTTATCAGCCCGTTTGCATATTCCACGTACCGAGGGAGTTAGAACAATGACTACCGAAATCACCGCCCCAGCAGATACCAAGATCGTGCTGGGCTCCAACCAGTACGGCAAGGCCGAAGTCCGCCTGGTCAAGATCACCCGCGACACCGTTCGCCACCAGATCCAGGACCTGAACGTCACCAGCCAGCTGCACGGCGACTTCACCGCCGCGCACCAGGACGGCGACAACGGCCGCGTCGTCGCCACCGACACCCAGAAGAACACCGTCTATGGCCTGGCCCGCAACGGCGTGGGCGCCATCGAGGAGTTCCTGGTGCAGCTGGGAAACCACTTCACTGGCGAATTCGAGTGGATCACCGGCGGCCGCTGGGCAGCCCAGCAGTTCTTCTGGGACCGCATCAACGACCATGACCACGCCTTCTCGCAGAACAAGTCCGAAGTGCGCACCGCCGTGCTGGAAATCGACGCCGAAGGCAAGAAGTCCATCGTTGCCGGCCTGGAGGACCTCACCGTCCTGAAGTCCACGGGCAGCGAGTTCCACGGTTTCCCGGTGGACAAGTACACGACCCTGAAGGAAACCACCGACCGCATCCTGGCCACCGACGTGACTGCGCGCTGGCGCTACACCGGCCAGGCCATCGCCCAGGGCATCGACTTCGACGCGGTCTACACCTCGGTGCGCCACCTGCTGCTGACCCGCTTCGCCGACACCCACTCGTACGCGTTGCAGCAGACCATGTTCCAGATGGGGCAGGCAGTGCTCGAAGCGCATCCGGAAATCGCCGAAATCAAGATGTCCCTGCCGAACAAGCACCACTTCCTGGTTGACCTGGAAGTCTTCGGCGAAGACAACCCCAATGAGGTCTTCTTCGCCGCGGATCGCCCATACGGCCTGATCGAAGCGACGATCACCCGCGAAGGCACCGAGGCGAATCACCCCATCTGGGCCAATATTCCGGCATTTATCTAACTGAACGGCGTTGAAGGTGGGCCGGCGCTGGCACGCCGGCACACCTTTGGCAGCGACTGACGTAGGAGGTCAGCCTTGAGCGCTACACAAGATGAATCTATCAAAGGCAATCGTCCCGAGGACGCGAAGCTCCCTCTGGGGAAGTCCTTTGCCTATGGCCTGCAGCATGTCCTGACGATGTACGGCGGCATTATCGCCCCGCCGCTGATCATCGGAAACGCTGCCGGCTTGGCTCCGGACGAGGTGGGCCTGCTGGTCGCCTGCTGCCTGTTTGTCGGCGGGCTGGCCACCATCCTGCAAACCGTGGGCATCCCGTTCTTCGGGGCGCAGCTGCCGCTGGTCCAGGGCACGTCCTTCGCATCCGTGGCTACCATGGTGGCCATCGTCAACGGGGGAGGCGGAATCCAGGCGGTCTTCGGGGCCGTGCTCGTCGCAGCGCTGATCGGCTTCCTCATAGCGCCGTTCTTCGCCCGCATTGTCAGGTACTTCCCGCCGGTGGTCACCGGCGTGGTCATTACGATGATCGGCATCTCGCTGACCCCGGTCGCGGCCAACTGGGCCATGGGCGGGGACGCCAAGGCCGATGACTACGGGTCGCTGGCCAACATCGGCCTGGCCGCCGGAACACTGCTGGTGGTCCTGCTGCTGTCCAAGGTCGGCAATGCGGCGATTTCCCGCATGTCGATCCTGCTGGCCATCGTGCTGGGCACCGTCGCCGCAGCGCTGCTGGGCATGGCCGATTTCTCGCAGGTCGGGCACGGCGCGATCTTCGCCTTCCCGCAGCCACTGGCCTTCGGCATGCCGGTCTTCGAAATCGGCGGCATCATCTCGATGACCATCGTGGTGCTGGTGATCCTCACCGAAACCACCGCAGACATCCTCGCTGTGGGCGAGATCGCCGGATCGAAGGTGGACTCCAAGCGCATTGCCGACGGCCTGCGTGCCGACATGGCCTCTTCCGCAGTGGCGCCGATTTTCAATACCTTCACCCAGTCGGCCTTTGCGCAGAATGTCGGCCTGGTGGCCATCACGGGAATCACCAGCCGCTTCGTTGTCGCGGCCGGTGGCGGCATCCTCGTCGTGCTCGGCCTGCTGCCGATCCTCGGACGAGTGGTCGCTGCCATCCCGACTCCGGTGCTCGGCGGCGCAGGCATCGTGCTCTTCGGCACCGTCGCCGCTTCCGGGATCCGGACCCTGTCCAAGGTGAAGTACGACGGCATGAACCTGGTGATCGTCGCGGCATCGATTGCCTTTGGCTGCATCCCGATTGTGAAGCCGGACTTCTACGCTGGATTCCCCACGTGGTTCGAGACGATCTTCCATTCCGGGATTTCCTCGGCGGCCGTGATGGCCGTGCTGCTGAACCTGCTGTTCAACGAACTCAAGTTCGGGAATACAAAGGATGCATCGGTCTTCTCGGCGGCTCCGCCACGCATGGTCAAGACCGAGGAGATCTGCGGATTGCTCGATGGCGACCACTACGTGGGCGGCAAGCTCATCGACAAGGAAGGCTACGAAATTCCGGTGGTCACGCCCGATGAATTCGAGCAGATCCAGACCGGAGCCATCCAGATGCCTGTACCCAGGCCTGCCGAGACATCAGGGCACTGAGGAATCGGCCCCATCCGAACCCGACGCCGAGGAATTGCTCGATGACGAGAAGTAGCAGCTAGCGCGAAATGCTCGCAAACTCCGGTTTGCGGGCATTTTGCGCGAGCTCGAGCAGTTGCACTTCACAGCGCGAACAGCCAGGGAGCACCGCCGGACGAGTTTTCCGGGCACCTGGCGCAGGGCTGGCCCAAGTGCTGGACTTCGTTGGATGTTCCGTGCAGGCACCGGACCAGTCCCGGGCTCCTGCGCGGCAGCGGGAGCATCGGCGTTTTGCGAGGGTCTAAGCTAGATGACTGTGAGTTCAGCAAATCTTTCCATCGGCGTTGACATCGGTGGCACCAAAATCCTTGCAGCCCTTGTGGATCAAGAGGGGAACGCCTTCGGGCAAATCCGCCGCGAGACACCTGACCATGACGTGGCGGGGACCGAACGTGCCCTGGCTGAGATGATCCGTGAGCTCTTGAAGGGCAACGAAGGTCTTCCGGTGGGCATTGGAGCCGCGGGATGGATGGACCGCAAGGGGCAGAACGTGCTGTTCAGCCCCCACCTGTCTTGGCGCAATGAACCGGTGCGCGACCGTCTGATGCAGCTGGTAGGACATGAAGTGACCCTGGTCAACGACGCTGATGCGGCCGGCTGGGCCGAGCATCGTTTTGGCGCGGGCCGGGGCGAAAGCGACATGGTATGCCTGACCCTCGGAACGGGGATCGGTGGGGCGGTCATCCTCGGAGGGCAAATCCACCGTGGCAAGTCCGGGATTGCTGGCGAATTCGGGCACCAGGTGATCGTTCCCGGCGGCCATCGGTGCGCCTGCGGAAACCGCGGTTGCTGGGAGCAGTACGCCTCTGGCAATGCCCTGGGCCGGGAAGGAGCCGAACTTGTGCGCAGCAAATCACCGGTGGCCTTCCGCCTGCGCGAGGCCGTGGGCGATGATCCGGAGGCCGTTACCGGGGCGGAGGTAACTCGACTTGCCGCAGAGGGCGACCCGGCGTGCGCCGACCTCATTGCGGATATGGGCGAATGGCTCGGGTTGGGCATTTCGAATCTGGTCTCGGTTCTGGATCCGGGGACCATCGTTATCGGCGGCGGCTTGGGCGCGGCGTCAAAGCAACTGGTGGCCACCGCGGAAGAGACCTACCGCCGCACCCTCTCCGGCAGGGGCTACCGTCCCTTTGCGAAGATCAGCCAAGCCGAATTGGGTCCGGTGGCAGGCCTGATCGGGGCTGCTGATTTGGCGAGGTTCAATCAACAGCAATAAACATTGACAGGACATTAGGTCTTATCTAGGCTCAGGTTGTTATTCAACACGAGAGCGAGGTTCCGGCATGGTCCTGCCAGAGAAGCCGCCGCAGACCCGTGGCTGGCCGCTAGCAGTCGTTTTGGGAACCTACGCGGTCGCCATGTGCGGTACCACCATGCCAACCGCGCTGTATCCAATGCTCCAGGATGAACACGGCCTGAGCACCGCCGCCTCGACCCAGCTTTTTGCGATATACGCCCTTGTGGTGCTCACGGTGCTGTGCATCTTCGGTTCCCTCTCTGACGCCATTGGCCGCAAGCCCGTCATGATTCTCGGGTTGCTCTCCTCGGCCGCCAGCGGGATGCTTTATGCCGTGGCCACCGACGCTCCCATGCTGTTCATTGCCCGGGCCCTGTCCGGGGTGTGCGCCGGCTTGGTCACCGGAACGGCCACAGCCTATTTGGCGGATCTGGTCTCCAGCTCCGGACGCGGTGCCGCCATTTCCAGCCTGGCGAATATGGCGGGACTAGGCAGCGGGCCGGCCTTGGCGGCATTTCTGACTTTCTTCTTCCCGGCTACCCCCATGATCGCTTTCAGCGTGCACGCGGTGCTTTCGGGCCTGTGCATCGTGCTGCTGACCATGATCCCCGACAGTGTTGCGCACCGCCGGGGCGGGTGGAAACTCAGCCTTCCGCTGGTGCCGCGTTTGGCACGACGGGACTTCTGCGTGGGCGGACTGATGACCCTGGGTTTTGCGGTCATGGGCGGCTGTACAGCCATGACGTCCATCCTGGTGGTCCGTGCCTTTGGGATTACCGACCTGCGCCTGCTGGGGCTCATCGGTTCGCTGATTTTCGCCGCCACTGCCGTGGGACAGAAAGCGGGCGGGAAGCTGGTCAGCGAAAAAGTGCAGCTGGGCTATGCCGGGCTGGCGGTGGGCGCGGTGCTGATAGCTATTGCCCCGAGGTTAGGCGGGGGCCTGGCGGTCACGGTGTACCTGGTTGGCCTAGTGGTTGCTGGACTGAGCCATGGTGCGCTGTTCCCGGTGGGACTGGGCATCGTACTGCGGCGCATCGAGCTGCGGCATCGAGGCAGCGCCAGCTCCGCCTTCTGGGTACTGGGCTACGCCCTGACCGCACTTGGGGCGCTGGGGCTGGGCTGGGTAGGGCAGATTAGCGGCGAATCGATGGCAGTGACCTGCTTCGGCGCAATCATCGCACTGTGCGCAATCGGGTGCGCCAGGCTTCATCGCCGCTGGGACGATTCTGCAAACTCGCGAATCCCTGCCGGACCCTAGGCCTGCGTGCGGCGGGCATTGCTGGCAACACAGCCGAGCTCCAGTGGGCCCCGGTCTGCGTGTGGCAGAGAACACGTGGTTTGCCGGAATGAGGCGCAGTCGATCCTCGTTGGGCATTGATAGAGGAAAACCGTATCCGGCAATGGCCCGAACCAGTGGCCTCGGACAGATCTGAAAGGCAATCAATGACAGTTGCATCCCAGGAAATCCAGGCCGACACAGCAACGCTCAAGGCCATTTTTGGCGAGGCACGCAGCGCTAACGCGTTCACCGGAGAGGTTACCGAGGAGCAGGCCCAGGAAATCTACGAACTGGCCAAGTTCGGTCCAACCGCGTTCAATTCCCAGCCGCTGCGCGTCACCTACGTGCGGTCGGACGAAGCCCGCGCCACCCTGGTCGACGCGCTCTCCAACGGCAATAAAGCCAAGACCGCAGCAGCTCCGCTGGTAGCGATCCTCAGCTATGACACGGCATGGCACGAACAGTGGGACAACTTCCTGCCCGGCTACAACGCGCCCAAGGCCATGTACGATGCTGATGCGGACTTCACCGCATCCACCGGCAACAACAACGCACACCTGCAGGCAGGCTACTTCATGCTCGCCGCGCGCAGCTTGGGCTTCGCGGTAGGTCCAATGACCGGCGCGGACTTCTCCGCCATCGACGCATCGTTCTTCCCGGAAGGAGAGCAGAAGAGCTTCCTGGTCGTGAATATCGGCCAGCCAGCCGAGAGCGAGATCGGCTCGCCAAAAGCACGCTTCGACTACGAAGCAGTTGTCCGCACCGTCTAGGTGCATCGAGTACTTCGAAAACGGCATGCGCCAGAAGCCCGGAATTCACACGGTGAATTCCGGGCTTCTGCACGCCAGCGGGAGGATCCTAGGAGGTTGCGGCCAATGAAGCTTGCAGGGCTGCGTCGGCCTCAATGAGTACCTTGGCGGCGACTTCCAGGCCCTCAACGGCACCTAGCTCGGTGTCCTCGTGTTCGATGTTCACCATCATTTCCGGATCCACCTCGTGCAATGCGCGCAAGAACTCGGTCCAGAATGCGGCGCCATGTCCCTTGCCCAAAGCCACGAAGTCCCAGGCTGAATTCTTCGGCCACTCGTTCGCCCATTCATCCCCGCCGAGGTTGGTGCGTGGTTCGTCTTCGCCCAGTTTGCGGAAGCTGTTATCCAATACGCCCTGGATGGCCGCATTCGGATTGACGCGCACATCCTTGGCTGCTGCGTGGAAGACCCATGGGCCCAGGTCGCGGACAACGGCCACCGGATCCATCTGCTGCCAGAAGAGGTGCGAAGCATCCAGTTCAACTCCGATGTTGCTGGTACCGGCCCGCTTCAACAGCTCTCGAAAGCTTGCAGGGTTGAAGACCAGGTTCTGCGGGTGCAGCTCCAGAGCGACCCTGACTCCGTGTTCGACAGCCAGCTCATCGATTTCTTTCCAGAATTCCGCGGCAATCCCGAATTGATAGTCCAGCTGGTCCAGAGCTGCCGAATTCCAGGCATTGACTACCCAATTCGGGGTCGAAGCATTGGGGTCTCCAGCGGGCAGACCGGACATGGTGACCACGCGGGTCTGGCCTAGGCGCGCGGCCAGCTTGATGGAGCGGCGAATGTCCTCGGCGTGCTTCTGGCCGATTTCGCGATTGGGGTGCAACGGGTTGCCGTTGCAGTTCAGCCCATAGATTTCCACGCCGGTGCCTTCGAATTGGGCGAGGAAAGCATCGCGAGCGATGTCCGATTCCAGGATTTCATCGATGTTCGGCACGTGCACTGGGGGCAAGAAGCCACCGGTATTCAACTCGATGCCGGTCAGTCCCTGGGCGGCAATGACCTCCAGGGCTTCGGCCAGCGGGCGGTTGTGGAGGATTGCGTTGTAGACTCCGAGTTTCACAGTGAAACCTTCTTTCCGTCATTGGCAGCGGACTGCACGACCGCCTGGAGGACCTGCATATTGTGCACGCCCTCGTCGAATGTTGCGTTGATGGGAAGTGCATTGCCCAGGCCGCAGACCTCGTCGAGGAAGGCGCGCGCCTGGTAGCCGAAGGCATCATTCTGGCCGAAGCCGACACCTGGCGCATCCATGGGCAGTCCGCCACTGAGGTAGGCGTGTTCCGAGCCGAGATTCACCGTGCGGTAGCCATTGGTTGCCGAAGGCCCCTCGGTGAGCATGATTTCGATTTCCGCTGGACGCAGCTGGCTGAAGCGTGCGGCGCCCTTCTCGCAAAAGACCTCGAAGGTCAGCGTATTGGGGTGGCCGGCTGCCACGCGGGAAACTTCCAGGCTGCCTGCGGCCCCGGCTAACTGTACGTTGAACGCCGCGTAGTCGTCGTTTTCTACCGGCTCGGACGTGTCGCTCAGTTCCACGAGATCGTGGCCGGTGACGGCGCCGGCTGGCAGGAAGCGTTCGGTGATGCTGGTGCTCAGCTGGCCGCCGCTGACCGAAAGAATCTCGCCGGCCAGGAATTCGGCAACGTAGGCCAGGTGGCTTCCCACATCGGCCAGTGCGCCCGAGCCTGGCTGGCCCTTGAAGCGCCAGCTCATCGGGGCCTGCGGGTTGTGGCCGTAGTCGGTCCAGTAGCGTCCGGAGAAATGCAGCACCTTGCCCAGGGTGCCATCGGCGATCAGGTTCTGGATCGTGGCGATGCCCGGGGTGCGGCGGAAGGTGAAGCCAACGCGGGCCACGGAGTCGGCGTTGCGGGCCGCGGTGGCCATCGCTTCAGCTTCTTGAAGGGTGTCAGCCAGCGGCTTTTCGCACAAAACGTGCTTGCCGGCAGCCAGCAGGCCCTCGACGGCTTCACGGTGGAAACGGTTGGCAATAACTACCGAGACCACGTCGATATCTGGATCTGCGGCCACCTCTTGCCAGGAGCCGAGCGCCTTTTCGTAGCCGTAGCGCTTGGCGACCTTGGCCGCGAGCTCGGTGTTCACATCAGCCACGGCAACATAGCGAAGCGGCGGCAAGTCGGAGCTGTAGAGGGTGGGTGCTGTGCGGTACCCAGCGATGTGGGACAGCCCGGCCATGCCGGCGCCAATGACGGCAATGCCGATGGTTTTTGTCATGGAATTCTCCTGGATGAAAGCTGTTCATGGAATATTTTGGAGCGCTCCAAAAGAGTCTAGAACCTATTTCAGATCGCGGTCAAGGGGTCTGCAGGAGAAGGTTTGGAAGCGGAAGGAATCAGGGCCGGCGTGGTGCCGCGCAGGTGCCGCGCTCGATGAGCAGTGGCTCCATCAGCACGCGCTGGGCTTCGCGTTCGGGATTGGCGAGCCGGGAGAGCACCTGCTGGGCCACGTGCAATCCAAGCTCGTGGTTGCGGCTATCCACGGTTGTCAGGCGCAGCAGGTGGGTGCCGGATAGCGGCGAGTTGTCATAGCCGATGATTGACAAATCCCCAGGTGTCGACAGGCCGGCTTCCCGGGCGGCTGCCATGGCTCCCATGGCCATTGAGTCGTTGCCGGCCAAGATGGCCGTTGTTTCCGGGGCTTCGCCCAAAAGCTGCCGTGCGCACTGGTAGCCGGTGTCTTCGGTGGTCAGTTCGCTGACCGAAACGATGCGCTCTTCGAGTCCCGCGGCCTTCATTGCCTCCTGGTACCCGGCCAGGCGCAGCATCGAGGCTCCGCCGCCACCGGCGATGTGGCCAATATTCCGGTGGCCCAGCGAAACCAGGTACTCGATGGCTTGGCGTGCCCCGAGCCTGTCGTCACTGGAAGAAATGTCCGCGCCGCGAACCTGGGTGGCGCGATTGCCGGCCACAATGACCGGAACCTGCGCGGAAAAGCGCATGGCAGGAGTCGGTTCGGTGGCCAGTACCAAAGCCTCTACCCGGGTGCTGAGGAATCCATCGAGCGGGTCCGACCCGACGTGGGCGTTGAGCGCTCGGTCGGAAACTGCGATGCGCAATCCTGCGCTGGCCAGTCCTTCTTGGAGCCCGCGAAGAAGTTCCACGAACCAGACGTTGGTGTAGTCGTCGATGACCACGCCGACCGTCTGGCTCGTGCCGCCGGCAAGTGCTGTGGCGGCCTGGCTGGGACGGTAATCCAGTTCCTTGATGGCGGCCAGTACTGCCGCGCGACGTGCTTCCGAGACGCTGGGGGAGCCGCGCAGCACCAGGGACACCAGCGACTTGGAAACACCTGCGGCCTGGGCAACGTCGTAGATGGTCGCTCGACGGCGTTCTGCGGCCACAGTTCCTCCTGGGGTGTCGGTTGTTCTCGTTAAGAGCCTAGCGTTTTGCTCGAGCGCACGGCCGTGCGGGGGTGGATTCTGCTCGTCGAACTTCGCGGGCCACGCCATGAAGCCAAGACATGGCATGTGGAAATTTTTTTATTTTCAACGTCCGAAACAGATGGAATACCCCGGAATTCCGCGGATTTGTCCACACAATGTTACTCATGTTGTAAATATGTCAGTACAAACCTTTGACAGTGCCGAATTCATGGTGCAAAGTATTTCTTGTGGCACCGTTCACATCTTCGGCAGTTGGCCGATCCCTGAACTTCTGACTCGAAAGGACGTCGATCTGCGTGACTTACGACGTACTCACCCTCGGACGCATCAGCGTCGACGTGTATCCGAATGACATCGGCGTTTCCCTCGCGGATGTGAACACATTCAGCAAGTACCTCGGCGGCTCCGCCACCAACGTCGCCGTGGCGGCCGCCCGGCACGGCCGAGCAGCCGGTGTGATCACCAAAATCGGCGACGACGACTTCGGCACATTCCTGGAACGCGAATTGGACCGCTTCGGCGTGGACCGCACCCAGGTAGCCCGCGACGCCACGTTGCAGACGCCAGTCACCTTCTGCGCCATCATGCCGCCGGACGACTTCCCGCTGTACTTCTACGGACGCTTCCCGATGGCGCCGGACTGGAACATCGACAGCAGCGACATCGACCTCCAAGCCGTCAAGGACTCCAGGATCTTCTGGAGCACCGTCACCGGCTTGAGCCGCGAACCTTCGCGCACCGCGCAATTGGCGGCCTATGCCGCCCGCCCAGCAGATTCCCTGGCCCAGGGGCAGTTCACCATTCTGGATTTGGACTACCGCCCGATGTTCTGGGACTCCGTGGAACAGGCCCGCGAACAGGTATCGCGTGCCCTGCCATCGGCCACCGTGGCCATCGGCAACGACACCGAATGCTCGGTAGCCGTCGGCGAAGGCACCCCGGATGAGCAGGCCGACCGCCTGCTGGAGGCCGGTGTGCAGATTGCCGTGGTCAAGCTCGGCCCCGAAGGGGTCATGGCCAAAACCCGCACCGAGCGCGTGGTTTCCGCGCCGGTCCCGGTGCAGACCGCTAACGGACTGGGTGCCGGAGATTCCTTCGGCGGCGCCTTCTGCCACGGACTGCTCTCCGGCTGGCCGCTGGAACAGGTGCTTGACTACGCCAATGCCGCCGGAGCCATTGTGGCCTCGAAGGTTGCCTGCTCCGACGCCATGCCGGACCCGGAAGAAGTCAATGCCCTGCTGGCCGAGCGCGGCCGCACCGTACCCGACTCCCAGAAAGACCTGGTCTAGATATGAAACAGGCATCAGAGCTGCCAGTGGACCGGGAAGACCCGCGCCGCTACGAATCCATCACCCGCCAGCGGCTGGAAGACCCGGCCTCGGTGCAGCGCGCCGCTTCGCTGCGTCGGAAGCACGCCGGCCCGGTGCTGGGACGGCAGAACTTCATCATCGCCGCCGACCACCCGGCCCGCGGCGCCCTGTCCGTGGGCAAGCGCGCCACGGCCATGGCCGACCGCCGCCAGCTGCTGGACCGGCTGCAGATCGCCTTGCAGAACCCCGCCTGCGACGGGGTGCTGGCCTCGCCCGATATCCTCGATGACCTGCTGCTGCTGGGCGCGCTGGAAGGCAAGCTGGTCTTCGGATCGATGAACCGCGGCGGGCTCACCGGCTTGGTCAACGAGATCGACGACCGCTTTACCGGGCACAGCGCGGCCGCCCTGGCTGCCCTGGGCGCCGACGGCGGCAAGATGCTCACCCGGATCAGCTACGAGGATCCGGACACCGTGAAAACCCTGGCCGCTACCGCCGACGCCGTGTCGGATCTGGCCCGGCACCAGCTGGTGGCGATGGTCGAGCCGTTCATCTCCAAGCGGGCCGAGGGCAAGGTAGTCAACGACCTGCGCCCGGAGGCAGTGATCAAGTCCATGGGCATCGCCTCGGGACTGGGCGAAACCAGCGCCTACACCTGGCTGAAGATTCCCGTGGTCCAGGAGATGGAACGGGTCATGGCCGCGACCACCCTGCCCACGGTCCTGCTCGGCGGGGATCCATCGGGCAGTCCCGACGAGGTCTTCGCCTCGTGGCAGGCGGCGCTGGCCCTGCCTTCGGTGCAGGGGCTGACCGTAGGCCGGACCCTGCTGTATCCCGAGGACGGGGATGTGGCCGCCGCCGTGGCAACCGCCGCATCGCTACTGGACACCACCGCAACCGTACGCAGCTGAGAAGGACGAAGCTCGATGACTACACGCACAATGACCGTTGCCCAGGCGGTCGTGGAATTCCTGGGCCGCCAGTACACGGTGGATTCCATCGGCGGCACGCACTACCGCGAACGGCTGATTCCGGGCATGTTCGGGATTTTCGGCCACGGAAATGTTGCCGGGGTGGGCCAGGCGCTGAAGCAGTGGCAGGCCAAGGACCCGAGCCTCATGCCGTACTACCAGGGCCGCAATGAGCAGGCCCAGTCGCACCAGGCCGTCGCCTACGCGCGGCACACCCGCCGGCGCGCCACCTACGCGGTCTCCACCTCCATCGGCCCCGGGTCCTCCAACTTGCTCACCGGTGCGGCGCTGGCCACCGCCAACCGCCTGCCGGTGCTGCTGCTGCCTTCGGACACCTTCGCCACCCGCGCCGCGGACCCGGTGCTCCAGCAGCTGGAAATGCCGCACGGCTACGACATCACCGTTAACGACGCCTTCCGCCCGCTGTCCAAGTACTTCGACCGGGTCACGCGACCCGAGCAGCTGGCCAGTGCCTTGCACCACGGGTTGCGGGTGCTCACCGACCCCGCCGAAACCGGCGCGGTGACCATCTCCTTGCCGCAGGACGTGCAGGCCGAGGCCTTCGACTTCCCGGAAGAGCTCTTTGCCGAGCGCGAGTGGAAGATCCGCCGCCCGGCACCGGAATCCGAGGACATCGCGGCCGCCGCGGTCATGATCCGCGAAGCCAAGCGCCCATTGATCGTCGCAGGCGGCGGCGTGCTGTACGCCTACGCCACCGAGGAGCTGGCTGCCTTCTGCGAAGCCACCGGCATCCCCGTGGGCAATACCCAGGCCGGGGTGGGCGTGCTGCCGTGGGATTCCAAGTACTCCCTGGGCGCCATTGGCTCCACCGGCACCACCGCGGCCAATGCGCTGGCCGAGCAGGCGGATCTGGTCATCGGCATCGGCACCCGCTATGAGGACTTCACCACCGCCAGCCGCACCGCATTCCAGAACCCGGACGTGAAGTTCGTGAACATCAACGTCGCCGCCCTGGACGCCTACAAGCACGGCACCGTGCTGCCGGTGGTCGGCGATGCCCGCAAGGCGCTGATCGCGCTGCGCGAGGCGCTGACCGGATACCGGGTCGAGGGAGCCCTGGAAGTCCAGGCCGCCACCGAGAAGCAGCGCTGGGACGCGACCGTTGATGCGGCCTTCGCCGAGCGGCTGAGCCCGCTGGTCAGCCAGAACGCCATCATCGGAGCGGTGAACCAGGCCATGGATCCGCGCGATGTGGTGGTCTGCGCCGCCGGCTCGCTGCCCGGGGACCTGCACAAGATGTGGCGGGTCTCCGACCCGTTCGGCTACCACGTGGAATACGGCTTCTCCTGCATGGGATACGAGATCGCCGGCGGGCTGGGCATCAAGCGCGCCGCCCTTGCTGAAACCGCGCGAGGCTCCGAAGAGTCCCGCGACGTCGTGGTGATGGTGGGTGACGGCTCCTACCTGATGATGCACACCGAGCTGGTCACCGCCGTGGCCGAAGGCCTGAAGCTGATCACCGTGCTGATACAGAACCATGGCTACGCCTCCATCGGAGCCCTGTCCGAATCACTGGGCTCCCAGCGTTTCGGCACCAAGTACCGCACGCTCGATGCCCAGCGCCACAGCTTCGATGATGGTGCGACCTTGCCAGTGGACCTGGCTGCCAACGCCGAGTCGCTGGGCGTGAAGGTCATCCGGATCGAGCCCGGGCCCCAAGCCATCGATGAGCTCTCGGCGGCCATCGCCCAGGCCAAGGCCGCGCCCGAGGGTTCGGGACCGATCCTGATCCACATCGAATCCGACCTCTACGCCGATGCTCCCTCCAGCGAGTCCTGGTGGGATGTGCCGGTCAGCGAGGTCGCCGAGCTGGACTCCACCACCCAGGCCCGCAAGACCTACGCCGAGCACAAATCCCGCCAGAAGCCCCTGCTGGGCTAGGCGCACCGCACCAGACCAACTCGAATACCGAAAGACGTGAACCCATGACTGCTACCGCTACCGAAGTCACCGAAATCCTGCACTACATCAACGGCAAGCCCAGCGCCGGCACCGGCACCGCCACCCAGCCGGTCTACAACCCGGCAACCGGAGAAATCACCGGCCAGCTGCACCTGGCCAGCGGCGAGGACCTGCAGCAGGCTGTGGCCGTGGCCAAGGCCGCCTCCGAAACCTGGGGCGAAGTATCGATCGCCAAGCGCAGCAAGATCCTCTTCCGCTTCCAGCAGCTGCTCACCGAGCACACCGGCGAGCTGGCCCGCATCGTCACCTCCGAGCACGGCAAGGTCCTCTCCGACGCCGCCGGCGAGATCAGCCGCGGCATCGAAGTGGTGGAGTATGCCTGCGGCATCTCCCAGTCGCTGAAGGGCGAATACTCCGACCAGGTCTCCACCGGCATCGACGTGTTCTCCTTCCGCCAGCCGCTGGGCGTGGTCGCCGGCATCACCCCGTTCAACTTCCCGGTGATGGTGCCGCTGTGGATGGCACCGGTGGCCATTGCCACCGGCAACGCCTTCATCCTCAAGCCTTCTGAGCGCGACCCTTCGGCCGCCTTGCTGATCGCCGAGCTGTTCAAGGAAGCCGGCCTGCCCGACGGCGTTTTCCAGGTGCTGCACGGCGGCAAGGAAACCGTGGACGGGCTGCTCACCCACCCGGATGTGGATGGCATCTCCTTTGTCGGTTCCACTCCGATCGCCAAGTACGTGCACGAAACCGCCACCAAGCACGGCAAGCGCGTGCAGGCCCTGGGCGGAGCGAAGAACCACGCGGTGATCATGCCCGATGCCGATATGGACTTGGCCGCCGACCACATCAACGCCGCGGCTTTCGGCTCCGCGGGCCAGCGCTGCATGGCCATCTCCGTGGCCGTCGCCGTGGGCGATGCCGCCGATGGCCTGGTGGACAAGCTCGCCGAGCATGCCCGCAACGTCAACGTCTCGAACGGCTTCGATGAGACGGCGGATATGGGACCGGTGATCACCCCGGCCTCGAAGTCCCGCCTGCAGAAGATCGTTGGCGAGGCGCAGGAAGCTGGCGCCGCGCTGGTCATCGACGGCCGCGACCTGGTGGTCAAGGACCACGAGAACGGGTTCTTTGTCGGCCCGACCATCATCGACAAGGTCAGCCGCGAGATGAGCGCCTACACCGAGGAGATCTTCGGCCCGGTGCTGGTGGTGCTGCGCGTAGACAGCCTGGAAGAAGCCATCGAAGTGGTCAACGCGAACCCCTACGGCAACGGCACGGCCATCTTCACTTCCTCCGGTGCCCACGCCCGCACCTACACCCGCCGCATCCAGGTAGGCATGGTCGGGGTCAACGTGCCGCTGCCGGTGCCGGTTGCCTGGCACTCCTTCGGAGGCTGGAAGGACTCGCTGTTCGGCGAGCACCACATCTACGGCCCCGACGGCGTGCGCTTCTACACCCGGGGCAAGGCCATCACGCAGCGCTGGCCGGAGCCGGCTCAGGGCACGGCCGCCACCTTCAACTTCCCCTCCAACTAGGCACCTTGAACAGAAGATAAGGTACGCACCATGGCACAGAACATCACCATTGGGACTGCCCCCGACTCCTGGGGAGTCTGGTTTGCCGATGATCCCCAGCAGACACCCTGGCAGCGCTTCCTCGACGAAGTGGCTGAAGCCGGCTACAAGACCATCGAACTGGGTCCCTACGGGTACCTGCCCACCGACCCCGCGCAGCTGGCCGACGAGCTGGCCGCCCGCGACCTGAACGTCTGCGCCGGCACCGTCTTCACCGCCTTCCACCGCGGCATCGACGGCAGCGCCAGCGCCTGGGAAGAAGCCTGGGAACCAGCCCGCAAGGTGGCCGAGCTGACCGCCGCCATGGGAGGCGAGCATATTGTGGTGATCCCTGCCATGTGGCGCGACGACGTCACCGGCCAGGCCATCGAATCGGGCACCCTGGACGGTTCGGCCTGGGATTCGCTGGCCAAGGGCCATGACCGGCTGGGAAGGATCCTGCAGGAGGAATTCGGCCTCAAGCAGCAGTTCCATTCCCATGCCGACTCCCATGTCTGCGGCCAGGGCGACATCGAGAAGTTCCTTGAGCTCACCGACCCGCAATTCACCACCCTGTGCCTGGATACCGGACATGCCGAATACGGTGGAGCTTCCAGCGTGGATTTGATCCGCCGCTTCCCGGAGCGCATCGGGTACCTGCACCTGAAGCAGATCAACCCGGACATCCTGGCCACGGTCCGCGCACAGGGCATGACCTGGGCCGCGGCCAACTTGGCCGGGGTGATGTGCGAACCGCCTTCCGGGTTGCCTGACCTCAACGAGGTCTTGAAGGAAGTGGAGAAGCTGGGCCGTCCGATTTTCGGAATTGTCGAACAGGACATGTACCCGGTGGCCGACTTCTCGGTGCCGCTGCCCATCGCCACCCGCACCCGCGACTACCTGCTCAGCTGCGGCTCGCGCAGCCGCGTCTAAGCAATCCCCACCTAGCCAAGAATTCTTGAAAGGACATATCGTGCCAGATAACCTGCGCGTCGCCGTCGTTGGAGCCGGGCGCATGGGCGCCGACCACATACAGCGGATCCACCACCGTATTTCCGGAGCCGAAGTCGCGGCCGTTGTCGATATCGACACCGACCGGGTCGCTGCGGCCATCGACGGGATCCCGGGTGCCAAGGGCTACGCCGACCTGTCCGCGGCGCTCGCCGACGGCGAGGTCAACGCGGTACTGCTGGCGACCCCCGGCTTCCTTCACCACGATGCATTGCTGGCGGTGCTCGAGGCAGATATTCCGGTGCTGTGCGAAAAGCCGCTGACCCCCGATGCCGCTTCCTCCTGGGAGATCGTCGAGGCCGAGGCCAAGCTGGGCCGCAAGCGCATCCAAGTGGGCTTCATGCGGCGTTTCGACGCCGAGTACCGGCAGCTGCGCCAGCTGATCGAGGATGAGAGCCTGGGCGAATTGCTGGTGCTGCACCACCAGCACCGCAACCCCTCCACCCCGGAGGGCTTCACCAATGAGATGCTGATCAACGACTCGGTGGTCCACGAGTTCGACGCCATCCGCTACTTCACCGGTGACGAGATCACCTCGGTGCAGGTGCGCTTGGGCAAGGCCACCCGCAATGCTCCCAACGGCCAGCACGACCCCCAGCACGTGCTGCTGGAAACCTCGACCGGAGTGCTCGCCGACGTGGAGATCTACGTCAACGCGAAGTTCGGCTACGAGGTGGCGACCCAGGCTTCCTTCGAGGAGGGCATCGTGTCCATCGGCAATGACGCTGGACCGTATGTGCGTACCGCCGGGCAGTGGGGCGGCAAGGTCACCCCGGGCTTCGAGGAGCGTTTCGGCGCCGCCTACGATACCGAAATCCAGTCATGGGTGGACGCCGCGCTGCGAGGCGAATTGGGCGGGCCCAGCGCCTGGGACGGCTACGCCACCGCGGCCTGCTGCGAGGCGGGAGTCGAAGCCCAGCGCACCGGCGAAAAGGTGGCAGTCAAGCTGAACAGCAAGCCGGATCTCTACAGCTAAGGGCATCATGAAATACGCACTGGACCCGACCCCGTTCCATTCCACCCATTCGCTGCTCCAGTTCCCGGAACTGGCAGCGGAGCTGGGCTATGACAGCATCCAGCTGACACCGCATGCGGATATGATTCCGTTCTTCACCCACCCCAAGGCCGACGATGACCTGGTCGCGCAGCTCGCGGCCCGCTGCCGGGCTTCCGGGGTGGAGATCGCTTCGGTGCTGCCGGTACTGCGCTGGGCCTCGCCCGATGAGAATTTGCGCCAGGCCGCGGTGCGCTACTGGAAGCGCGCCATCCAGATTGCCGTGGATCTCGGCGTGAACCAGATGAACACTGAATTCTCCGGGCGGCCGGAACGCGCCGAGGAGTCCGAGGCGGCGTTCTACCGCTCCATGGAAGAGCTCGTGCCAATCATTGAGCGCGAGGGCATCAATGTGGCCATTGACCCGCATCCGGATGATTTTGTCGAAGAAGGCCTGGCCGCTTGGCGGGTGATCCGCGGGGTGAACTCGCCGAATCTGTCCTTCGTCTACGTTGCTTCGCATTCCTTCCACATGAAGGACAAGCCGCTGGATATCATGCAGGCAGTGGGAGAGCGGCTGCGCGTGGTGCACGTGGCGGACACCATGAACCATCATGCCTCGCACGGGTTGCGCTACATCACCAACCCGCCGGGCAATGCGGTGCGCGTGCACCAGCATCTGAAGCTTGGCGATGGCGACGTGAACTGGGACGAATTCTTCTCCGGCCTCGTGGCCAACGGATTTGCCGACCGCCAGGACAGCGTGATGGTCTCCAGCGTTTTTGCTGAGAATGAGAACGCCGTGGCAGTCGCCAAATACCAGTTGGAGCAGATGCGCAGCCGCGTTGACGCTGCCCGTGCCGTGCACGCTTAGCCAAACCGGCATCCCGAGCCGAACTGCAACATGACGAAAGCCGAACCCGCAAGGGTTCGGCTTTCGTCATCCTGCCCGGGGGCCTCCTGCGCAGAAGGCGGATCCAGCAAGAGCCGCAAAATGCCGCGATGATCTGTGGGCATGGTCCCGGGAAGTGGCGGATCGGGAGGCTGCGGCAGTCCAAAAAGCAGTATCTGCCAGGACAAAATGTCCAAGAATGCTTGCCCAGAAAACACTGATGACGTATTGTCCTTACATAAGGGCTGTGAAGCCCATCACTTTCAATTATCGACGGGGCCGGAATAATGCTCAATGGCCCCCGCGGCACCGAGTGGAGGAAGCCGGATCGCAGTTGATCCGATGGATGGCCGCAGGCCAGCCACGCTTCCACCCGGGCAATCCAAAGGAGTCCCCATGTCCAGTGCGCAGAGTGCTTCTGCAGAGTCGAGTCTGCCGCCCCTTAGTCCGGGCCCCCATGCAAAACGTCTCGGTTTAATCTCCATCGTTGCCTGTTTCGGCGGTCTGCTTTTCGGCTATGACACAGGTGTTGCCAACGGTGCTGAAGGCCCGATGGCCGCCGAGCTGGGCCTGAATCTCCTGCAGATTGGCGTGGTGATCAGCTCGCTGGTCTTCGCCGCCGCAATTGGCGCACTGGTCGGTGGGCAGATCGCTGACGTGTGGGGCCGGCGGAAAACCATCATCATGCTGGCAGTCCTCTTCTTCGCGGGAAGCCTGCTGGTTGTCTTTTCGCCTGCTGGACCGGAACTGGGAACGTTCTCGCCCTTTGGCTACAGCGTGCTGATTGCCGGACGCATCATGCTCGGATTGGCCGTCGGCGGCGCATCTACGGTCGTACCGGTATACCTGGCCGAACTGGCACCGTATGAAATTCGCGGCTCGATCACCGGCCGCAATGAGTTGGCCATCGTCTCGGGCCAGCTGGCCGCCTTCGTCATGAACGCGATCATTGGAACCGTTCTGGGCGGGACCGTGGATGGCATCTGGCGTATCATGTTCGCGATTTGCGCCTTGCCGGCGTTGGCGTTGTTCTTCGGCATGCTGCGCATGCCTGAATCCCCTCGCTGGCTCGTGGAAAAGCGCCGCTATGCCGAGGCGTTGCGGGTGCTCAAGACCGTGCGCTCGCCTGAGCGCGCACTGGCTGAAGTCCACGAGATCGAGATTGTCGCCGACGAGGAAAAGCTGGCTAACAAGCCGGTGGGCATCAAAGCGGTGCTGAAGAACAAATGGCTGATGCGCATCATCGCCATTGGCATCGGTGTCTCCATGACTCAGCAGCTCACGGGCATCAACTCGATCATGTACTACGGCACGCGCGTGCTGGAAGAATCCGGGATGTCAGAGCAGCAGGCAGTACTGGCGAATATCGCCTTTGGCGTGGTTGCTGTCATTGGCGGAATTATTGCCCTGCGCAACATGGACCGCATGGACCGCCGCAAGACGTTCCTGATTGGCCTGTCGCTGACCACCACCTGCCACCTGCTGGTGGCTATCGCGGGCATGCTGCTGCCGGTTGGCAGCCCGATCCGGCCAGTGGTGATCCTGATCCTGGTGGTTGCCTTCGTGATGTCCATGCAGACATTCCTGAACGTGGCCGTCTGGGTATGGCTGGCTGAAATCTTCCCGCTGCATATGCGCGGACTGGGCATTGGCATCTCGGTGTTCTTCGGCTGGACGACCAACGGCGTGCTGGCACTGTTCTTCCCATCGCTGGTCTCCGGGATCGGGATTACCGGGTCCTTCTTCATCTTCGCTGGCATCGGTGTGCTGGCACTGTTCTTCGTAGCCACGCAGGTGCCTGAAACCCGTGGACGCTCGCTGGAAGCGCTGGAAGAGGATGTTTCCACCGGAGCGATCTACCACGTCAAGCCTGCGGTCAACGCCTGAATCGCGGCGCATCGCTGAGCTGGCAAGCCCAGCCCCCGCCACGTGGCAGGGGGCTGGGCTCGCTGCTATGCCCGGGGCCTTGCCGTGCTGCCTCGCACTACCAGCTGCGGGGCATGGGTGCTGGAAGCGCCCGGGGCGTTCAGGGCCGCGTGCATGGCGGCTTGGGCCAGTGCCGCGACATCTTGCCGAACGCTGGTCAGATCGGCGTGCGCCAGCCTGGCGAATTCACTGTCGTCATAGCCGACCAGGCAGATCTGCTCGGGAACATGCAGGCCGGCAAGGTCGATTGCTTGGCGGGCGCCGAGCGCCGCACGGTCATTGAAGGCCAGTACCGCTGTGGCGCGTTCGGCTGGGGCAGTTGCTTCCAGGTATTCGCGCAGGACCGTGAAAGCGGTGGCGTCATCGGGGCCAGCTGGGAGCACTTGGCCGTGCGCGTTGGCGCGGGCGGCGGATTCGGCAAAGGCATCGCGCCGCTGTTGCGCCGCGATGGCAGATCCGCCATCCAGATGCAGCAGCCGTGTGTGGCCGAGCTGGGCCACATGGCTGACGGCTTGTTCAACGCCGGCAGCTTCGTTGGTAATGACGGATGGGATGCCGTCAATCGTGCGCAGCAGGCTGATTATGGGAAGCTGCTTGGAGGCGTGGACCAGTTGAGCCGGCGGAAGTTCCGGGAACAGTCCAATCACCGCTTCGACTCCCGCATCGATCAGCGTATTGAGCACTCGGCGTTCATCGCGGTGCCTGCCGGTAGCGCCCAGGATGATCTCGAAGCCGTTCTGGTCTGCCTGCTCGTACAGGGCATCGGCCAATTCTGCATGCAACGGTTCTCCCAGCGCCAGGGCCAGACCGATGGTCCGGCTGCGGCTGCTGCGCAGCGACCGCGCGCGCGAATCCGGGCGGTAGCCCAACTCCGCGGCCGCCTGCTTGACTCGGGACCGGGATTCTTCGCTGGCACCCTCGGCATCGCGCATGACAATCGAGGCCAGCGCTACCGAGACCCCAGAGGCGCGGGCGACGTCGGCCAGTGTGGGGCGTTTTGCAGGGGGTGTCGGCATGGGCGGAACTTTCTTCTAGAACGTTATAGACAGTTGCTATCCAGTGTGCCATGATTTTCCTGAACACTAAATCTAGAACGTTCTAGGAGAGACTTCATGGCTTACCAGACCCTGCCAGAAACTTCAGTAAAGCCGCTGCGCCTGGCCGTTATCGGTACCGGGTGGATCGGAGCATTCCACGCCCGCACTGTGGCGCAGCATCTGCCGGATGCGCAATTGCATGTCATAGCGGACCCGGCGCCGGGCCGGGCCGCTGAACTGGCCGCTGAGCTTGGTTGCCCGAACTACACCGAAGACATCGCCGACGTGCTGGCCGACGACAGCGTGGACGCCGTGGTTATCGGGGCGCCTTCGAGCTTCCATGCCGGCTTGATCGCCCAAGCCGCTGCAGCCGGAAAGCATATCTTCTGCGAAAAGCCGGCAGCGCACGCGTTGTCGGACTTGGACGCCGCGCTTGACGCTGTGGAGGCTTCCGGGGTGCTGCTGCAGATCGGTTTCAACCGGCGCTTCTCCCGGGACTTCGCCGTTGTGGCGGAACAGGTGCATTCCGGAGTTATTGGCACCCCGCAACTGCTGCGCTCGCTGACCCGGGATCCAGAAGTGGCCGGCGGGCTGCCCAACGCGGCAAAGATCCGTTCCCACGTCATTTTCACTGAAACCCTGATCCACGATTTTGACACCCTGAACTGGTTGAACCCGGGAGCCGAAGCAGTGGAAGTCCACGTCATGTCCGATGCGCTGGTGGCCCCTGAGCACCGGGGCTCCGGTTTGCTGGATACCGCCGTGGTGAGCCTGCGCTACTCCAATGGGGCAATCGCCGTGGCCGAGGCGAACTTCTCGGCCAGCTACGGCTATGACGTGCGCGGAGAAGTCTTCGGTTCAAAGGGCATGGTGCAGGCAGGCAATCCGGTGCAGCTGGCCGCGGCCAGCTTCGACAGCCAGGGAGTGCATGCGCCAACCGAACGGTTGAACATCGAGCTATTCGCCCAGGCCTACCGCGAGCAGCTCTCGGTCTTCGCCCGCAAGATCCGGGGCTTGCGCGAGGATACGGCTGATGCGGCCCTGGCGGTCCCCACCGGCGCCGACGCCCGCGCAGCCCTGCGCATCGCACTGGCGGCCTTGGAATCCGCAGAATCCGGTCTGCCGGTCAAGTTGGAATCCGCCACCCGCCTTGCGGTGAACCCGTGAACGGGCAACTGGCGGTCTGTGCCGAAATGGTCTTCCTGGACCTTCCGCTGATCGACCGGGTGAAGCGCCTGGACGAGGCCGGCTTTGAAATAGAACTCTGGGGTATCCGGGGCAAGGACCTGCCGGCATTGGCGGCCACCGGCGCCCGTTTCGGCTCCATGACAGGCTACAGCGCAGGCAGCCTCTGCGATCCGGACAGCGCGGGCGAAGTTGTTCGCACCGCCAAGGAATTGATCCCGGCAGCCCAGCAGCTGGGCATCCACCGGCTAGTTGTGCATCCGGCCCAGCTCGTTGACGGGCAGGCGGCCAGCCCGCAATTCCGGGCTACCGGAGAGATGTGGCTCACCGCAGCGCGAACGCTGGAAGCACTGGGCCGCATCGGCGAAGAGCACCAGGTCACCTTCATGCTGGAGAACCTGAACACGATCCTGGATCACCCTGGTATCCCGCTGGGACGCGCCAAGGACACGATGTCCCTGGTCAAGGCCGTCAGGCACCCGAACGTGAAGATGATGCTGGACCTGTACCACGCCCAAATTGGCGAGGGGAACCTCATCGAACTGGTGCGCTCGGCGCTTCCGCACATTGGGGAAATCCAGGTCGCAGACGTACCCGGACGGTGCGAGCCGGGCACCGGGGAGATCAACTATCTGGCCGTCGCCCGTGTGCTGGCCGAGCTGGGTTATTCTGGCCCGATCGGCATGGAGGCCTACGCCAGCGCAGATTCCGAAGGAGCCATCGCGGCCTTTGCCCAGGCGTTTTCACCGCTGTCCAAGACCGTGGCGCGCTAGCCATCATGCACCGAGCATCGGAATGAGAGTCTAAAGCCAAGTGGCGGCAGCAGGAAAACCTGCTGCCGCCACTTGGCGTGCGTTCCGAGAAGCTACGCGCCAGCGCCGAAAGGCAAGCGCGAATCCATGCTCTGCGAATCCCAAGTCTGGCGGATCCAGCCGTGGTGGGGATCATCGCTGATCAGCCAATCGCGCACCCGCCCCGGGCCGGCCATGACGTTCAGGTAGTAGAGGTCGTATCCCGGCCCGGCCATGGCCGGACCATGCCAGCCGTAGGGGACCAGGACAACGTCCCCGGTGCGGACCTCGGCATTTACATCGATGGGGCGTTCATCCGAGGCATAAACGCGCGCGTAGCCGATGGGATCGCTTGCCGCCTCGGCGGGCATGCCCTGGGCTAGCTGCGTCTCGAAGTAGTAGATTTCCTCGAGGCTGGTTTCGCCTTCCTTCTCCTGATCATGCTTATGCGGAGGGTAGGAAGACCAGTTGCCCGCCGGAGTGATGACTTCGCAGACGATGAATCGGTCCGCTTCCAGGGCGGCCGGGGTGCCGAAGTTGTGGACCTGGCGGGAGCAGTTTCCTGCGCCGCGCAGCTCCACAGGGGTCTCTTCTGCCCTGATCAGCCGGGTCGGGTAGGACTGCTTGGCCGGGGCCAGTGCGACGGCGACCCGGCCCCCTTCGGCGGAGCTGATGGACAACGCCGTGTTGATGCCGGTGTAGAGGACATCAGCAGGTCCAGCAAAGACTGATTCGCGACCCTTGAGAACATGTTCGGTTCCTGCCATGGCGACAGTGAATGATTCGCCGCTGAGCGGGACCACGATCCGTTCTTCGCCGCAGGCCTCCAGTTCAACTGTTTGGCCAGGGGCCAGCTCAGCTACCTTGAGTCCGGTGTGTGCCCAGCCGTCTATGGAAACGGCTGAGTCATGGGCACCGAGCGAGATGCTCCATTCTCCGTTAGCGGCCGAACCTGCAGGGTAAATCCAATCGGTCATTAGTCGATCCTTTCGACGGCGGGGGACAGGTGCCTAGCGTTGCACCAAGGTCATTTCAAAACTGTAGGCGTCTGCTCGATAAACATGGGAGCCGGTTTCCACGTTGCGCCCAGTGTCATCCACCGCGGTGCGCTGCATGGTCACCAGGGCCGAACCGGCCGCTGCGTCCAAGGTCTTGGCCTGGGCTTCATCTGCGGTCGTGGCCCCGATGCGCTGCTGGGCCAGGCGGAAGTTCACCCCTGCTTCGCGCAGGAGCTCGTAGAGGCCATGGGCCTGCAAGGACTTTTCGTCCAGCTCGACAATGTCGTCGCGAACCCAGTTCTCCATGAGGGCCAGCGGGCTGCCTCCGGCAGAACGCAGCCGGGTGAAGTGGTAGACAGAGACGTCCTTGGGCAGCGAAAGAAGATCCTGGATCTCCGGCGGAGCGGGAATGTGCTCGAAGCTGAGCAGGGTGGTAGAAGGCTTCTTCCCGGCGCGCTCAAGGTCGTCATTCAGGCTGGACAGCTCAAGATGCCGGCGGATCTGGCTGGAAACAACCTGCGTTCCCACACCGCGCTTGCGCACCAGCAGGCCGGACTGGACTAGGTCATCCATGGCCTTGCGAATGGTGGGCCGTGAAAGCCGCAGCCGCTGGGCCAGCTCGATTTCATTTTCCAGTCGAGTGCCCGAGGCCAGCGAACCGTCGCGGATCGCGCCTTCGATGCCTTGCGCTACCTGGTGGTAGAGGGGAATGGGCGAAGATCGGTCGATCTTGATGCTCAGTGGTGTGCTCACAGTTGCTCCTTGCCGGCGACTTTGTCATGATATGTCGCTTTGACAGGACAAACTATATATGAAAGTTCACGATTTGGGCATCCTTTGGCTGGAACTCCATTCGTTCCAAAGCATTCTCCACGCTAGTTGGTGATCCCCAGCGGCGTTGCCAACTGAGGGGTTCGAGTCAGACATGCGGTCCGACAAGGGGGATTGGACAACAGGTTGGATTGTCCAATTGTCCTGATAAAAAATTCGGCAGATTCCATTGCCCGAGGATTCCAGTGGCACATATGGTTTTTTGGAACGGTCCAAGGCTTGAGGCGAGCCGCGGCAGCCACAGGGAATCACGGCGTTAAACGCCGCAGACAGGAGAACATCATGAATGAACAGCGCAGCATCGGCGTGGGGCTGATCTCGGTGGGATGGATGGGCAAGCTGCACGCTCGCGCCTACAGTTCGGTGCCCTATGCTTATCCAGAGCTGGGCATCAAGCCAAGACTGGTCATAGCCGCGGACACCGAGCAGTCGCGAGTCGACTTCGCGATCTCAACACTGGGCTTCGAGCGCGGAACACTGGACTACCACCAGGTGCTTGCCGATCCCGAGGTGGATGTCGTCTCGATTTGCGCTCCGAACTTCCTGCACGCCGACATGGCGATCGCCGCAGCAGAGGCCGGCAAGCACTTCTGGATCGAAAAGCCCGCCGGTCGAAGCTTGGCCGAAACGCAGGCTATCGAGCAAGCCGCCATCCGCAATGGCGTAGTCACCTCGGTCGGGTTCAACTACCGGCATGCGCCAGCTATCGCACGCGCCCGCCAGCTGGTGCAAGAAGGCCGGCTGGGATCCATCACGAATGTCCGCGCCAGCTTCCTTGCCGGATATGCGTCAGACCCCCGGGCCGCTTTATCGTGGCGCTTCAACCGGGAGCTGGCCGGCAGCGGGGTGCTTGCTGACCTGTTCAGCCATGCAGCTGATCTATGCAGCCATGTTGTCGGCCCCATCCAGGGCATTTCCGCATCCACCAATGTCATGATCCCGTCCCGGCCGAAACTATCCATGGGCCAGGGCACGCACTTCGACCTGATCGAAGGCGGTGACCAAGGTGAAGTCGAGAATGAGGACTACGCCGCAGCGTTGGTGCGTTTCAGCCCAGAAGGCGTGGCGGACCGCGCGATCGGAACTATCGAGGCATCCCGGGTGGCTGTGGGACCGCAGTGCGGTTACCGACTGGAAATCTACGGCACGGAAGGTTCGGTCAAGTGGGATTTTGAACGCATGAATGAACTGGAAGTCGTGCTCGGTCGAGACAATGAAGAGCAGGGATTCACGACGGTGATCGGCTCGCCAAAGCATGGCGAATACTCCCGGTTCCAGCCAGGCCCAGGGAACGCGATGGGCTTTGACGACCTCAAGACCATCGAGGCCAAGAAGTTCCTGCTGGCTGTCGCCGGTGGAGAGAAAACGAACTCCACCATCGCCGATGCGGTGGCCGCAGCCGCAGTGGTCGAAGCGGCCGAAGCATCTGCCGCAAGCGGCACGTGGCAGGCGCTGGATGAGCCGGTGCGCGCTGCGAGTGTGCAATACTGACCGCCATGCCTGACTCGTCGCGCCGCCGCCCCACGATCCGGGACGTCGCCAAGCATGCCGGGGTCTCAAAATCCTTGGTCTCCCTGGTGCTCTCGGATCCTAGCAAGGTCAGTTCGATGCGGCGTTCGCTGGTCGAGGACTCCATCCGCGAGTTGGGCTATCAGCCCAACCTGGCAGCGCGCTCGCTTTCGGCCGAGAACCGGCATGCCATTGGCGTTGTCCTGGGGGAACTGCATAATCCCTGGGTTCTGAGCGTCGCGGAAGTGGTGCGCGAACAGTTGCAAGCAGCAGGACTTGACGTGCTGTTCAGCGCGGCCGCGATCCACGACGGGCAGGGCGTTGGGCCTGCGGAATTGCAGACCTTGCGCGATTTGCGGGTCAGTGGAATTCTCATCGTCGGATCAGCCGATGACGCCGTCAGCTTCGAAGCCGCCTTGGGTGAGACTCCCGCGGTATTTGTTGGCGGCGGGCGCCAGGCCCAATCAGGCACTGGCGCGGTTTCGGTTGATGATGAGCAGGGCTTCGGTTTGGTGATTGACCACTTGGTCGATTGCAGAAATGCGCGGATTACCCATATAGCCGGTGGCGCTGGTCCGGTTTCTGCGATGCGCGAAGCTGCCTATCATCGGGCGATGCTGCGCCATGGCTTGCGCCAGCATGTACAGGTGGTGGAAGCCGGGCCAACGATTCAGGCCGGGCATGAAGCCGTAGCGCGGTTGCTGGCCTCGGGGGCACGGCCTGGATCGCTGGCTTGTTTCAATGATCTTTCCGCCATTGGGGCGCTGCAGGCTCTGGATGAGGCTGGCGTGTCTGCGGCGGTGACTGGCTACGACAATATTTCCCTATCGTCGCTGGGAAGAATTTCGCTGACCAGCATCGGCTCGGATTCGGAAGATCTCGGTCGCAGCAGCGTGCGGCTGCTGCTCCAATTGATGCGGAATCCGGAAGGAAAATTTGCACGTCAGTTGATGATTCCACCGCGGCTTATCGTGCGCTCCTCGTCGCAGCTGCACCGTTGAACCCTGTGAAAGCGGCGTTTCGCCGTGCTTGTCGAGGTCGGCAAATTACTCGTCTGCACATCCTTATGTCTTAACAAAGTCTTGACGGATCGCTTTTCGTCACGCACACTTTAGGCATCTTGTGATTCAAGTCACGGAACATCTTGTTAAGGCGGCCCGCCCCAGGGGACAATCGGGGTGCGCCGGGGATTCCTGAAGGGGAAACGAATATGGGAAAGCCAATTTGGCGCAAACTCGCAATCACGCTCGCCATCATTCCAGCATTGGGGCTGGCGGCTTGCTCGTCCACTGGCGGGCGTGCACCGGAACCGGAAAGCAATGCCGGTGGCGGTGCGGTGGCGGCTACTGACCGCATCAAAATCGCGGTCATCACCCACGCGGCTCCAGGAGATACCTTCTGGGACATTCTTAGAAAGGGCGCTGAAGAAGCTTCGGCCAAGGACAACGTAGAACTCCAGTATCTGAGTGATCCTGATGGCGGACGCCAGTCCCAGCTGATCGAGCAGGCTATTGACCAGGGCGTCGACGGCATCGCCGTGACCCTGGCCAAGCCCGACGCCATGGCTGGAGCGCTAGGCAAGGCTGCCGATGCCGGGATCCCCATTGTCAGCTTGAATGCCGGTGAAGCCCGATTCAAGGATCTCGGAGCATTTGCCCACTTCGGTTCCAATGAGCAGCTTGCAGGCCAGGCCGCTGGCGAAAAGCTGAAGGAGGCGGGAATCAAGAAGCCGATATGCGTCATCCAGGAACAGGGGCACGTTGGGCTTGAAGCACGTTGCGCCGGCGTGAAGAAAATCGTCCCAGACACCGAAATACTCTACGTGCAGGGCACTGACATGACCCAGGTTGAATCAACGGCAACCGCAAAGCTCCAAGCCGATAAGCAAGCCGACGCGATCATCGGCCTGGGCGCACCCATCACGATGACACTGCTCAAGGCTAAAGCCACGGCGAAGTCCGAGGTCGAGGTAGCTTCCTTCGACATGAACTCGCAGTTGGTTGAAGAAATCACCAAGGGCAATGTGATGTTCACCGTTGACCAGCAGCCTTGGTTGCAGGGCTACATGGCAGTTGATGCGCTGTGGCAGAACAACCGTGGCGGCTTCACCATCGGCGGTGGACAGGCGACGTTGACCGGCCCGGCTGTTGTAGACAAAGCCGTCGCTGAGCAAATTACCAGTTTCGCCCAAGAAGGCGTCCGCTAGCCACATCCCCTCGGCGCGCGCCTGATCTGCCGGTAGCGGCGATCCGGCGCGCAGCCTGGACACGGAGGAAATCCCATGTCATCTATAACAGCTTCACCCTCTCAAAAGAGAAAATCTCCGGCTCTGGACGAGCGCGTCAGCAAGAAAAGCGCATTGTCTATCCTTCTGGGCCGTCCGGAGATCGGTGCTCTCGTGGGCGCCATCGCCCTCTTCGTATTCTTCGCCGTCGTCGCTCCGGTCTTCCTGGCTCCCGCATCCTTGGCCACCGTCCTCTATGGGGCTTCGACCATCGGCATCATGGCCGTTGGCGTGTCACTGCTGATGATCGGTGGCGAGTTCGACCTATCCACCGGTGTGGCCGTCATTTCTTCGGCGCTCAGTGCATCGATGATCTCCTGGTACTTCGGTCTCAACGTCTGGGTCGGCATTGCCTTGGCCCTGGTCGTCTCGCTGCTGATCGGTTTCATCAACGGAATCATCCTGATCAAGACCAAGCTGCCATCCTTCATCGTGACGCTGGCCAGTTTCTTGATGCTCACCGGCCTGAATCTGGGCCTGACGCGAGCCATTGGCGGCTCGGTGTCCTCTCCATCTATTGCGGATATTGAAGGATTCCAGAGCGCAAAGGCGGTCTTTGCCTCTTCAGTCAATATCGCCGGGATCGACGTCAAGATCACCGTGTTCATCTGGATCGCCATGGTGATCATCGCTTCCTGGATCTTGCTCCGAACCAAGATCGGGAACTGGATCTTCGCCGTAGGCGGGGATGAGAAGGCCGCTCGCGCCGTCGGCGTTCCAGTGGTCCGCACCAAGATCGGACTCTTCATGGCCGTTGGATTCTGCGGCTGGGTGCTGGGCATGCACAACCTCTTCGCCTTTGACTCGGTGCAGTCCGGCGAAGGCATCGGCAATGAATTCCTCTACATCATTGCCGCGGTCATCGGCGGCTGCCTGCTCACCGGCGGTTACGGTTCAGCCATTGGCGGCGCTATCGGGGCGTTCATTTTCGGCATGGCGAACAAGGGCATCGTGTACGCGGAATGGAATCCGGACTGGTTCAAGTTCTTCCTTGGCCTGATGCTGCTCTTGGCTACGGTGGTCAACATCGTGGTGAAAAAGCGTGCGGAATCCAGCAAGTAGGAAGCCAAGGACAAAAATCATGAAGACTCGCAAGAATACGAAGACCGAAGACCTGCTCGAGAAGCTCGAGCCCAAGATCAGCGACAACCTGCTGACCCTCAAGGGAGTTGGCAAGCACTACGGAAGCATCATCGCCCTGCGCGGTGTCGACATGGTGGTGGATCCGGGCAAGGTCACCTGCGTTCTCGGGGATAACGGCGCCGGCAAGTCCACGCTGATCAAGATCATCGCCGGCTTGCACCAGCACGATGAAGGAGAGTTCAGTTTGCATGGCTCGGCCATCAAGCTCAAGAGTCCCCGCGTCGCACTGGATGCCGGCATCGCCGCGGTCTACCAGGACCTGGCGGTCGTTCCTTTGATGCCGATCTGGCGCAACTTCTTCCTCGGCTCGGAACTGACCACCGGGGTTGGGCCGTTCAAGAAGCTTGATGTGCAGAAAATGAAGGACATCACCAAGCAGGAGCTCTCCGACATGGGCATTGATCTGCGTGACGTCGAGCAGCCGATCGGCCAGCTGTCCGGCGGTGAACGCCAGTGCGTAGCCATCGCTCGCGCGGTATATTTCGGAGCCAAGGTCCTGATCCTCGATGAGCCCACCGCCGCCTTGGGCGTCAAGCAGTCCGGCGTGGTGCTGCGCTACATCCTCCAGGCGCGCGACCGCGGGTTGGGTGTCATCTTCATTACGCACAACCCGCATCACGCGTATCCGGTAGGGGACTCGTTCCTGTTGCTGAAACGCGGCCGCTCCATCGGGTACTACTCGAAGTCGGAAATCACCGTCGAAGAGCTAACCGCCCAGATGGCCGGTGGCGCTGAACTCGCTGAACTGGCTCATGAGCTTGAACAGCTTGGTGGACATGATGAAGAGCTGGCAGAGGCAGAGGCGGGCGCGAACTCTCAAGCAACAGCCTGACCCAACCGCAGCTAAGGCCTGGGCTTCTTCGCGATGGTGAAGAAGCCCAGGCCTTAGCTGTCCCAGTGCTTAGAGCGAGTAGTCAATCATTTCACTATGGCCAGTAGCGATGGAACGCACCGCGGCCTGGGCGATGGCCTGGGATTTGAGCCCCTCACGCAACGTGACAGGTACTTCCCGGTCTTCGTCCAGTGCCTGAACGAAGGCCCCCAAGCTGGCGGCATAGGTTGGCTGGACCCTGTCGAACCAGTTGCCGTGCAGCCCGTGGGATTGCGCGTGCTGCCCCTGGAACAGGCTGACGTGCCCCGAGGGTTGCCGTTCAGATGCGGCCATGGCTTCAGACCCCAGCGCTTCGATGCGTTCGTCATAGCCGTAATTCGTATGGCGCACACAATCTATTTGGGCCATCGCTCCACTAGGGAACTGCAGCGAACTGATCGAAGTGTCCACATCGCCAAACTCCGCAATCTCCGGGGCGGACAGGGCCGAGCCGAAGGCGTGCACCTGCAGGGGATCCTGGCCTGATATCCAGCGTGCCAAATCATAGAAGTGCACGGCCTGATCGCGGAACTGGCCGCCAGAATTTTTCAGGTAATCCAGTGGTGGCAATCCCGGGCCACGCGAAGTCAACTGGAGCAAAGCCAGATCGCCGATTCGCCCGGAGTGCACGAGCTCCTTGAGCTCTGCGTGAGCGCGATCGAAGCGCCGGTTGAAATTGACCATGGCCTTGATTCCTGAACGTTCAACGTAGGCTACCGTCGCCTTTGCCGTTTCCAAGTCGAGGTCGATTGGCTTTTCGACGAGAGCCGCCAGGCACGCATCGGCTGCAAGGCGGAGGTTCTGGGCGTGGGAATCCGTTGATGACGCGATGAACACTGCGTCCAGGCCGTCATTGCCGAAAATCTGGTCGAGCGTTGCTGCTGCCTTGGCGCCATGTCGCGAGGCCAGAGCAGCAGCTCGCTGAGGGTCAATGTCGTAGACCAGTTTAAAGTCGATCTCCGGGTGTGCGGCCAAGTTGTGTGCATGCACCGAGCCGATGAAGCCGGCGCCGATCAGGGCGAATCTTTGCATTGAAGGCACCTCGTGAAGTTGGTTGAAGTCAGGAGACCATGATGTCCAGAAGATTGCGCATGGTGCTGGCAACCTTGTGGAAGTCGTGCTCATTGGCGCGGTCAGAGAACATCTCGGAAACCCACCAGCCGTCATAGCCGGTGGACTTGATCGCGTCCACCCACTGCTGCAATGGGATGGCGCCACCGCCGATGACGACATTGCGGTGCACGTCCTGGGCCGGAACCTCATGGCGCCGATCCAGATCCAACCCGTCGGAAATATGGGCCGCCTTGATCAGTTCCTTGGGCAACGCGGCCACTTCTTCCAAGGTGTCCCCGACGGTCCAGAAATGCCAGGTGTCCAAGGCGATGCCAACGTTCTCGCGGCCGCAGCGCTCAATAATTTCCAGGGCTTGCCGACACCGATTGATATTGGACCAAGCCAGCGGTTCCAAGTAGATCTCCAGCCCGTGCTCTGCGGCGATCCCGGCGGCAGCAGATACATTATCGGCGGCAATGGCCATGGCTTCCGGTTCCGAGAGGCCGAGTGTCCCGCGGTAGCGATCATCAGATGCTGCGAGTTTTCCGGACTTGAAATCCTTGACCACATTCCAGTCCACTGGCCCGGTGCACATTTGCAGGATCGGTGCGCCGACCACTGTGGCGATTTCGGCCATCCGCCTGACTTCCCGGAGCATGTCATCCCGTGCGGTGCCTTGGCGTTCAAGGTCAAGGACTGCGCCGATTCCTGTCACTTCAAGGCCCGTGAGCATTTCTGGAAGCGTGTGCACAGAAAAGCCGGCATCAAGATAGCGATAGAGTTTCGGGCTTTGCAGCTCGATGCCGCCGAATCCGGCCGACCGTGCCGTTGCAATGTCGGTGGCAACATTCCCGTAGAAACTTGTTGTGACATTCATGGACAGTTTTGCCATTGGTCCTCCTTGGCGTGTGGAATGCATGCGTGGAAACGAAATGTACAGTTGTCAGTACAAAGGTGCTTCCAAGATCATATGCCCACTGCTCCCCGGAAAGTAATACGCTCGGGCAAATTCTCCATGAGTTTTTTCCGAGCCGCCGCTAGGCTGGTCTGCGAGTGCAGGATACGTCTGTTCATCACCGGTTTTTCAATGGTTCAAGGCGAAAGTGCGTTATATACCTTCAAGGGAATGCAGTAATCCGGCTCGCTGATTGACTGGATATTCGCCCGCGACAGTGGCTGTTTCGAAGGTGTTTGCAATAATGACCGTTGTGAACATTGCTCAGCCCGGTGAAGGGCGCCCAGGAAACCGGCCCCCGTCGATGGCGGATGTGGCGGCCTTGGCTGGGGTGTCCCATCAGACGGTTTCCCGCGTGCTCAACGACCATCCAAACGTCAGGGCGGGAACCCGCGACCAGGTGCTGGATGCCATCCGGCAGCTGGGTTATCGCCGCAACCGAGCCGCGCGGGCACTGGCCACATCGCACTCGAGCACTATCGGCATTCTGACCATCGGCAGCGAATTCTTCGGACCGCAATCCACCGTGCTGGCCATCGAGGCCGCTGCCCGTGCGCAGGGATATTTCGTGACCGTTACCGCACTGGATCGCTATGACGCGCACAGCGCGAGCGAAGCCCTCAGCCACCTGGTGGACCAGGGCGTTGATGGCGTGGTGATGGTTGCGCCCTTCGAAAAGGTGATCGATGCCCTGGATGATGCTGCCCTGACGATTCCAGTGGTGGTCGTGGCCGCTCGCACGGAGGTTCCCGACGCGGATCCGGCGCATTACGTGTACATCGACCAGCGTGAAGGCGCGCGCTTGGCCACTGGTCATCTTCTGGCCCTGGGGCACCGCAAGATCGTCCACGTGTCCGGGCCGACCGGCTGGTTCGACGCCACCGAACGGCAGATCGGCTGGCGGGAAAAAATGCTGGAAGCCAAGGCCCCGATTGTTGAGGTGCCAGCTGAATCCTGGCAGGCCCAGAGCGGCTATGAGGCAGGCCAGCGTCTGGTTGACCCGATACGCGCCGGCGAAGTTACGGCAGTATTCGCAGCGAATGATTACCTTGCCACCGGTGTTCTGCGTGCTTTCTGGGAAGCCGGGCTGGAAGTGCCCAATGACGTTTCGGTTATCGGTTTCGACGACCTGCAAATCTCCAATTTCCTGATCCCTTCGCTGACCACGGTTCGCCAGCCTTTCCGCGATGTCGGCCATGCTGCGCTGATGGAATTGCTGGAAGGCGCCACGGCTGACAGGGTCCCGAAAGTGATTGCGCCAACGCTGGTAATCCGGGCGAGTACCGCACCGCCCAACGCCCGCTAGGCAAGCGCTTCATTCCCCGAGTCCGGGATCCGGTATTGCGGATCACAAATTGTTAGCGCTAACATTGGATCGAGGTTTTGTTCTGCCAGCGCATTTTTCGCGAGTGGAGCAGGAAACGATGGCTATGGCGCTGCTCACCGAGCTGTGCGAACGGAGATTTCATGGCAACACAGCTCAACGGGCCAACCGCCCGCGAGATCATCAGCAACGGCGAAGCCGTGCTGGGCATCGAGTTCGGTTCAACGAATATCAAAGCCAGCCTGATCGGCCCCGGCCACCAGCAGCTTGCCAGCGGCAGCCACGCCTGGGAGAACCAGTACGAAAACAGGAATTGGACCTACTCCCGCGAAGCAATCGTCGCCGGCCTGCAGGACTCTATGGCCCAGGTGCTGGAAGATGCCCAAGAGCGCCACGGAGTACGCCCAACGCAGCTAGGAGCCGTTGGAATCTCCGCGATGATGCATGGCTACCTCGCCTTCGACGCCGACCGGGAACTGCTGGTTCCCTTCCGCACCTGGCGCAACACCTCCACGGCAAAAGCGGCGGCGATGCTCAGCGAGGAACTGGACTTCAATATCCCGCAGCGCTGGTCCGTAGCGCACTACTTCCAAGCGCTGCTCAACGGCGAAGAGCACGTGTCGAAAGTTTCCCGCCTGAACACGCTGGCCGGATTCGTGCATGAGCTTCTCACCGGAAATTTTGTGCTTGGCGTGGGCGATGCCGCGGGAATGTTCCCCATCGATTCAGCCACCGGCAGCTACGATGCACGGATGCTTTCCGCCTTTGACGCGGTGGCTGCCCGGCATGGCGCGACCGCAGGGCTTTCCTCAATGCTGCCCGCGGCACTGCCCGCCGGTGCAGATGCTGGCACGCTTAGCGAAGCCGGGGCCTTGCTCCTGGACCCCACCGGCCAGCTCCAGCCTGGCAGCCCGCTGTGCCCACCGGAAGGAGACGCCGGAACCGGCATGGTGGCCACCAATTCGGTAGCCCAGCGCACCGGCAACATCTCCGCCGGAACCTCCATTTTCGCGATGGTGGTCCTCGACGCGCCGCTCAAGGAAGTGCACCACGAAATCGACTTGGTCACCACGCCCGATGGGCATCCGGTAGCCATGGTCCACTGCAATAACGGCGCCAGCGAATTTGCCGCCTGGGCCCAGGTCTTCGGGCAGTTCGCCCGGGCGCTGGGCAGCGACGCCGACGACAACGCGGTCTTCGAAACCCTGCTGCGTTCGGCCCTTCAGGGTGCTGCCGATGGTGCGGGGCTCCTGGCCTACAACAATCTTTCCGGCGAACCGGTAGCGGGTCTTGCCGAAGGCCGTCCGGCCATCCTGCGCACCCCGGACTCCACGCTGAACCTGCCCAACTTCGTGCGTGTTCAGGTGTACGCCATGTTCGCCACGCTGAGCCTCGGACTGCGCGTGCTGGCCGCCGAAGGCGTCGAGGTCAAGCAGATGTTTGCCCATGGCGGCATCTTCCGCACCGCCGGGGTGGCCCAACGGCTGCTGGCCGCTGCGATCAACACTCCCGTCCTTGTCGGGGACAGCGCCGGACACGGAGGTGCATGGGGCATCGCCGTCCTGGCAGCGTACCGGCGCCGAGTCCTCGATGGCCTGCAGCAGTCCCTGCCTGAATTCCTGGATTCCGAAGTCTTCGCCGGTGCCGCTTTGAGCCTCGCGGAGCCGCAGGCCGATGACCGTGCCGGCTTCGAGGCCTACCTGGAAACCTATGAAGCCGGCCTGGCCATTCAGCGCACCGCCATTACCGCCATCTAGGCATCGCACACAGTTTCGGACGAAAAGAGAAACCGATGAATCAACCACGAATCCTGGCGGATTACCCGCAGTCAATGCAGGACGAGGTGGCCACG
Organism: Glutamicibacter sp. NPDC088483; assembly: GCF_044753145.1. NCBI lineage: Bacteria > Bacillati > Actinomycetota > Actinomycetes > Micrococcales > Micrococcaceae > Glutamicibacter > Glutamicibacter sp. NPDC088483. The sequence goes on from NZ_JBIVMP010000004.1 coordinate 185,959, forward strand.
GTCCGCCAGATTGTTGCCGACCTGCACGCCGAATTGCCGCGCTATGAGCTGGTGGTCTGGACTGCCGGCAACGTGTCGCAGCGCGTGCGCCACCCGGAAATCGCCGACGGCTCCGCGGACCTGTTCGTGATCAAGCCATCGGGCGTCGCCTACGACGAGCTGACCGCGCAGTCCATGGTGGTCTGCACCTTGGACGGCAAGCTGCTCGATGGCACCCGCGCCCCGTCCTCGGACACCGCGGCCCATGCCTACACCTACGAGCACATGCCGCAGGTGGGCGGCGTGGTGCATACCCACTCCACCTACGCCACCGCATGGGCGGCGCGCGGCGAGGAAATTCCCTGCGTGCTGACCATGATGGCCGACGAATTCGGCGGCCCGATCCCGGTAGGCCCCTTCGCCATCATTGGCGATGATTCGATTGGCCGCGGCATCGTGTCCACGCTGAGCGAGTCCCGCAGCCCGGCCGTGCTGATGCGCAACCACGGTCCTTTCACTATCGGAAAGGACGCCAAGGCCGCAGTCAAAGCCGCGGTGATGTGCGAGGAAGTGGCACGAACCGTGCACATCTCGCGCCAGCTGGGCAACCCGGTCGCGATCGACCAGAAGCATATCGACTCGCTCTACGAGCGCTACCAGAACGTCTACGGACAGTAAGGACATCATGGCCAAGGCATATAACACCCAAGAAATCTGGTTCTTCACCGGCAGCCAGGACCTGTACGGCGAAGAGACGCTGCGCCAGGTGGCGCAGCAGTCCACCGAGGTCGCGCAGGCGCTGGATGCGTCCGCCGACGTTCCGGCAAGGATCGTGTGGAAGCCGGTCCTGAAGGACTCCGAATCGATCCGCCGCGCAATGCTGGAAGCAAACTCGGATGACAAAGTGCTGGGCGTCATCACCTGGATGCACACCTTCAGCCCGGCCAAGATGTGGATCAACGGCCTGAAGGCCCTGCAGAAGCCGCTGCTGCACCTTCACACCCAGGCCAATGTCGAACTGCCCTGGGATTCGATCGACTTCGACTTCATGAACCTGAACCAGGCCGCCCACGGCGACCGCGAGTACGCCTACCTGGCCACCCGCCTGGGCGCGGCCCGCACCACCGTGGTCGGCCATGTCTCCAACCCTGCCGTATCCCGCCGCGTGGGCACCTGGATCCGCGGCGCTGCCGGCTTCAACGCCGTGCAAAACCTGAACCTGGTCCGCTTCGGCGACAACATGCGCAACGTCGCGGTGACCGAGGGGGACAAGACCGAGGCGGAGATCCGCTTCGGCGTCTCGGTGAACACCTGGGCCGTCAACGACCTGGTCGAAGCGGTCCAGGCTGTGGCCGAGGCCGACATCGACGCGCTGGTTGCCGAGTACGAGCGCGATTACGACGTCGTGCCCGAACTGCGCGCCGGCGGTGCCCGCCACGAGTCGCTGCGCTATGCCGCATCCCAGGAAATTGCGCTGGAAGCGTTCCTGGCCAAGGCCGGCGCCATGGCGTTCACGACCAACTTCGAGGACCTGGGCGGGCTCAAGCAGCTGCCGGGCCTGGCTGTGCAGCGCCTGATGGGCAAGGGCTACGGCTTCGGCGCCGAAGGCGACTGGAAGACCGCGGTACTGGTGCGTGCCGCCAAGGTCATGGGCGAGGGCCTGCCGGGCGGCGCCTCGCTGATGGAGGACTACACCTACGACCTGACTCCCGGCAAGGAGCTGATCCTCGGCGCCCACATGCTCGAGGTCTGCCCGTCGCTGACCACCTCCAAGCCGCGGGTTGAAATCCACCCGCTGGGCATCGGCGGCCGCGAGGATCCGGTGCGCATGGTCTTCAACGCGGACGTTGCCGAAGGTGCGGTGGTCGTGTCCATGGCCGATATGCGCGAGCGCTTCCGCCTGACTGCCAATGTGGTGGATGTGGTCACCCCGCCGGCGGACCTGCCGAACCTGCCGGTGGCGCGCGCGGTGTGGAGCCCGCGGCCGGACTTCAATATTTCCGCCGAGTCCTGGCTGGCTGCCGGCGGTGCGCACCACACGGTGATGTCCACGGCCGCGGGGATCGAGGCTTTCGAGATCTTCGCCGAAATCGCAGGCACCGAGCTGCTGGTTATCGATGAGGAAACCACCCGCCGGAACTTCGCGCAGCAGATTCGCGTGAACCAGAGCTACTACCGCTTGGCGCAGGGTTTCTAGCGGTTCGAACAACCCTTGCCCAGGTAATGCGCGCCCCGTTGCGGGGCGTGCATTACCAATGAGTAAGGAATCTTAATTTATTTACATAGAGGGTGGCTGAAATCACTGTGTTAGCGCTAACATAGTGTGAGTCCAGTCTCACTCGCAGATATGGCAACCTTTCAAGGAGGAAAAGATGGCATGGAATAATTGGACCCGCAAGGCCGCGGCGACCATGGGATCGCTGGCACTGGTCGGCGCATTGGCAGCGTGCAGCGGCGGTGGCGCTGGCGGCGGAGCAGGAGCCGGCGAAGGCGAGTCGACTGCACCTGAGGACATCCAGGTGGGCGTGGCAATGCCAACCGAGACTTCCGAGCGCTGGATTGCCGACGGCGAAGCCGTCAAGTCCCAGCTGGAAGCCGCTGGCTTCGAAGTCGACCTGCAGTTCGCGAATGACGACATCCCCACCCAGCAGCAGCAGATCGACCAGATGATCACCAAGGGCAGCGACATCCTGGTAGTCGCCTCCATCGACGGCACCGCGCTGTCCACCCAGCTGCAGGCCGCAGCGGACCAGAACATCCCGATCATCTCCTACGACCGCTTGATCAACGGCACCGAGAACGTCGACTTCTACGTCACCTTCGACAACTACAACGTCGGCGTCCAGCAGGCAACCTCGCTGCTGACCGGCATGGGCCTGGCCGATGAGGAAGGCAAGCGCACCAGCAAGGAGGGCAAGTTCAACGTCGAGCTCTTCGCCGGTTCGATCGACGACAACAACGCGCACTTCTTCTGGAAGGGCGCCATGGATACCCTCAAGCCCTACCTGGATGACGGCACCCTGACGGTCAAGTCCGGGCAGACCAAGATCGAGCAGGCAGCTACCCTGCGCTGGAGCCAGGAAGAAGCCCAGTCGCGCATGGAAGACCTGATCACCGCCCACTACCAGGGCGGCAAGACCAAGATCGACGGCATCCTCTCGCCATTCGACGGCATCTCCCGCGGCATCATCACCGCACTGTCCAACGCCGGCTACGGCAAGACCATCGAGGCCGGCCTGCCGATCATCTCGGGCCAGGATGCAGAAATCGCTTCGGTGAAGCTGATCGACGATGGCGTGCAGTACGCAACCATCTTCAAGGACACCCGCAAGCTGGCTACCCAGGCTGTCGAGGCAGTGAAGTCCTACGCAGGCGGCGGCGAGCCGGAAGCCAATGACACCGAAACCTACGACAACGGCAAGAAGGTTGTTCCTTCCTACCTGCTGGATTCGGACATCGTCGTCAAGGACAACATCACCTCCCTGCTGGTCGACTCCGAGTACTACACGGCCGAGGAAGTCAAGGCCGGCCAGACCAAGTAGTCTCCCAGGCCGCAATCCGGTGGGCGGGAGGGCAAGCCGCCCTCCGGCCCACCGGATGCACCGCTCACAGCACACACCAAGGACGTCTGCACTATGGACACCACGATCCTGCACATGCAGGACATCACCAAGACTTTTCCCGGAGTCAAGGCGCTGGACGGCGTCAACCTTTCGGTTAGCAAGGGCGAGATCCACGCTATCTGCGGAGAGAACGGCGCCGGAAAATCCACCCTCATGAAGGTGCTCTCCGGGGTCTACCCGCACGGCAGCTACGAGGGCCAGATCATTTTCGAAGGCGAAGAGCTCAAGGCCTCGAACATCAAGGACTCCGAAGCCCAGGGCATCGTGATCATCCACCAGGAGCTGGCGCTGGTGCCGTACCTGTCGGTGGCCGAGAACATCTTCCTCGGCAACGAAACCGCGCGCGGCGGCTTCATCGACTGGAACGAGACCAACCACCGCGCCGCGGACCTGCTGGCCCGCGTGGGCCTGGACGAACTGCCGGTCACCCCGGTTGGCCAGCTGGGCGTGGGCAAGCAGCAGCTGGTGGAAATCGCCAAGGCGCTGAGCAAGAACGTCAAGCTGCTGATCCTTGACGAACCGACCGCCGCGCTGAATGACGACGACTCCGAGCACCTGCTGAACCTGCTGCGCGGACTGCGCGAACAGGGCATCACCTCGATCATCATTTCGCACAAGCTCGGCGAGATCGAGGACATTGCCAACACCACCACCATCATCCGCGATGGCCAGTCCATCGAGGCGCTGGACATGGCCGATCCCGAGTCCAACCAGAACCGCATCATCCGCGGCATGGTGGGCCGCGAACTGTCCTCCCGCTACCCGGAACGCGTACCGCAGATCGGCGACGTGGTCTTCGAGGTCCAGGACTGGTCGGTCCAGCACCCGGTCCAGCAGGACCGCACCGTGGTGGAAGACGCCAACCTGGAGGTCCGCGCCGGCGAAATCGTCGGCATTGCAGGACTGATGGGCGCCGGGCGCACCGAATTGGCGATGAGCATCTTCGGCCACAGCTATGGCCGGAACATCACCGGCACGGTCAAGATGGACGGCAAGCCGGTGGACACCTCCACCGTGGGCAAGGCCATCAAGGCCGGCATCGCCTACGTTTCCGAGGACCGCAAGAAGTTCGGGCTGAACCTGATCGAGGACATCCGCGTGAACACCACCGCGGCCGGCCTGGACAAGATCTCCTCCAAGGGCTTCGTGGACGGCAACAAGGAGATCCAGATTGCCGAGCACTACCGCAAGTCCATGCGCATCAAGACCCCGAACGTGATGGCGAAGGTCGGGAACCTCTCGGGCGGCAACCAGCAGAAGGTCGTGCTGGGCAAATGGCTGCACACCGCACCCGAGCTGCTGATCCTCGACGAGCCCACCCGCGGCATCGACGTCGGCGCCAAATACGAGATCTACACCATCATCAACGAGCTGGCGGCTGCCGGCAAGGCCGTGCTGGTGATCTCCTCCGAACTGCCAGAGCTCTTGGGCATCTGCGACCGCATCTACACCCTGGCCTACGGCCGAATGACCGGCCAGCTGCCCAGCAGCGAAGCCACCCAGGAACGCCTCATGGAACTCATGACCATCGAGAAGGAAAGCACCCGATGACCATCACAAGCGAGCTGAAGGATATCTTCACCAAGAACCTGCGCACCTCGGGCATTTACATTGCCTTCGTGCTCATCGTGGTGCTGTTCACCATCCTGACCAACGGGCTGCTGCTCAGCCCGATCAACATCACCAACATCATCTTGCAGTACTCCTACGTGCTGATCCTCGCCCTGGGCATGATCCTGGTGATCGTCGCCGGGCACATCGACCTGTCGGTCGGCTCCCTCGTGGCGCTGACCGGTGCGGTCTCCGCGGTCATCGTCATCAAGGGGGATCTGCCCTGGTGGGTCGGCATGCTCGCCGGCATCGCCGTGGGCGCCCTGTGCGGCCTGTGGCAGGGCTTCTGGGTGGCGTACGTGGGCATTCCCGCGTTCATCGTGACCCTGGCCGGCATGCTGCTCTTCCGCGGCCTGACCTACGAAGTGCTGAGCAATGTGTCGCTCTCGCCGTTCCCCGGCGAATACGGCCAGATCGCCGGCGGTTTCCTCAACGGGCTGCTGGGCGGCAACGGATTCGACCTGTTCACCGTGATCATCGGCGTGATCGCCGTGGCCGGACTGTTCGTTTCGCAGTGGCGCAACCGCGCTGGACGCGCCAAGTACGGCCAGAGCGTTGAATCCATGGCCATGTTCCTGGCCAAGAACATCATCTCGGGCATCATCATCCTCTGGTTCTTCTGGCAGATCGCCACCAGCCGCGGCATGCCGATCGTGCTGATCATCCTGGCTGCCCTGATCCTGGGCTACCACGTGCTGACCACCAAGACCGTTTTCGGCCGCCACGTCTACGCCATCGGCGGCAACCTGTCCGCCGCGAAGCTTTCGGGCGTGAACGTGAAGAAGATCAACATGTGGATCTTCATCAACATGGGCCTGCTTTCGGGCGTGGCCGGCGTGGTCTTCTCCTCGCGTTCCAACGGCGCCCAGCCGGGTGCCGGCAACATGTTCGAGCTGGACGCCATTGCGGCCTGCTTCATCGGCGGCGCTTCGACCACCGGTGGCGTGGGCCGGGTGACCGGCGCGATCGTCGGCGGCCTGGTGATGGCGGTGCTCTCCAACGGCATGCAGCTGATGGGCGTGGGCGCCTCCACCCAGCAGATCGTCAAGGGCGTTGTGCTGCTTCTGGCAGTCGCCTTCGACATCTACAACAAGCGCCGCGCGGGCGCCGGCAACTAGCCTGCCACTGGTGCCATGGGCCCTCCCGCACGCGATTGCGGGAGGGCCCATGCGTGCCCGACGTTTTCGATGGCCCAGCAAGAAGGATGAAGACATGGACCGCCTCGCACTGCCCCTGAAGGACACCGCCAATGGAACGGTGCTGACGCTGCAAGTCCATGGCTTCACCGCGCAAGTGGCCACGGTGGGCGCCACCCTGGTTTCCCTCCAGTACGGCTCCCGCCCGCTGGTGCGCGCTTTCGACCCGCACGGGCCGCGCCCGGTTTTCGCGGGCGCCATCCTGGCCCCGTGGCCCAACCGGGTGATCGACGGGGCCTACAGCTGGGAAGGCCAAGAGCTGCAGCTGCCGATCACCGAGCCGGAGCGCGGCCATGCGCTGCACGGCCTGGTGATCGATACCGGCTTCGAGATCATCGAGCACCGTGCCGACTTCGCCCAGCTGCGCACCGTCATCGCCCCGAGCGCCGGCTATCCGTACGAGGTGCAGCTGGTGATCGGCTACCGGCTGGAGGCCGGCGGGCTGCGCACCGTCGCTGCCGCCACCAACCTCGGGACGGGCACCGCGCCCTTCGGCTGGGGTTCGCACGCCTACCTGGTCGCCCCGGGCAAGAAGGCGGATGAATGGACCTTCACCCTGCCAGCTGGCAAGGTGCAGCTGACCGAAGGCCCGCGCCTGCTGCCGCGCGACACGGTTCAGGCCGCCGGCACCGAGCTGGATTTCCGCACCCCGAAGCCCATCGGGGATCTCTTCATCGACCATGCCTACACTGGCCTGGCTGCCCGCGCGGACGGTTCTTTCCGCGCGGAGATCACCGACGCCGGGGGCGTCGGATCGCACATCACCTGGGACGAAGCCTGCCCGTGGGTCCAGATACACACCGCCGACCGCGATGATCCGGCCCTGGACCGCACCGGCCTGGCCATCGAGCCGATGACCTGCCCGCCGGGCGGCTACAACTCCGGCCAGGACGTCATCGCCCTGGCACCGGGCGCCAGCCACGAAGCCAGCTGGCTGATCGGCCCGGTCCAGCCGCGCTAGCACCCCAGGCGCCACCCACCTTTGGAACCACCACGAGTCAACTGGAGAGATTGCAATGCCGCAGGGCTCCGCAGCACATGAACCGACCCACCGGGTCCATCACCTGGCCGATGGCCGCGAGGCGATCTTCTTCGCCGACGCCAATGCCGCCGTGCCCGAACCGGTGGCCGACACCCGGCCGCTGGATCCGCGCGGGGAGCCTGGCGAACTGCGCTACGACCGGCTGACCGGGGACTGGGTGGCCGTAGCGGCCCACCGCCAGTCGCGCACCTACCTCCCGCCCAAGGAAGAATGCCCGCTGTGCCCCAGCGTCCACGGGCGGCAGAGCGAAATCCCTGCCGAGGACTTCAACGTGGTGGTTTTCGAGAACCGCTTCCCGTCCCTGGGCCCGGCACTGGGCCGGATTCCAGCGGCCGCACCGGTGCAGCAGCCGGCCCCGGCCTACGGGCGCTGCGAGGTCGTGGTGTTCACCCCCGAGCACACCGGTTCCTTCGCATCGCTGGATGATGCCCGGGCGCGCACCGTCATCGAGGCCTGGGCGCAGCGCACCGCCGCCCTGTCCGCCATGGAGGGCATTGCGCAGGTGTTCGTCTTCGAGAACCGCGGCCAGGATATCGGCGTGACCCTGCACCACCCGCATGGGCAGATCTACGCCTACCCGTACCTGGCGCCAACCGCCGCCAAGATGGCCGGCCAGGGCATCGCGCACCTGGAGAAGACCGGGCGCACCCTGATGGGCGACATCCTGGACTTCGAGCGCAAGGAGGGCACGCGCATGGTCGCCGAGGGCGAGCACTTCTCCGTGTTCGTGCCCTACGCGGCCCGCTGGCCGCTGGAAGCGCACCTGGTGCCGCACCGCCACGTGCCGGACTTCGCCGCGCTCAATGCGGACGAAAAAGCCGAGCTGGCCGTGATGTACCGGGACCTGCTGCGCGGATTCGACGCGCTGTACCCGACGCCCACCCCGTACATCGCCGCCTGGCACCAGGCTCCGCTGGAGCCCGTGGCCCGCAAGGCCTCACGGCTGCACCTGCAGCTGACCAGCCCGCGCCGGGCCGCTGACAAATTGAAGTTCCTGGCCGGATCGGAAGCTGCCATGGGCGCTTTCATCAACGACGTCCCGGCCGAGCAGACTGCTGCACGGCTGCGCGAGGTCATGCCATGAGCCGCAGCGGAACGAAGGAAACCGCGGCGCGCGTCAACGCCCTGCGCGAGAAGTTCACCAAGGCCTACGGCCACCACCCGGAAGGCATCTGGCGGGCCCCGGGACGGGTGAACCTGATCGGCGAGCACACCGACTACAACATGGGCTATGTGCTGCCCTTCGCCATCGACAAGAACGCGCTGGTGGCCGTGCGCCGCAAGTCGCAGCTGGAGCCGGGCAGCCAGGTGCTGGATTTCGCCTCCACCTACGGGGCGGGCGGCGAACCGCCGGTCACCTCCATTACCCTCGATGAGCTGGTGCCCCGCGCGGTGCCCGGCTGGGCCGCCTACCCGGCCGCCGTGCTGTGGGCGCTGAGCCAGCTCGATGGCGTGCAGATTGGCGGGCTGGAGCTGATGGTGGACTCCGATGTCCCGGTGGGCTCGGGCTTGTCCTCTTCGCATGCCCTGGAAGTGGCGACCATCGTGGCGCTGGACGATCTCTACGGCCTGGGCCTGTCCAAGGTGCAGATGGCCCAGCTGACCCAGCGTGCCGAGAACGAATTCGTGGGTGCTCCGACCGGGATCATGGACCAGAGCGCCTCGCTGATGTCCCATGCCCAGCATGCGCTGTTCCTGGATTGCCGTTCGATGGAATCCCAATCCGTGCCGCTGCCGCTGGCGCAGCATGACGCGGTGGTCCTGGTCATGGACACCCGCGTAGAGCATTCGCACGTGGATGGCGGCTACGCCGCCCGCCGCACCAGCTGCGAGCAGGCCGCCGCGGTGCTGGAGGTAGCATCGCTGCGCGAGGTGCACAGCGTCGAAGAACTGGAGGCCATCGGTGACCCGGTAGCCAAGCGCCGCGCCAAGCACATCGTGACCGAGAACCGCCGCGTCCTGGATACCGTCCTGGCGCTACGCGAAGGCGACCTGCTCGCGGTGGGCAAGCTGCTCTGCCAGTCGCACGAATCCATGCGCGACGACTACGAGATTTCCAGCGAGGAACTGGACGCGGCCGTGGAAGCGGCCATGGCGGCCGGAGCGATCGGAGCTCGGATGACCGGTGGCGGTTTTGGCGGCAGCGCCATTGCCCTGATCAAGCGCGAGCAGATCGAACCGGTCAGCCAGGCCGTCCGCGAAGCCTTTGACCAGGCCGGCTATGTCGAGCCGGCCATTTTCACCGTAATTGCAGACGAAGGAGCAGGCCGGGCATGAGTTGGCTAGTGACCGGCGGAGCCGGATATATCGGATCCCACGTGGTGCGTTCGCTGTCCGCGGCAGGCCTTGAGCCGGTCGTCGTGGACTCGATGTCCAGCGGGGTGCACGGCTTCGTTCCCGAACAGGTGCCGTTCTACCAGCTGAACATCCTGCAGACCGAAAAGCTCGTGGAAATCATGAAGCGCCACGAGGTCACCGGGGTCATCCACCTGGCCGGCTACAAGTATGCCGGCGAATCGGTGAAGCACCCGCTGCTGGCCTTCGAGCAGAATGTCACCGGCACCGCGCACCTGCTCGAAGCCATGGCGGCCTCCCGCGTGCACAACATGGTCTTCTCCTCCTCGGCAGCCGTCTACGGCACCCCGGACGAAGATGTGGTGACCGAATCCACCGGCACCTTCCCCGAATCCCCGTACGGACAGAGCAAGCTCGTGGGGGAATGGCTGATCCGCGACCAGGCGGTGGCTACCGGGCTGAAGCACACCTCGCTGCGCTACTTCAACGTGGTCGGCTCGGGCAGCGAAGAACTCTACGATGCCAGCCCGCACAACCTGTTCCCGCTGGTGTTCCAGGCGCTGAATGCCGGAAAGACGCCGAAGATCTTCGGCACCGACTACGACACCGAGGACGGCACCTGCGTGCGCGACTACGTGCACGTCGCCGACCTGGCGCTGGCGCACGTGGAGGCGGCCAGTAAACTGGAAGCCGGCGAGGTATTGGAGCCGGTCTACAATTTGGGCTCCGGCGATGGCGTCTCGGTGCGCCAGATCATGGATGCGGTAGCGAAGGCCACCGGCATCGGTTTCACCGCGGTGGAAGAAGCGCGCCGCCCGGGCGACCCGGCGCGCATTGTCGCCGACGGGAAGCTGGCCGCCCGCGACCTTGATTGGCAGATGCGCCATAGCCTGCAGCAGATGGTCCACAGCGCCTGGAAGGCTTCGGCCCAGCGCGGCTGACCGCACCAAGCTGAAGCGCAGCGGCCTGGGAAACTAGCTGGTGCGCAGCGTGGCCGCGATCTGATCCATGGTCTGCGCAATCGCCAGCGATTCAGCCAACGGCATGACCGGGGATTCGGCCAGGCCCTGGGCAATGCACTGGGCCACGTGGGCCGCTTCCCAGCCCAAACCGGCAGTAGGCGAGGTTTCCGTGAACTCGCGGCTGTCGGCGATCTTGCCGTCGGCACTGCGCAGCACCAGCCCGGAACCGCAGCAAATCGGGCGCTGGAGTTCCAAGGTGCCCTGCGTACCGGCAATCCATGCGCCCTGCGGCGAATCGGTTTCGATGCTGCTGAAGACCGTTGCCGTGGAACCGTCTTCATTGGAAAGCACCGCGGTGAAGGTAGCGTCAACCCCGGTTTTGGCCATCCGTCCCGAAGCGTGCAGGAGCTGCTTGGCAGGGGAGACCATGGCGCTAAAGGCAATAGGGTAGACGCCGACATCCAGCAGGGCCCCGCCGCCGAGCGCCGGGTCGTAGATGCGCGAGTCGTAGTCGACCTCGAACTTGGCGCCGAAATCAGCCTGGACGGTGATGATCTGCCCCAGGATGCCGGACTTGACGACCTGTGCAACCACATTGCCGATGGGCAGGAATCGTGACCACATGGCTTCCATGGCGAAAACTCCGGCAGCCTTGGCCGCCTCGATGATCCGGGAAGTTTGCCCGGCGTCCAGGCTCATTGGCTTCTCCACCAGGACATGCTTGCCAGCCGCGATCGCCTCGAGCGCAAGTTCTGCGTGGCCGCTGTGCGGGACGGCGATGTAGACGACATCCACCCCAGGGTCCCCGAGCACCTCGGCATAGGAGCCGAAGGCCCGGGTCCCGGTGTCTCCGTAGGTGCGTGCGAACTGCTCGGATCGGGCCAAGGTGCGCGAGCCGACTGCTGCGAGCCGGCTGGCGGTCAAATCGTTCAGCGATGCGGCAAACTGCGAAGCGATCCACCCCGGCCCGAGGATGCCCCAATTCAGCGCAGGAGCCGAAGAGGGATGGGGCAGCGTGGATTCGGGTAAGGCGAGTGGCACTGAAGGCTCCGATGGCAGGTAAAGTCAGATGGCTACTTCTACCCTATGTGGACATTTGTCCGAGTGGAAGAGCTATCCCAGCAGCGTGGCAGCAGGCGCTTGCCCACTACCGGCGCGCGCTCGCCGGCTCCGCGTCGGCCGCCCCAAGACCGGCTTCCAAATCCACCAGCTTGCCATCGACATAGGTGCCCAGCACCTCCATGGTGCAAAGTACTTCGGGGGCTGCGGCCAGCGGATCTGCAGCGAAGATCGTCAGGTCCGCAGGCATCCCGGCTTCCAAGCGGCCGCCAGTGGCCCCGGTGCTTTCGTAGACGTTCACGGTGTAGCCTTCCAGGGCTTCGCGAGCCGACAGGCGATGGCGTGGCTGCACGCTGTCGCTGCCGGGCACTTCGGTGCGCCTGCGGGTCTGCGCGTCTGCCATGATCAGCCGCGGGTCGAAAGGAGCGATGGGCCAGTCGGAGCCCAGCGCCAGCACCATGCCGGCATCCTTGACATCACGCAGGCGGTAGGCGAAGCTGGCGCGATGCTGGCCCAGCCGCCGGGACCAGGCATCCGATCCGTCGGCGCGGACGAAATGTGTGCAATGCGTGGGCTGCATGCTGATGGTGGCCCCGGAAGCCTTAAGCCGGGAGAAATCCTCGTCGTTGAGTTCTTCCAGATGCTCGATCCGGTGGCGCAGCCCATTGTCGGGCAGCGATGCAATGGCGGAAATGACGAAGCCGATGCCCTGGTCGCCGATGGCATGGGTCGTGGTTGTCACGCCGGCCTGCGCAAGGGCGCGCAGATTGGCCACATAGCGGCTTGGATCCCGGTAGAGGGATTCGGTGGATTCGCCTTCGATGTCCGGCTCGTAGAGCCAGGCGGTGCCGTTGTCCACCGTCCCGTCGATCATCAGCTTGGCGCCGCGCACCTGCCAGCGGCGTCCGCGTTCTCCCTGCAGCGCGATGACCTGGTCGAGGGTTTCTGCCGGATCGCTGGCCATGATCCACGGGGCGATGCGCAGCTTGATCGGCAATTCGCCGCGCAGCTCCAGACGCCGGAAAATCTCCAATGAATCAGGATCGGCCAGATCCAGCATTTCCCCGCCGGTCAGCCCGCTGGCCGCCATGTCCCGCAGCAGCCGGTAGACTGCTTCCACCTTGTCGTCGATGCCCAGCACCGGCAGGACCTTTTCGGCTAGTGCCATGGCCTCGAATTCCCGGAGGAAGCCGGTGGGTCGGCCATCGGAGTCCACTACGACGCTGGAGCCGTCGGCGAAACTCTCACTGCCGTCGATGTCTGCTAGCTGGAGCATGGCCGAAGAGGCCACGGCTGAATGCGCATCGAAGCAGGTGGCGTAGCTGGGCCGCCCCGGGGCGGCTTCGTCGAGGAACTGCCCGCTGGGCTCCGCGGTGCCGAAGATCGCCACGTTCAGGCCATGGCCGAATACCACATCGCCGGGCGCACCGGCCTGCGCATGCCCTGCGATGAGCCGTTTGGCCTCATCGAGTGTCCTGGCGTCGCCGAGGAAGACGCCTCGGGCCACTGACTGCCCGAAGACCGGATGAATGTGCGCATCGACGAGCCCCGGGGTAATCGCGGCTTCGCCGTAGTCGATAACCGCGGTTCCGTCTGCGATCCACCCTTGGGCCTGCTCCTTGGTGCCCACATGCGAGATGCGGCCATCGGTGATCCCCAAAGCGCTGGCAGGGTGTTCTTGGGCCAGCGTGTAGATGGTCCTTGCATAAAGCACCGTCTGCGGACCGGTCATCGTTCGACTCCTCAAATTAATGGCATTAATTATTTTTGAGTCTAAACGGAGCTGAGTCAGCTGTCCATGGTTGGATGGAAGCGGATTAACCCACAACGAGGATGGTTCGCATGTCGCAAAGAGTCGCCGGCCGGCCGGCCACGCCGATCCTGACCCAGCAGGGCATTGTCGATGCGGCCTTTGCCCTGCTCGAAGAAATCGGTCCGGAGGAGTTCTCCATGGGGCGCCTGGCGCGCTCCCTGGGCGTGCGCACGCCTGCGCTCTACAACCACGTGGACAACCGCCAGCACCTGGTGAACCTGATGCGCCGCGACATGGTGAGATCCATTGAGCGGAACATGCTGGCCGATTTGCCGTGGACCGAAGCGCTGTTCCATTTCGCAGTGCTCTTTCGCGAAGCGCTGCTCCGCGTTCCCGCGGCAGTGGAACTGATTGTCGCCACGCCCATTTCCGAGGAATCGGAATCCGGTGTCATCTATGAGGAAATGGGGCGTATCCTGCGCCGGGCCGGTGTGGCCGTGCCTCGCATTCTCATGGTCATGGTGGCGATCGAGTCGCTGATTGTCGGGGCTGCCTTGGATATCGTCGCCCCGGGGGCTCATGTTGCCACCGTGCCTGCAGACGACCGGGGAACTGTGCGCAGCAGCCACGGCGAAGTGATGGAATTGGGAGAGGCCTATGCGCGGCAGGCTCGCACCAGCGTCAGCTACCAATCATTTGAGTTCGGGCTCCGGGCGATCATTTCCGCGGTCGAGCGGGAAGTCTCCCAGTCCTAGCGACGTGCTGATTTCTGCAGACGGATGTTTCCCCGAAATTAATAATATAAATTTATTTTGATCCGCCGGCCCTCCTGAAGCGGGAGGCCCCCACCGCTTGCCTTCATCAACAAGCTCCAAGTCATGCAGGTGATCCGCCTTGCCCGTGTGGGTTCCGCGGCCAATATTCGACCCGGTTTACCTGCCGGAAACAGCGCCTTGAGGGTAGGTCCCCCTTGTTATCGGTGAGCCATGTCACTACATTGAGTGAACGATATTCATTATTTGGGGCAGTGAGTACGGACGCCCTGGAACGTCTGACTCGTCATGGAGTGGCGACGGGGCAATTGCACAGAAGGAGCCGCGATGAAGCAGGTACAGCAAGGCGTGCGAAGCGCAGCGGAAGCGCCCGCGCAGATGAACAGGGTGCTCGGACTGCCTAACCTGGTGCTTTTCGGCATGGTGTACATGGTGCCGCTGACCATCTTCAGCACCTACGGCATTGTCACCGAAATTACCGGTGGCCGGCTTCCGGTAGCCTACGCGATCACCTTGGTCGCGATGCTTTTCACGGCACGATCGTACGGCTTGATGTCGCAGGCTTTCCCGGTAGGCGGATCTGCCTACGTTTACACCCAGCGCTCTTTCGGGTCGAATATCGGTTTCATGGCCGGCTGGGCGCTCCTGCTTGATTACCTCTTCCTGCCCATGATCAACTATCTGCTCTTGGGGATCTACCTCAACGAGTTCTTCCCGGTGATTCCGCCCTGGGCCTTCATGTTGGCTGGGATGGTGCTGGTGACAGTCCTTAATGTCATCGGCATTGTCTCTGTGGCCAGAACGAACATCGTGATTATCGGCTTCCAGTTCCTGTTCATCATCCTGTTCGTCGGCTTCTCCATTGCCTACCTCCGCGGGCAGGCCACCGTTGACCTCTTTGCCCCATTGCGCGGTTCCGGGGAGGCGGGCGGATTCGCTCCACTGGCCGCGGGCGCTGCGATCCTCTGCCTCTCCTTCCTCGGCTTCGACTCGATCACGACATTCGCCGAGGAAGCCCGCAATCCCAAGCGCGATTTGCCCCGCGCCATCTTGCTGACGACTTTGATCTGCGGCTTCCTATTCGTGGCCCTGGCCTACGTCTCGCATCTGGTTTACCCGAGCCATGAATTCGCGAACGCGGATTCGGCCTCCATTGATGTGGTCTTCACAGCGGGCGGCCAATTCCTCTCTATCTTCTTCACCGCTGGATTCATCTGCGGCGCAATGGGATCGGCGCTTGTCTCGCAGGCATCGGTGTCGCGAATCCTCTACAGCATGGGACGCGACGGCGTGCTTCCCCGACGGGTCTTCGGGTACCTGCACCCCCGTTTCAAGACCCCGACGTTCGTAATCATCATCGTTTCACTGATTTCGCTGACCGCCCTGTTCGCGAGCCTGGAAATCGTCTCCGCGATGATCAGCTTCGGCGCCCTTGTCGCCTTCTCTGCAGTGAACCTCGCCGTAATCAAGTACTTCTTCTTGGCCCACCGCCAGCGCGGAATGGGGGCTACGATCAACTACTTGGTGCTGCCGTTGATTGGCCTGGCCCTGACAATTTGGCTATGGACAAGCCTCAGCGGTCTCTCGCTGGTGATCGGTTTGGCCTGGATCGGGCTGGGCCTGGTGTATCTCGCCTACGTGACTGGCGGATTCAAGCGCAAAGCACCGATGCTGGATCTTGCCGAATAGTACCGCTGCTGTGAAAAACCCGTTCACCGTTCATTAGCATCCGGGGGATAGCGGTATGCGGCCCCAGGGCATCCTCGGTGAATCAGTGTGCATCCTCGTCACCGCCAAGGGCGGCGTTCGGGCCACGATGGGCAGGCCGGCAGGCGGGCTGCGAGTAGTGCTGGCGATTCATCCGGCGACCGCAACACCGCTACGCTTCTGCCGCGCTTTCGCTGAATTCGCGACTAGATCCAGCGGGATATCCCTGGCATCGAAAAGCGCACGGGCGGAAACTCGGATTGGGCGAGCACATCCCCTCAAGGGTCCTGCTGGAAGCGCGCAGTGCTATCCGGGATCCCATCCTCGCCGCCGGCGCCAGCGATGGGCTGGCTGGCAAGCCTCAACGGCTGAGCCAACCGTTTGGCTACAGGTCGACCGCGTTGGCCAGCACCGGCAGCTGCTTGCGAGCGGCCTCGACCTGGCTGAGATCCAGATCGACTACCAGCAGCTCGGGTTCCGCACCGGCCCGGGCAATAATGCGTCCTAGCGGATCAACCACCACCGAGTGCCCGACGCCCAAAGGCGCGGTACCGGTGATCTTGCGTCCAATGCTTTCAGGATCAGCCTGGTCCACTGCCACCACGAACGTCGTCGCGTCCAAGGCGCGGGCCTGCGCAAGGGTGGTCCACTGCTCGGCCTTGCCCTCGCCCTGGCCCCACGAAGCGCTGACGATGTTGACCGCTGCACCAGCCTTCGCATGGCGGGTGAACAAGCGCGGGAACCGCAAGTCGTAGCAGGTGGCCAAGCCGATCGTCGTTCCTTCGTGCTCGAACTGCACCGGAGAAGTTCCGGGCGTCACCGAGTCCGACTCGGCATAGCCGAAGGCATCGTAGAGGTGGATCTTGTCATAGTGGGTATCTACGCCTTCACCGGCGACCAGCAAGGTGTTGCGTACCCGGCCGCCTTCCCCAGGGGTGAACATGCCCACGGCAATGGTGATGCCTATATCCCGTGCCTGCTGGCGGATCAGTGTAGCCCAGGGCCCATCCAGGGGTTGCGCGTACTTGGCGAGATCGTGGCCGAAGGAAACCTGCATGGCCTCGGGGAAGACCACCAGCGTGGCGCCGGCTTCCTTTGCCCGGCGCGCATGATCGCGCACTGTTACCAGATTGCGCTGCGGATCAGCGGTGCTCAGAACCTGCGCCAAAGCGATTCTCATGGGATAGTCCTTTCCTGCTGCCAGCTGCTGGCTATGCGCTACCTTCACGACTCTACGCAGTAGCGATCAGCGAAGCTACATCCGGGCCATCTGCACCTCTTCACGGCCCTTGGACACCGACATCACGTCCTTTTGGCGCTCACCGTCCACCTGGGCAGCCAAGGCATCCAGCTGCGACATTGATTCCAGGGACAAGCGGACATCCAGCGCCCCCAGATTATCCTCGAAGTGCGTGCTGAAGCGGGTCCCCGGAATCGGGGAGACGGCCACATTGAATGCGCGTGCTTTTTCATAAACCCACGCCAGTGACACCTGGGCGGTTGAAACACCTTCGCGCTGGGCCACCTCCGCGATGACTTGCCGCAATGGATGGTTGTGCTGCATGCGGGCCGCTTCGAAGCGCGGGAAGTTATGGCGGATGTCGTTGGCTTCAAGCTGCTGCAGGGAATCAACTTCCCCGGTGAAGTACCCGCGACCCAGCGACGCGTAGGTCACCAGGCCCACGCCGAGTTCACTGGCGGCTGGCAAGAGCCATCTTTCGATGTCCCGGCTGAAAATCGAGTACTCCATCTGGATCGCGGAAATTGGATGCACCTTGTGGGCTCGGCGCAGCTCCTCGGAAGTCACTTCGGACAAGCCGATGTGCCGGGCCTTCCCTGCTTCGACTAGCTCCTTGTAGGCTCCGACAGTCTCCTCGATTGGCACCCGGGAATCCACCCGGTGGTAGTAGTACAGGTCAACGTGGTCTACGCCCAGCCGCTGCAGGCTCGCATCCATGCATTTCTTGATGAAGTCCGGGTCGCCATTAGCGCGTGGGTCTCCCGGATTCTTCGGACGCACGATGCCCGCCTTGGTTGCCAGGGTGACTTCGCCGCGACGGGTTTTGAGCACCTGCGAGAGCAGGGTTTCGTTGTGCCCTTCGCCGTAGATGTTTGCGGTATCCAGGAACGTGACGCCGCGATCAAGAACATGGTTCAAGGTGCGCAGGGATTCGGCATCGTCGGCCGATCCGTAGGGCCCGCTCAGGGACATGCAACCAAAACCCTGCGAGGTGGCTTCCAACCCCTGGCCGAGGTCGATGCTGTTTGCGATCTGCTGTGCCATGGTGGTCCTTCGAGTAGTCAGTTTCTCTCTTCTTGAGCCTAGCGAAGCAGGATTCAGCGGTCATCATGTTCCGTGATTTATTGAGTTCCGTGAACCGCGAGCGAAACGACACACCGTAGCTAAAGTGGCAATGACCAGCATCAAGAGACTGTGTCTCACTTCTGCCCTTGAATCTCAGAGTAAAATTCTTGCCATGGGAAGCGTGGTTCGCGATCGAGTGCGCGAAAAGATGAAAGTCGAGTTGGCGGAACAGGTTTATGCCGTGTTCGCCGAACGCGGCCTGGAGAACGTCACCGCCCAGCAGGCAGCCCAGGCAATCGGAATATCCCGTGCCACGTTCTTCCGGTACTTCTCGTCAAAAGAGGACGCGGTAGTTACTGCGTTGCGTTCCATGACCGCGCACTTCTCCGACATGGCCAGCTCCATGTCTTCGCATCCGGGCGAGAGCTTGCTGGAGCTTTTGCGCCGCAGCTTTGAATCGGCAGTAGTATTCGCTGAGCAGGATCCGGTGGCGATGCAGGGCCGCATTGAGCTGGTCAGGAGCACCCCTGCGCTCCGGGCCAGCTGGCAGGAATCCCGGCGAGAGCAGCAGGTAGCGCTGGCCCAGGCGCTGTCGCCGTTCTGCGCGAACCAGCGGCTGGCTGAAACCGCCGCGTTGCTGGGTCTGGCCCTTTACGACCATGCACTGATCCGTTGGGTTGGGACGGCGGGCAGTACACTTCGCGAGATCCTCGACGAAGCCTTCGACTTCGCCGCCATGATCGATGACAACTGGGCGGAGAAGCGCTAGCAACCGCTACAGGCTACGGCAAGCGAAGCACCTTGATCGCCTCGGCCAAGTACGGTTCCGGGCTGGGGTCAGCAGATTGCGCCCAGCTGATCCATGCTGCAAAAGTCACCGTGCCGAATGCCAGCGCCAGATAGGGCGCCGCCTGCGCGCTGACCCCGCCTTCCGAGAAATGCCGCAGCACCCGCTCGTTGTCCTTGCCCATCCGCATCGACGCCTGGGCCAGGAGCTCGGGCTGGTCCGCGATAAGCCGCAAGCGTCCTCGCGTGACCTCCGGATCCGGCAGCGAATCGAAAGCTGCCACCGCAGCAGCGTGCATGGCACCCACCAGGTCGTGGCCCTCCTGCTTCGCCGAGGCGAAGGCGCCGTCTGAAATGGCCGAAGCTTCCAGCAGGCCGCCCCACACCAAATCCGCCTTGGAAGCGAAATAGCGGTAGAGGCTCTTGCGTCCGATTCCCGCTTCTTCGGCAATTTGCGCCATCGAGACTTCGCCATAGCCATGCTTGGCGAAGAGCGCCAGGGCGGTGCGGGCCACGGAGTCGGGATCAATGGACTGCGGGCGCCCAGGCAGGTGCGTGGCAACGGAATCTCGGGTGTCAGGCATATCCCAATTATGGCCCATTGAGTTAAGACACAGTGTGTCATAACATGAAACTACCAATTCATCGGCAACCAGAAGGAACGGTTATGGGCATGGAAAACGCATGGCAGGAAAAGGTCACCGCAGAACGTTTTGCCGGCAAGACAGTGGTGGTCACTGGCGCCGGTTCGGGCATCGGCAAGGCCACCGCGCTGCGCGTGGCCAAGGAAGGCGGCAAGGTGATCGCCGCGGACATCAGCCGCGAACGGCTCGATGAGCTTGTTGCCGAGAACCCGGATCTGGACGTTGCCGTTGTGGCCGGCGACATCACCGACCAAGCGGTAGTGGACCAGGTAGTGGCAGCTGGCGAGGGGCGGATCGATGCGCTGGCCAACGTCGCCGGCATTATGGACAAGTTCGAGCCGATCCACGAGATCGAGGACTCGACCTGGGAACGGGTCATGAATGTGAACGTCAATTCCGTTCTGAAGCTGACCCGTTCGGTGGTCCCGCTGATGCTCGAGGCCGGCCAGGGCAACGTGGTCAATGTGGCTTCGGAAGCTGGCCTGCGCGGCTCGGCCGCCGGCGTCGCATACACGGCCTCGAAGCACGCGGTCATCGGCATGACCAAGAACTCGGCTGTCATGTACGGCAAGAAGGGGCTGCGTTTCAACGCAGTGGCTCCGGGTGCGGTGCAGACCAATATCGAGGCTCCAATGGCCTCCGAATTTGCCCAGCAGGTAATCCCTCCGCTGATGGGCATCATTCCGGGCATGGCTACCGCAAGCCAGCTCGCCGCCTCGATCACCTTCCTGCTCAGCGAGGACAGCACCAACATCAACGGCGTGGTCCTGGCTTCAGATATCGGCTGGAGCGCCATCTAGCAAGGCCTGCCTGGAGACGAGTTTCCCTGCCAGCAGGTGGAACGGCCATCGGCCGGGGTGCACTGGAAAGCTCCAGTGCACCCCGGCCGATTAGCTCTCAAGGTCCCCGCAGTTTTCCGTGCGGCAACCGCCTGACTCAGCTGCGCGCTTCTGCGCGTTCCTCATCGGGGTAGCTTTTTTGCGTGGCCGCAGCTGCTTCGGCTTCGGTTGCCGGGCTCATATCGAACTTGAGCAGGGCCTCCGGGGTGGGGCCACCGCCGAACTTCGGTGAAGGCTGGCCGCCGTTGGCTACGCGTTCGGCCTCCATGGCTTCCCATTCCTCATCGCGTCCGAGCATGCGGGCCGAGTCCTCATTGGTGATTTCCCCGGCGAAGGCGCGCTTCATTGCCTCGCGGTCGAACTGCCCTTCCCATTTGGCGACCACGAAGGTGGCCACGCAGTTGCCCAGCAGGTTCACGGCAACGCGCATCGAATCCATGATGCGGTCCGCGCCCAGCAACAGGGCCACGCCGGCCACCGGGAAGATGCCCAGGGCGGCTGCCGTCGCCGATAGGGCCAAGAACGAGGATCCAGGGACGCCGGCCATGCCCTTGGAAGTCAGCAGCAGGATGCCCAGGGCGGCAAGCTGCTGGCCAAAGCTGAGATTGTGGCCGAACGCCTGGGCCAGGAACAGCAGCGAGATGGACAAGTAGATGGCCGCACCGTCGAGGTTGAAGGAATATCCGGTCGGGACCACCAAGCCGGTGGTGGCGCGGGAGCATCCGGCGTTGGTCAGCTTGGTCATGATGCGAGGCATCACCGACTCGGTTGATGCGGTGCCCAGGGCCAGCAGGAATTCCTCGCGGGTGTACTTGATGAATTGCCACAGCGGAACCCGGGCAAATCCCCAGGCGATCAGGAAGAGGATGCCGATGAACAGCAGGGCCGCGGCGTAGCAGGCGAGAATCAATTTCGCATAGGTGCCCAGTGTCTCGATGCCGTATTGGCCGATGATGAAGCCCATGGCGCCGAAGGCACCCAGGGGTGCGACCCGCATGACCCAGCTCATGACCTTGAAGATCAGCTCCAGGACGTTCTCGAACACCGCGAGCAGTGGTGCGCAGCGTTCCTGGCCGACCACCACGATGGCTGCGCCGAAGAAGACCGAGAAGAACAACACCTGCAGCAAATTATTATCCGCGAAGGCGCCGATGACGCTGACCGGGATGATTCCCAGGATGAAGTCGGCGGCCCCCTTGGCCTCTCCGGATTTCTCTTCGATGGCCCCGGCGTCGAGGGATGACGGGTCGATGTTCAACCCGGCGCCTGGCTGGAAGAGGTTGGCAATGATCAGGCCGAAGACCAGGGCGAAGAGTGTGGCGCAGGTGAAGTAGACCAATGCCTTGACGCCAACGCGTCCCACTGCCTTGACATCGCCCACCGCCGCAATGCCGGTGACAATCACCAGGAAGATCAGCGGGGCGATGATCATCTTGATCAGCATGATGAATCCGTCGCCCAGCGGGCGCAACTCGGATCCGACCTTCGGCAGGAAGTGGCCGATCAAGACGCCGGCGACGATTGCGACGCCAAGCTGGAAGAACAGGGAAGTGTAGAAAGGTTTCTTGGGGGTTGGCTCAGCGACCCGGAAGTCGTCTGCGGATTTGATTTTCATGGCTGCTCCTGAGGATGGACTCGCTCCGAGGTATGTGCCCGTGGCTTGGATGGTGTCAACTGTAAGGCACGTCACAATATTCCGCAATGAAAAAAGATAATTTCGTTATGCGGAATGGATTCCTTCTGGATTATGGAATTAATCCGTGTTTGATAGGCATTTATCTAGCTCCGAGTACCGCTGTGCCGATGGCGGCAGCGTTGGGCGTGTCACGCGCCATCGGGGGCTCGTGCTGTGCCGCGCGGGGCCGGCGAGGAATGAACCCGGGGGTACCGCTGTTCTTGATGCAGGGATCCCGGTTATTGCGCGTCGGGCAATCGGGCTGTGTCGCCCGGGCTGGCCGCCGTAAGCTGACCCTCCCTGGAAGTCGCGGATGGCTTACTGGGATCATGGACAAAGGTGGAACCCACCGATTACTTCCAGCAGGATTGAGAGCACTCACTTATGAGCATGGAAAGCGCCGCCTGGCATTCGCTATGGAAGCTGTCAGGAGACAAGGGCAAGGCCTACGCTCCAACCACGCCTAAGCGAGTGCTGAAGTTCGCAGCCAGCTACAAGTCCCGGCTGCTGGTCTTCGTCGTCTTCTCCATCTTCGCCGCCGTCCTGGCCGTGATCACCCCGGTGCTCGCCGGACGGGTGGTCGACGAAGTCGTCGCGCAATCCGGGGTGCGGACGATCATCAACTTGGCTCTGGTCATGGCGGGGATCGCGATCCTGGATGCGGTGGTGTCCGTAGTGGTCCGCTGGTTCTCCTCGCGCTTGGGCGAGGGCATCATCTATGACCTGCGCACCGCGGTCTTCGACCATGTGCAGAAAATGCCGGTGGCATTCTTCTCGCGCACCAGGACCGGTGCGCTGGTCAGCCGCTTGAACAACGATGTCATCGGCGCGCAATCCGCCTTCGCCGGAACCCTTTCCGGGCTGGTCTCCAATACCGTGGCGCTGGTGCTCACCGCTGCGGTCATGTTCACCACCTCGTGGCAGGTCACGCTGATCGCTTTGGTGCTGCTGCCGATTTTCCTCTTGCCCGCCCGCCATTTCGGCAGGTCCGTGGCCCTGCTGCGCCGTGAATCCGCGGACCTGAACGCGACCATGGGCAACCAGATGACCGAGCGCTTCTCCGCCCCCGGCGCCACCTTGATCAAGCTTTTCGGCCGTCCCAAGGACGAGTCCGAGCAGTTCGCGCTGCGTGCCGGCAAGGTGCGGGATATCGGCGTCAAGATGGCCATGCGCCAGTTCTACTTCGTCGCCGCGCTGACCCTGGTTGCTGCCCTGGCACTCGCCCTGGTCTACGGTCTGGGCGGCATGTACGCGGTACGTGGCGATCTGGCCGCCGGCGACGTGGTGGTCCTGGGCATGCTGCTCACCCGCCTCTACACGCCGCTGACCGCACTGGCCAACGCGCGCGTGGAAATCACCAGCGCGCTGGTCAGCTTCGACCGCGTCTTCGAGGTGCTGGACTTGGAGCCGCTGATTGCCGATGCCCCGAACGCCCGCCGACTTGAGGCCGGGGCGGTGCCGGTGAGATTCAACCACGTGAGCTTCTCCTACCCGAGCGCCGACAAGGTCTCGCTGGCTTCGCTGGAAGAAGTAGCCATCCTGGACACCCGCGGCGGCGAAGAGGTCCTGCACGATATCGACTTCGAGATCCCCGCGGGCCAAACCTACGCGCTGGTGGGCTCCTCGGGTGCGGGCAAGTCCACCATCGCCTCGCTGCTGGCGCGCCTGTACGACGTGGATTCGGGCAGTGTTGAACTGGCCGGCGAGGATATCCGCCAGCTTGAGCTCGATTCGCTGCGTTCGACGGTGTCCATGGTGACCCAGGACGGGCACCTCTTCCACGAGAGCATCCGCTCCAACCTGACGCTGGCCCGGCCCGAAGCGACCGAAGAGCAGATCTGGGAGGCGCTGGAGCGTGCCCGGCTGAAGCCGGTGATCGCTTCCTTGCCCGATGGCCTGGATACCGTGGTGGGCGAGCGGGGCTACCGGCTTTCCGGTGGCGAACGCCAGCGCATGACCATTGCCCGTCTGCTGCTCGCAGCACCCCAGGTAGTCATCCTGGATGAGGCGACGGCGGCCCTGGACTCGTCGAATGAAGCGGCGGTGCAGGCGGCGCTGGGCGAGGCGCTGGCAGACCGCACGGCGCTGATCATTGCCCACCGCCTGTCGACCATCCGCTCGGCGGACCAGATCCTGGTCGTGGAGGGCGGGCGCATCGTCGAGCGCGGAACCCACAGCGAGCTGCTGGCCTTCGGCGGGCGCTATAGCGAGCTGCACGAAACCCAGTTCGCGCAGTAGCACGTCTGGCCCTGAGCGCCAGGCCTTGGCCGGCGCGGCCGGTCCCGGAACCGTCGAAAGCTAAGCGCTGGCGACCAGTTCGCCTGCCTTCTGCGCGGCATGGGTGGCGATGATGGTGCCGAAGACCAGTCCCTGCCCAATGGTGGCTCCGGCACCTGGGTAGACATTGCCGAAGATGTTCGCGGCGGTATTGCCCTGGGCATAGAGTTCCTGGATGACCTCGCCGGATGTGTCCAGTGCGCGGCCATGGGCATCGGTCATCACGCCGCCGCAGGTACCCAGGTCCGAGAGCACGATCTTCACCGCGTAGTAGGTCTTGCCTTCCAGCGCGCGCAGGTTCGGATTCGGGTTCTGGGTCGGATCGCCGTAGTAGCGGTCGTAGGCGGACTCGCCGCGGCGGAACTGGTCGTCGATGCCGGTTCCGGCGCCCTCGTTGAACGCCTCCAGGGTCTGTTCCAGAACCCGCGGGGGGACAGAGATCTTGCCCGCGAGGGCGCTGATTGACGACGACTTGTGGGCCACCCCGGCCTTGTACCAGGACTCGGGAAGGGCCATGCGCGGGTAGCACTGTCCGGCGAAGATGTAGCTGTCGCGGTAGGCCTGGTCGAAGATGAGCCACATCGATCCAACCGGGTCGCCGTCCGCCTCGCGGCGCAGGATCTCCTGGCCGAAGCTCATGTAGTCGGTGGACTCGTTGATGAAGCGGCGTCCGGACTGGTCCACCATGAACGATCCGGGCAGCGAACGCTCGGCGAGCAGGATCTTGGGCGAGGATCCGGGCTTGAGCGGGGCAACGGCTGGGAACCACCAGGACTGCTGCATGCTCGCCAGCTGGGCGTTGTGCTGCTGCGCCAACGCAATGGCGTCGCCGTGGTTGCCCTTGGCGCCCAGGCTCAGGTCCTCGACCAGCGACGGGCTCTGGTGCTGCTGGCGCATCGCCATATTATGGTCGTAGCCGCCGGCAGCCAGCACCACGCCGTACTTGGCGCGCACGCTCACCCGTTCCCCGCCCTGTTCCAGGACCGCTCCGGTGACCGCCGAATCGCTGAATTCGAGATCGACCAGCTTCGCTTCGGTCCAGATGGGAATGCCTGCATCCAGCGCCCCGGCGTACATGCCGCCGGCGATGGCCTGGCCTCCGGCGCTGTAGTTACGGCCGATCAACAGCCCTCCGGCACCCTGGATGAGGCGCTTGACGATGCGCGGGAAGGCCTTGTGCGGGGCCTTGGCAATGAGGTTCATCCACTTGTAGTCCGCACCGGTCACTGGCATCGGCATGGGGGCGGACATGGTGGCTGGCTGGAAGCGGATCAGCTGGTCGCCAAGCTTGTTCAAGTCGAAGGGGCGCGACTCGACCGATCGGCCCGCAGCGCTGCCGCCTGGCAATTCGGGATGGTAGTCGGAGTAGCCCTTGGACCAGAAGAAGCTCAGCCGGGTCATGCGCTCGAGCATCTTGACGGTCTCGTCGCCGGATTCTATGAAGGCCTTCCAGCGCTCGGCCGGGCCGGATCCTTCCACGACGGATGCGATGTACTTTTCGCCGCGCTCCAGGGAATCGACGGCGCCGTCCCGCTTGAGCACCGTATTGGCAGGAATCCAGAAGGCTCCGCCCGAGCGGGCGGTAGAGCCTCCCACGTACTGGGTTTTTTCGGCCACGGCAACGTTGAGGCCGAGTTCCTTGGCAGCCAGCGCGGTGGCCAGCCCGGTGCCGGATCCGATGACCAGCAGGTCGACTTCATGCTGATCGATAGTGACGGGTGCAAGAACGGTTTTCGATGCCATGTCGGACTCCTCTGCGCGGTGCCGGGCTTCAGCCCTTTCGTCAGCCCACGCTAGCCGAGCCGCTGGTGGTGCGGGGGCCCAGTCCCGCTGGGAGGGACACCTTGCATCCACGGTGCGCCGGCCTGTCCGACCGGGCAGGAAGATCCGGCGCGGCTAGTCCGCCGCTGCCACCAGCTGGCGTCCCAGTTCGCGGGCCGCCTCCAGCAATACCGGCACCGCGCTGTCGATGAAGGCCTCGTCAACGCGGGTCACCGGCCCGGAAACCGAGATGGCCATCGGCGTTGGCGCGCCCGGTACTGGCACGGCGATGCAGCGAACCCCTAGTTCCTGCTCTTCCTCGTCGATGGCGTAGCCGCGTTCGCGGGTGGCCTCGACATCGGTGAACAGCTTGCCCAGGGTGGTGATGGTGTTCGCGGTCTTCGGGGGCATGCCCGCCTGCGAGACCAAACGCTGCACGCGCTCGTCATCCAGCACCGAAAGCACGGCCTTGCCGACCCCGGAATTGTGCAGCATGGCGCGGCGTCCGACTTCGGTGATCATGCGCATCGAGTGGGCTGACTGCACCTGGGCGATGTAGGTGACCATGTCGCCGTCGAGCACCGCGATATTCGCCGATTCGCCCAGCTTCGCGACCAGGTCCTTCAGCGCAGGGGAGGCCAAGGCGCCCAGCTGGCGGTTGGCTACCTCGCCCAGCCGGATCAGCCGCGGACCCAGTGAATAGCGGCGGTTGGGCAGCTGGCGCACGTAACCCACGCCGACCAGGGTGCGCAGCAGGCGGTGGATGGTGGGCAATGGCAGGGGAGTATCGGCGGCAAGCTCGCTGAGCGCCGCTTCGCCGCCGGCACGGGCGATGACTTCCAGGAGCTCGAAAGCACGTTCGACGGACTGGACGCCGCCGGTGGTGGACTTGCTGGAAGTCTGCGTCATCTTTGCTCCTAATAAAGGCACTGGTTTCGGAAGAGGGCTGCGCATTACTTCTACGATGCGAAATCCTAGTCCCAAGAATAGCGCAGAATCAGGCTTTTCTTCCACGATCCGATATTAACTCGGCAAAAAATCGTGCTGGGCGCCACAAAACACTCTTGCATTTTCATTTTGAGGATAATAGTATCCACTATACGGAAACTTTTACAGGAGGATCAGATGGCAGCACCAAGCCCGGGATATTCACTCACGCTTCGCGTCCAGACACCTGCGTCGATTACCGCGACCAGCGAGCTGGCCGGCGCGGTCGGTTCGGCCGGCGCGCACATCACGGCCCTGGATGTCACCGAGTCCAACCACACCCACATGGTGGTGGACGTTTCCTGCAACACCACCGACGTGGCCCACGGCGAGACCGTGCGCGCGACGCTCGATAGCCTCGATGGCGTGAGCGTGCGCAACGTCTCGGACCGCACCTTCCTGATGCACCTTGGCGGCAAGCTCTCGGTGACCCCCAAGGTCGCCCTGCGCAACCGCGATGACCTCTCCCGCGCCTACACCCCGGGTGTCGCCCGCGTCTGCATGGCCATCGCCGAGAACCCTGCCGATGCCCGCAACCTGACGGTCAAGCGCAACACCATCGCCGTGGTCACCGACGGCTCGGCCGTGCTGGGACTGGGCAATATCGGCCCGGCCGCAGCCCTGCCGGTCATGGAAGGCAAGGCGGCGCTGTTCAAGCAGTTCGCCGATGTCGATGCCTGGCCGGTCTGCCTGGACACCCAGGACACCGAGGAGATCATCATGATCGTCAAGGCGCTGGCACCGGTCTACGGCGGGGTGAACCTCGAAGACATCGCCGCCCCGCGCTGCTTCGAAATCGAGGCCCGGCTGCGCGAAGAGCTGGACATCCCGGTCTTCCACGACGACCAGCACGGCACCGCAATTGTCACCCTGGCCGCGCTGCTCAACGCGGTGAAGGTCGTGGACAAGAAGATCGAGGACCTGCGCATCGTGGTCTCCGGGGTCGGCGCGGCCGGCAACGCGATCATCCAGTTGCTCATGGCCCGCGGCGCGCAGAACATCATCGCCTGCGGACGCAATGGCGCGATCACCCGCAACGAAGCCTACGCCGATGCGCACCGCACCTGGCTGGCGGAAAACACCAATCCGCAGAACTTCACCGGCACCCTGAAAGAAGCCATCGCCGGCGCGGATGTCTTCATCGGCGTCTCGGCCCCGAACGTGCTGGACGAAGCCGATATCGCCGCCATGAACGAGCGCGCCATCGTCTTCGCCATGGCCAACCCGGATCCCGAGGTGGACCCGGAACTGGCCGGCCGCCACGCGGCGGTGGTCGCCACCGGGCGCAGCGACTTCCCCAACCAGATCAACAACGTCCTGGCATTCCCAGGTTTCTTCCGCGGGCTGCTGGATGCAGGCGTCACCGAGATCACCGACGCCATGCTCCTGGCCGCCGCGGACGCCATTGCCGCGCGGGTCAGCGAATCAGAGCTGAACCCCGGATTCATCATCCCGTCGGTATTCGACCCACAGGTCGCCTCCGATGTGGCCATGGCAGTGCAGGACGCAGCCGCCGCCAAGTAGGTGCTGCGCAGCAAGACCCTAGGGTGCATGTCAACGCACCCTTCATTGGAACAGAGCACAAGAGGTTAAGGAACAACCCATGAGTATTGAAATCACTAGCATCCCCGACGCCGCCGATGCCCAGCAGATCCTCTCGGGCGAAGCGCTGGCCTTCATCGAGAAGCTGCACCAGAAGTTCGCCGGCACCCGCGATCAGCTGCTGGCCGCACGCGGCGTGCGCCGCCAGCAGTTCTCCGATGCCAAGTCCATCGACTTCGATCCGCAGACCGAATCCGTGCGCACCGGCGACTGGAAGGTCGCCGAAGCCCCAGAGGCGTTGCGCGACCGCCGCGTGGAGATCACCGGCCCGGCCTCCCCGGCCAAGATGGCCATCAACGCGCTGAACTCCGGCGCCAAGGTCTGGCTGGCCGACCTGGAAGATGCTTCCACTCCGAGCTGGTTCAATGTCATCGATGCGATCTCCAATCTCTCGGCCGCCGCCCGGGGCACCTTGGCCTTCACCGATGCGAAAACCGGCAAGTCCTACGCGCTGCGCACCGACGCCCCGCGCGCGGTCGTGGTGGTCCGCCCCCGCGGCTGGCACCTGCCGGAGAACAATGTGCTCATCGACGGCAAGCCGGCGGTCGGTGCACTGGTCGACTTCGGCCTGCACTTCTTCCACAATGCCAAGGTGCTCGCCGAATCGGGACAGGGCCCGTTCTACTACCTGCCGAAGATGGAGCACTACCTGGAATCGCGCCTGTGGAACGAGGTCTTCACCTTCGCCCAGGCCGAGCTGGGCATCGCCCACGGCACCGTGCGCGCCACCATGCTCATCGAGACCATCCCGGCCGCCTTCCAGATGGAGGAATTCCTCTACGAATTGCGCGAGCACGCCTCTGGCCTGAATGCGGGCCGCTGGGACTACCTGTTCTCCATCATCAAGACCTTCCGCGAAGCCGGCGAAGCGTTCATCATGCCCGACCGCTCGGCCGTATCGATGACCGCGCCGATGATGCGCGCCTACACCGAGCTGCTGGTCAAGACCTGCCACAAGCGCGGGGCCTTCGCCATGGGCGGCATGGCCGCGTTCATCCCGAACCGCCGCGAACCAGAAGTTACCGCCGCCGCCTTCGACAAGGTCCGTGAGGACAAGTCCCGCGAGGCCAACGACGGATTCGACGGCTCCTGGGTCGCCCACCCGGACCTGGTTGAGCTGTGCAAGGAGATTTTCGACGCGAAGCTCGGCGAGAAGCCGAACCAGATCGACCGCCAGCGCCCGGAAGTCGAGGTCACCGCGGCCCAGCTGCTGGACGTGGCCAGCGCTCCTGGCGATGTCACCGAGGCCGGCGTGCGCGCCAACCTCTACGTGGCAGTGAACTACGTGGCCGTGTGGCTCTCGGGCAACGGCGCGGTCGCCATCCACAACCTGATGGAAGACGCCGCCACCGCGGAGATCTCGCGCTCGCAGATCTGGCAGCAGATCCGCAACCAGGTGGTCGCCGCCGACACCGGCAACACCATCACCGCCGAACTGGTTGCTGGCATTCTCGCCGAAGAGGTTGAACGCCTGCGCGCGGAGGTCGACAATGAAGAGCACTTCAACGCCTACTACCAGCCGGCAGCGGAACTGATCGCGAAACTGACCAGCGGCAAGGACGAGGATTTCGCGGACTTCCTCACCACCCCAGCCTACGAACTCTTGGAAAAGGAATACGTGACCAAGCCATGAGCAACACCTTCGATGAGTCCACGCTTGCCAGCGTAGAAGCAAAGCTGGCCGCCACCGACCGGCTGCTGGAAACCTCCTACCCGGGGGATACCGGAGCCCGCCAGCCGATCCATACCGTGTACGTCCCCGGGGACAAGTACACCGCGGACCTCCCAGAACGTTGGGGCCACAATGCAGTAGCCACTGCCGGAGGGCTGATTGGCCTATCCGCCTTGGCGGCCAAGCTCAAGCTGGCCGAACCAGAGCGCTTGGCGGAACTGGTTGGCGCGAAGCTGGCAAGCGAACCCATCGAAGATCTGCGCCTCGATTTCGAGGACGGCTACGGCAACCGCACGGATGCCGAGGAGGACGCCGCAGTGCTTGCCGCGGCCGACTCGGTATCCGCCGCGGTGGCCGCCGGCAAGGCCCCGGCCTGCATCGGCATCCGCTTCAAATGCTTTGAAGCACCCACCCGGGCACGCGGGATCCGCACGCTGGATTTGTTCATCACCCGGCTTGTGGCCAACGGTCCGCTGCCCGAGGGCTTGCGCCTGACCCTGCCCAAGGTGACCACCGTGGCCCAGGTCGAGTCCATGGTCTACCTGGCCGAGAAGCTGGAAGAAGCCCACGGGCTGGAAGCCGGACGCATCCGCTTCGAAGTGCAGGTGGAAACCCCGCAGGTCATCCTGGCCGCCAACGGAACCCATCCGGTGGCCCAGCTGATCGCCTCGGGCAAGGGCCGGGTATCCTCGCTGCACTACGGCACCTACGACTACTCCGCGTCGCTGGGCGTGGCCGCCGGATACCAGTCCATGGAGCACCCGGTAGCGGACTTCGCCAAGGACGTCATGCAGGTGGCCGTGGCCGGCACCGGGGTGGAACTGTCCGACGGCTCCACCAACATCATCCCGGCCGGCGACCCGGAGAACATTGCGGCCGCCTGGGAACTGCACGCCCGCCTGGTCTCCCGCCACCTGTCCCGCGGCATCTACCAGGGCTGGGACATGCACGAGAACCAGCTGGTCACCCGCTACCTGGCCACCTTCGCCTTCTTCCGCGAGGGCCTGCAGGCAGCCGGAACCCGGTTGCGCAACTACGTCCACCAGATCAACTCGGCCATCATGGACGAGCCGGCCACCGCACGGGCCCTGGCCCGCTACATCCACCGCGGGGTGGCCTGCGGTGCGGTGAGCGCCGACGAGGTCACCGAACTAGCCCAGATCACCCTGCCCGAACTCGAGGCGATCGCCTTGAACCGCTCCCACGCCTAAGGACAACACCATGACTGTTCCAGCCATCCAGAACTCCTCGTCGTACTACTCGGACTTCGGCGGCCACCCGCCGCAGAGCGATCTGCTCACCGACCGGGCCATCGTCACCGAGGCCTATACCGTGATCCCCAAGGGCGTGCTGCGCGACATCGTCACCAGCGTCTTCCCCGAGTGGACCAACACCCGTGCCTGGGTGCTCAACCGCCCGGTCGCCGGCGGGGCCACCACCTTCTCCCAAGCCATCGTGGAAGTTGCCCCGGGCGGCGGCGCCACCAAGCCGGAGCCGCAGGCCCAGGTGCAGGGATTCATCTTCGTGCTCACCGGGCAGCTGACCCTTCTCATCGAGGGCACCGAGCATGTGCTGGTGGACGGCGGCTTCGCCTACCTGCCAGCCGGCGCTACCTGGTCCGCCCGCAATGACGGCACCGAGACCACCAGCTTCCACTGGCTGCGCAAGCGCTACGAAGTCCTGGCCGGCGTCGCCGCGCCGGGCCCGGTCGTGGGCAATGAGCGCGACATCGAACCTGGCCCGATGCCGGGCACCGATGGCAAGTGGCGCACCACCCGCATGCTCGATCCCAACGACGTGGCCTTCGATTTCGGCGTGAATATCGTGACCTTCGAACCGGGCGCATCCATCCCGTTCGCCGAAACCCATGTCATGGAACACGGCCTGTACGTGCTGGAAGGCAAGGGCGTGTACCGGATGAATGGCGACTGGGTCGAGGTCGAGGCCGGGGACTACATGTCGCTGCGCGCCTTCTGCCCGCAGGCTTGCTACGCCGGCGGCCCGGAGAACTTCCGCTACCTGCTCTACAAGGATCAGAACCGCCAGATCAAGCTGTAGCCCGGTGCTGGAGCCAGATTGGCTGTCCGGCTCAGCGGCAAAGTATTCCGCCCAGGCAGCGAGTGAAGCCCCGGCCTAGGAGAACTATGGGACTGGACAGCGTCTACTCCCTGTGTTTTGCAGTCGGGGGAGAATGAATCTGGACGGCTGCGACCTGCTCGCGGGACCCCGTCACGTGTTGCATTGCCAGGATGCTGAAGGCAACTCGATGGCCGTTTTGCTTGGCTGTTGCGTGCAGATTCAGGTGTTCAGGCGCACTCTGTCAGGGATAGAAACGCTGGCAGCTACGGGCTCCTCCGCGCACCAGCAACATTGTCGGAGCAGTAGGCCTCCTGTCAGCGAGCAACAGATTTCACCATGCTCGTGAATGGCGAGTGTCCAATGATAGTCAGGTTAGCGTGCGCTGCTCTCGCGTGCAGGGGACCTATCGGCATGAGGCGGCTCCCCCAGCTCAATGGTTCCTGGGCCGAGCAGAAGCTGGCGCCTGTCGGTAACACCTAATTTAGCGTAAGCTCGCTGCAGGTGGCCTTCAACTGTGCGTTGGGAGAGGAAAAGTTCACTCGAGATTTCTAGATTGCTTGACCCTGCGGCGGCACGCGCGCAAATTTCGTATTCACGGGAGGTCAGGACTTTGTCATCGACTAGCGCGCGGCCTAGCGCTGGTGTATTTACTGATCCTAGCGTCTGGGAAATTTCAATTGAGAGTGCAAATAGGTATGCGGCGGCCTTACGACGCCCTAGATCCCGGGCGCGTCGTGAGGCCGCCGCAGCTAGTTGGGCAGCGAGTAGCTGCTGCCCCGCCGCAAGATGTGCTGTCACTAACGGACCTACGTTAGATTCTGCAGGGTTCTCAAGCGCCTCCGTGTAGCCAGCCAGAATCTTTGCCAGAGGTCCTTGTACCTGCTGGGCGATTTCCGACAATTTCGCAGGGTCGGTGTGTAATCCGCACTGCCACGCTTCAAGCAGCAGGCGCATGGCCAGGTTCTTTCGTCCAAACGACATTGCCCGCGAAAGCTGTTCGTGCAGATGCTGCTCAGCCGCTTGCCTGCTGCCGAGTGCTGCGAGGACGGAGACAAGGCAACGCTCTGCTATCGGCCTTAGGATCTGACCTGAAACATCTGGCTCAGCTCGGTATAGACCCAGATAGAGTGCGGCCTTGGACTTGTCGCCAATAAGAATCGAAGCGTAGGCAGCTAAGGCCGCCGCATATCCCTTGACGAGATATCGATCTCCAACAGAGAGTAGTCCAATTGCTTGTTCCAAGGTTGCTAGCGCCTGGGCAGCCATGCCAGATTCGAGATATCCCATGCCTATGCTCACGAGCACGTTAGCGTGATCGACATTGGCATGTTCCAGCTCAGCACCCACTGAAGTATCGTGGAAATGAGCGGGATTCAAACCTAGCGCAAAAGCCATGGCAGGGAATGAGAAGAGCAGTTCCGAGCGGGCTGCCGCAGGCCATTCCTCCCACTGAGACGATGAGGAAAGCTGCGCGTACTCGGTAATGGCGTCTTCTGCCTGGCCTGCGAATGACATTTCGATAAAGACGTGAGCTAGAAACGCTGCCCGATTCTCGATGGGCAACTGGGGCATGGATGAGTATTCTCGCAGTTTTTCTTGATCGACAATCTTGTTAGCCCGAGAGCGAATCAGCATGAGGTAAGCGGCAATTCCGGGAGGATCCCCGGGACGAGTTTCCAGCATCTGCTCCGCCATCTCCAGCCGCCCCAGACCGGCATAGGCGATCTTGGCTGAGAGAAAACGTATTTCAGCTGAACCCTCGGGTAGCAGCTTTTCAAGCAATGCGAGAGCCGCTTCCGGCATGCCAAGTTCATACAAGGCGTCGGCTCTGGCTGCCATTAATCGTTCCCATTGGTCAGGTGAGTCGGCTCGGCTGCGGTCAAGTGTGTCGGTTAAGGAAATCACCTGGGTAAACTGCCTTGCTTGCGAAGCCTGTTCGATGTCTGAGAGCAGCTCCCCGGAGGGAACTTGGATCCCGACTTCCAGTCTGTGCCTCGTGTATTGGCTGCGTGCATCAGGATCAAACTCATCCCAGGACAGCTTTTTCTTGATCGTTTCCAGATGCTTGCGCAAGGACAACTTGCTGAGGGAGTTGACAATTAGCTGCGAAGATAATCCAGGAGCCAGCTTTAGGCGTTCTTTGCGTTCGCCTGTCACCGGATTTCTGGATAGCAGATCAACTCGCGCTAGGTCGGCATCAATTGCCTCGTCGATATTAGACCCGGCGAGCTTGCGTGCGATCTCCAATGGGATTGGTCCAATAATAGCCAGGAGTTCCAAAGTGCCTAGGACATTGCCGGGTTGTTCGCTCAAGCGACGGCTGATAAGGTCAGCCGTTCTTTTGCCTTGAGGGGTCCAACTGCGATTGAGTGTCCAATATCCCTGTTGGAGGCTCAGGGCCCCTGTAGCCAGGGCATCGAGTGCGAGTTCGCGAAGATCCTGTGGTTGTGCGCCCGAATGCTCTAATAGGGTGGTTATGGTGCTGGAATTAACCACGCCGCCGAGAACTCCGGCTAGTACCGCACCGGCATCATCGTAGGTGAGGGATGCTAGGTCGACCCTAAAGAAATTAGGTGAGGCAACTAGCGACTGCAGGTCAGCGGGCATCGACCGAACTGCGGACGTTGCTATCAGCAGGCGGATCTGGCCTGTTACGCAGAATTGACGCAAAACTGCCGCACTTTGCTCATCGACAAATTCGGCGCGGTCAAGGAGTATCCAAAGAACCGATGTTCTTGCTGCCTGGCCAATCCCAGTTACGAGTTCTGTTGGCGTTGTGCCTATCGGAGGTCCGGAAAGCTGAGCGGCCAACACACTTAAAGTGGAGAATGGAACGGCCGCCAGCGCCTTGGATCCGGTGATCCAGTTGAAGTTGGAGCAAATGCGATCCATAAGCTGCAGTGAGAACGTTGTGCAACCTGTGCCACTGTCGCCAACGACGAAAATCTGGCCGCCGTCTTGGGCCGCTTCGAGAGCAGCCTGGGCTGCATCAATACGGGAAGGCAACACGCCCCCAGAAGAGTTCGGCGAGACAGCCATTTCGCTCATAGCAGTCTCCCGGTATCTACTCGTCATGGTTGCCGGGAAAAGCTCGAAGTGCATTGAAGTCTACCCCTGCGTGAATCACGGGTAATCGTATCCTGAACAAGGGCTACACGCCCTTCAGATGCCGTACATCGACACTTTGTGACGTGATGTTCTGGAACTCCATGCTCCAGATCCCTTATACCGAGTCGTCCGTAGGGCATTCTCAAGCCGAGGCAGATGCGAACACGCTAGGAGGCTGGTTATCACAAAACACAGATGGGACCCTGCCACCTTCGCGTGGCAGAGTCCCTGCGAGTGGTTTAAGCGGAAACTACTACTGCCCCCAAGCCGGTAGTTCGCGGCCCTAGACGTCCCCACGCCCAGAGTCAACCGCATAACCTACCTGTTATCCTAGCGAAACCATGACTCTTGGACATGGGAAAACTTCTCGAAATAGGTAATCAAGTACCACTGTCCTCAAATCTAGGTAAGGCAGTGGTGTAACTTGAACATGATGGCAGCAGTGCAGGTCAGAAGCCCGGTTGAGGGCTAGTTGCCATTGCAGTCGTTCTTTTGTTGACGGTATCGATTGGAATGGGTATTGGTGTCGGCTCTCGCTGTGGCTATGCCAGCTCCGGCCGAAAGCGAGCTGAGGATCAATCTCCGTTCCAAACGCACTAGGTCGCGCTCTGAGTGACCGTCGCTTACTGGTTCCAAGGCGGCCGCTAATGCCGCGCCAACCGCTTCCTCGTCCAAGTTCATTCCCACGGCGACCAGCGCGTTATTGGCCGGATCGCTGTGGGCCGTTGCTTTCGCGAAATGGATCTGCCGGCCCACCATATTGACCAGGAAACGCTGCGTGCCGCGATCGGTGCGCAGTTTTACATGCCCCTTGAGCCGGTAGGCCGCAACCGGCGGGTGCTCCAGCAGGTCCAAGAGGGCACCCGGATCCGCCGCTTCGGGGCAGCGCACCGTCACCGCGTTGGCGTGAGGAGCATGCTCGTGGTCGTGGTGCGGGCGGGAGGCAGCCGCCAACGGCAACTCGTCGATCGGGTCTTCGTTCAGGGCGATGTCGAAGACCAGCTCGGGGTCTATGGCGGCGTGCGACGCCGGGATGATGGCAACGTGCGGGTTGATTTCGCGGATCCGTCCGCTGATCCTGGCCAGGACCGCGTCGCGGTGTTCCGGGGCAATGCGGTCCAGCTTGTTGACCACCGCCATGCTGGTGGCGCTGAAGCGGGCCGGGGCCATCGCCGCGGTATCCACGGTGTGCTCATGCTCCACCGCGTCGATCACGTCGATGATGCCGCCGAAGCGTACCCCGTGGGCCTTGCCGAAACGCAGCAGCCGATCCACGTTCAGCGGGTCGGCCGCGCCGCTGGCCTCCACGATGATGGCATCCAGGCGCAGCTTCGGCTGGCCCAGCTTCTCCAGCAGCTCGTCCAGGCCGCTGCTATCGGACAGGCAGCAAACGCAGCCGCCGGCAATGGATTCGGCCGCATCGATCTGGCCGGTGATCAGCCCGGTATCCACGTTGACCTTGCCGATGTCGTTGATGATGACCCCGACGCGGGTGCCCGGGCGGGTCAGCAAGCGGTTGAGCAGGCTGGTCTTGCCTGCACCCAGATATCCGGTGAGCACGATGACGGGGATCAATGCCGGCTCCTTTTCACTTCGACAAGCGGGCCGAGTCCATTCTCCTCGTTGCGCCAACCGTTGTCGCGTGCTGACACGCGTGCCGGATAGCGGTTACCAGGCAGGCAGTACCGGAATCGGGCCATCGGCCTCGATATGCCGGGCCTGGCCGCGGGCCAGCCATTCGATCAAGCCTTCGCGGTCCGAGCGCACCTTCAGCGCGCCATCGCCGATGACCCATTCGTCGCCCTCTTCGGTCACCAGCGTCATGCCCGGAGCGTTCTTGACGCGCATGGTCCGCACGGCGGCCTCGACGGCGTTCTCCTGGGAATCCGGGTCGGCTTCCTCGATGGTCCACGCGGTATCCAGATCATGGTGGTGGATGACCACCTCTGAGATGCGCAGGGCCACGATGGAGGTCGCCGGAATGATCTTGCCGTGAAGGTCCACCTCTTCCACGGCCAGTTCGCCGCTGAGCCGTTCGCACTGCTCGGCGAAGTATGCGGCGGCGTCCTGGAACTTCTTGACCAGTTCCTCGCGCGGCAGGGCCGCCAGCTCGTCGATCTCCGCGTCGCGGGCCTCGCGCGAGGCGTAGAGCTCCTGCGGTTCTCCGCTGGTGGCCCAGTCGATGAGCTTGACCAGGCTCCGGCCGTTGGAGGCCAAGTGCGCAATGACCTGCGCCCGGCTCCAGCCTTCGCACAGCGAGGCAGCGGCCATTTCTTCGGTGGACAGGGTTTCGATCGTGGCCGACATCATCGCGGTTTCGCGGTTGAGCCGTGACATGTCCGAGTGCAAACGAGCAGTATTGATCATGAAGTCACCCTACCAACGCGGGCGCTCCAGCAGTACGGGTTACGCCATAGATATCGAAAGCGACTCGATTCATATCCGCGCCGTGTGGGCACTGGCGGTGCCTGGCTGCGACGGCAGGAAGCTGTCCAGCAGAACACGTGCCAGGCATGCTTCTTCAGGAACCAGCAGCCACGTAGCCTAGGGGGAGAAGCAAACGACCAGGAAAGCAGTCCGATGGCGAAGAAAAAGAAGAAGCAGAAGCCCAAGCAGGGGCATCCGGCACGCCTGCAAGAGGGCGTGGTCTCCCTGGACCGGGTGAAGGTGGGGCGCGGCCTGGACGCGCTCACGCCGCAGTTCGTACGCTGGTTCTCCGAGAACCGCGATGACCCAGAACTGGCCCTGATGGTCCTTGCCGCAGTGCGCGAAACCCTGGGCATCTACGCCGAAGTCGTGGGCCTGGACAAGGTCACCGATTTTGATCCGCCCAAACTGCTGGCAGTGCTCAGCTCGATGATTGAATTCGAAGAGGCCGAGAATCCCGATGCCGCCGATAATGGGCTGGGAACCATGATCTATATGGCCTGGGCGGATTACGTCGAGTTCTTGCGCGATGCCGGTCTGTGGGAGCGCGAGGCCGAAAGCCTGGAGTGGTTCCGGAAGTCGCTGGAAGCCCAGGATCCATTCGCCGATGATGACGGCATCGATGAAAACGATGAAATTGACGAGATCATGGCATCTGACGAGGCCTCTCAAGCGGCCCTGGCAGAAATAGCCGCCATGCCGATCAGCAAGCTGGGTCGTGCCTCCTTGTCTTGGACCCTCACCGAGGGCAAGAATCTGTGGGCCAGCTTGCCGGCACCTGAATTCATGGAAACGGCCGCAATAGCGCTCGCCGACCAGCTGCCTCCGGAAGTCGACGAATCGCGCAGGGGCCTGATGGTTGCGGTCGTGCTCTCGGCACTGGAATCGGTCAGCGCCATCAAGCTGCCCGAACAGGGCAAGCCGGAGCGCGGCGTGACGTACGAAGACATCATGCAGCATGAAGATGCCGACTCCTTCGAGCCGAACTTCTACTTCATCCAGGCCTGCCTGGACTCGTTGCTGGAAAAGCCGGAAGACGGTGATGAAGCCAGCCTTGAAGCCTGGGGGCTGGCAGCGTTCTGGATCGTCGAGGGAATCGAAGGCAACCCGCATCGCGTGGCTGACCCGCGAGATGATCAATGGTCGCCAAAGGTATGGGAAACCGCGCATGTGCGCATGCATGAACTGCGCGTACTTGGCCTTATCGAAGACGGTGAAGCGTACTCGGTGCCCACCATCGTCCGCCTGGCGATTACCGACGTTGAACAGGACCTGCTCGATGAGGATGAATTCGACGACACCGATCTCGACGCGATTTTCGGCCCGGACGATGACGAGCCGAAACGCTTGAAGCGCGAAACGCCGTATACCGGCAAGGTGCTGCAGCTGAAGCTGACCCTCAAGGACGCCAAGCCGCCGATCTGGCGTCGCGTGCTGGTGCCCATGGATCTGAACCTTGGCGACCTGCACGACATCATCCAAGCGAGCTTCGACTGGTACGACGGGCACCTGCACAGCTTCTACGAGGGTGGCTTCGGCGGCACTTCATATGGTCCAGAGATTGACGACATGGACTACCAGAAGAACGAGTCGGAAACCCTGGTTTCCTCGTTGCTGCAGAAGGAAAAAGACCGCCTGGATTACCTGTACGACTTCGGGGACAACTGGGAAGTGCGCATCGACGTCGAGAAGATCCTGGATGCCGATGGCGGCCAGCTGCCGCGATGCACCGGCGGCCGGCGCATGGCTCCGATGGAGGACAGCGGCGGGATCGGTGGCTGGGAAGCCAAGCTGGATATTCTCGATGATCCAACGGACCCGGAGTACGAGGAAGTGCAAGACTGGCTTTCGAACCTCGGTTACGAAGAGGAATACGAGATCGATCCGGGGCATTTCAACAAGGACGAAGTCAATGCCCACCTGGAGTTCGAGTTCTAGGCGGCTGATTCAAGCCAGTGAACATGCCGGTGGGTTGCCAAGCTTTCAAGCTTGGCAACCCACCGGCATTTTTGGTTTTCGGCTGGTTGGCCCTCTGGCCTAGTCGTCGTCTAGCGCGGCTCCATGCGGTGTCGCTCCGCCTTCATCGGTCCAGTCCTGGCCAACTTCATCATTCAATGCAGGGTCGGAAATGGTATCGGGCTCTTGGGCCTCTGCCTTGTGCAGTTGGGCTTCAGGGTTGTTCTCGCTCATAAATCCATCCCTCTCGTTGCTTGGAATGCCAACCTAGCAAGAACCGGCGGGCATCAGAAGCTGCAGAACCCGCTTTTCAGGAACCCCTAAGGTAATCGTCAGCGCGCTTGGCTCGGGGCCACAGTCGATGCACGGATAACGAGTTTGGGAGTGAAAACGAATTGCTCGCGGACCGCTTGGTCGCCCGCTTCTGCTTCGCGCAGCAAGACGTCAACAGCGGTTCGCCCGATTTCTTCTGCTGGCTGGCGCACGGTGGTAATCGGGATGACGGCCGACTCGGCGAAGTCGATATTGTCGTATCCCACCAGAGCAATATCCTCGGGAACGCTGAGTTCCCCGGACATCACCAGGGCCTGCAGGATGCCCAACGCGAGCAGGTCGTTGGCCGCAAAGATCCCGTCGGGGCGCTGTGCAGGATCCATGGCAAGAATACGCTCTCCGGCTGCCCGTCCTTCCAGCACAGTCAGGTTCTTGGTAGGCATGTGCTCCAGCACGGCATCCGGGGCTTGCGCCAATACCGATTGGGCCCCCGTTAAACGGTGCTGGACCTGTTCGATGCTCTGCGGTCCGCCGACGAAGGTGATCCGCTTTCTGCCAATGTCCAGCAGGTGCCGTACGGCAATTCTTCCGCCTTCCACATCGTCCACGGAGACCGATGAAAAGCTGCGGTCGCCACTTCCGCGGTCCACCAGCACCACTGGCGTGCCCGCTTCGCGGATCCGCCAGAGCCGGCTCAAGTCGCTGTGCAAGGGGGAGATGAGTACTCCGGCGACGCGTTGCTCTTCGAAGAGATCCAGCAGTTGCTGTTCGGTGCTCAGTGAGTTGTCGCTGGCTCCCATCAGCACGGTGTAGCCGTTGTCCAGGGCGCGATGCTGGGCGCCCTGGGTGACGTCCATGAAGAACGGGTTGCGTGCATCGAGGACGACGAGCCCGAAACTCCGGCTGCGGCCGGCACGCAGTTGCCTGGCCGCATCGTTGCGGACAAAGCCGAGCTTCTCGATGGCTGCGGTGACCTTAGAAACGGTGTGTTCGGAAACAACCTGGGGCCGGTTGAGCACGTTGGAGACGGTGCCTACGGAAACGCCCGCCTCGGCGGCAACTTCCTTGACGCTGACGGCCACAGAGCTTTCCTGTTCTTCGGTGAGTTGTTCTTCTGCGAGTATAACTGGCGCACGGATGGGAACTGGAATTCCGACAGCTTTTTGAAAGGATTCAAAAGAATGCGGCATTCGCTCGACCAACCGCTTGCAATTCAAGTGTGACCTGCTCTACACTCGAATTTCGAAGCGATTGAAACGATTCATTTTTGCGCAAAACGAATCGGATCGCACAGTTTTGCCCACCCAGTTCCAGCGGTCCGGAAGAGTAGTA
Organism: Glutamicibacter sp. NPDC088483; assembly: GCF_044753145.1. Lineage (NCBI taxonomy): Bacteria > Bacillati > Actinomycetota > Actinomycetes > Micrococcales > Micrococcaceae > Glutamicibacter > Glutamicibacter sp. NPDC088483. The sequence goes on from NZ_JBIVMP010000004.1 coordinate 227,682, forward strand.
CGATGCGAGTTTGCTTTCAATTGCAGGTCAATCCCGACCTGATCGACGAGTATGTGTCGCGCCACCGGGAAGTGTGGCCGCAGATGCTCCAAGCCATCGAAGAAGCCGGGCGTCGCAACTACTCACTCTTTCTGCGCGAGGACGGGTTGCTGATCGGCTATTACGAAACCGATGACGACAGCATTGCCCAGGCCGCCTTGGACTCCGACCCGCGCACCGCAGCGTGGGAAGCGGAAATGAGCCGATTCTTCCTCAGCCTGGGCGGCCGGCCAGATCAGCAAGCGCCGCGCCTGCGCGAGGTCTTCAATCTCGAAAACCAGCTGGCCGCACTTGCCGCATCCCAGCAGTAGAAGCCCGCAGAATTACTAGAAATGGAGAGTTCCATGAGCTCGAAGCTGAACCCTGAGCACCTGCAAATCCTTGACCGCCTTGCCATCGAAGTCCCTTCCTGGGCCTATGGAAATTCGGGCACCCGCTTCAAGGTCTATTCGACCCCCGGGACCCCGCGCGATCCCTTCGAAAAAATCGCCGATGCGGCTGAAGTCAACCGATTGACCGGACTGGCTCCCTCGGTGGCCCTGCACATTCCGTGGGACAAGGTCCAGGACTTCACCGTGCTGCGCGAGCACGCAGAAGGCCTGGGCGTCAGCCTCGGAACCATCAATTCGAATACCTTCCAGGATGACGATTACAAGTTCGGCGCCTTGACCCATGAGGATCCGAAGATCCGCCGCAAGGCAATCGACCACCACCTCGAATGCATCGACGTAATGGATGCCACCGGAAGCCAGGACCTGAAAATCTGGCTGGCAGAGGGCTCGAACTATCCAGGCCAAGCGGATATGCGCGGGCGCCAGGACCGGCTAGGCGATTCGCTGGCCGAAATCTATGCGCGGCTTTCCGGAGACCAGCGCCTGGTGCTGGAGTACAAGTTCTTCGAACCGTCCTTCTACCACACCGACGTGCCCGACTGGGGAACGTCCTATGCCCAGGTTGCGGCCTTGGGGGATCGGGCCATGGTTTGCCTGGACACCGGGCACCATGCGCCAGGCACCAATATCGAGTTCATCGTGATGCAGCTGCTGCGGCTTGGCAAGCTCGGATCCTTCGACTTCAATTCCCGCTTCTACGCGGATGACGACTTGATCGTTGGCTCGGCAGACCCGTATCAGCTGTTCCGCATCATGGCCGAGGTGATCCGCGGTGGCGGACTGGACCAGGACACGCCTGTGGCCTTCATGCTCGATCAGTGCCACAACGTGGAGAACAAGATCCTGGGCCAGATCAGAAGCGTCCAGAACGTGCAGGAAATGACGGCCCGGGCGTTGCTGATCGACCGCGTAGCGCTGACTGAAGCACAGATTTCCGGTGATGTCCTGGCCGCCAACGAGATCTTCATGGATGCCTTCTACACCGACGTGCGGGCCGACCTGGAAGCATGGCGCGCAACGCGCGGCCTGCCAGCCGATCCGCTGCAGGCCTTCCGCACCTCCGATTACCAGAGCCGAATCGAAGCATCGCGCGCTGGTGGCGTGCAAGCAGGATGGGGAGCCTGATCATGAGCACCGCAGCAAAGAAGCGCGGCATCTCCGGGTGGAAAGCCACCATTGCCGTAGCCATGAGCAATTACATAGAAGCCGGAGCCATCATTGCGCTGGCCACCAGCCTCAGCCTGTGGCAGGGCGCGTTCGGATTCGACGACGCGCTGGTCGGTGTCATCGCTGCCGTGTCGGCCAACGCGTTCGGCGCGGCCCTGGGTGCACTGATCGGCGGACCGCTCTGCGACCGTCTGGGCCGCAAGTTCATCTATACCTACGACCTGATCGTGTTCATGGTCGGCGCCCTGATGATCACCTTCTCCTCCGGTACGAGCCTGCTGATCATCGGCGTGGTCCTCATGGGCATTGCCGTGGGCGCAGGCGTTCCAGCTTCCTGGACCTACATTGCCGAGGAGGCTCCGCAGGAATCGCGTGCTGCGCACGTGGGCACCGCTCAGCTGGCGTGGTCGATTGGCCCAGCCATCGGCTTCGCGCTGGCGATCCTGGTTGAGCCTTGGGGCGTGAACGGCTCCCGGGCAATCTTCTTCCATCTTTTCCTGATCGCCGCTGTCACTTGGTGGGTCCGCCGCGGATTGCCCGAGTCCAGGAGGTGGAAGGAGCAACGCGCCGCGGAAACGGCAGCTGGCGTGAAAGCCTCGTTCTTCTCCGGCATGCGCGGGCTGCTGGCCGACCGCCGCAACTGGAGCGCCCTCTTCTTCCTGCTCGGCGTCTATGGGCTATGGAATACCGTGGCAGGGCAGGCCGGCATTTTCCAGCCTCGCGTCTATGCTGCCGCTGGCGTTGAATCCGCTACCCAGCAGAACCTGCTCCAGGTGCTGGTCTGGGTGCTGACCGCCGCCGCAACCTATTTCGGATTCATGAAATACGGAGACCAGGTCTCGCGGCGTTGGCTCTACTTCGGTGGCGCCCTGCTGGGTGTTGCGGCCTGGACCGTGCTGATCTTCGCTCCTCCAGGTGCCTTCTCCCTGCTGTTCTACGCAGTGGCTTGGGGCATCTCGGCGGGCATCGGCGCGCAGGCTTTCTACGGGCTATGGACCGCGGAGCTCTTCGCCACGCGCTACCGCGCCAGTGCACAGGGCGTGCTGTTCATGCTTGCCCGGGTGCTTGTCGGACTGCTCTCGTTGGTGTTCCCGGTACTGCTCACCAACCTGGGCTTGGAAAAGCTTGGCCTGCTGATCATCGGCCTGCTGGTCGTTGCGTTGCTGATCGGCACCATTTGGGCGCCGGAAACGCGAGGCAAGTCGCTGGAAGAGATCGAACTGGAGCGCTATGGATATGAAACCAGGGCCACCAAAGTCGACGCCTGAGAACCACTGCCCCCATGCACACTAACGAGTCGGAAGACAAGAACACCATGAGCAACACCATCGCGACACGCACCACCGCACAGGAACTGATTCAACGATCCAACCGGTTGGGTGCAGACAAGAAGAACACCAACTACGCCGGTGGAAACACCTCGGCCAAGGGCACCGCGAAAGACCCGGTCACCGGTGAGCAAATTGAGCTGCTCTGGGTCAAGGGATCGGGCGGGGACCTCGGCACGTTGACCGAAAAGGGGCTGTCGACCCTGCGCCTGGACCGCATGCGCTCGCTGGTGGACGCCTACCCGGGCGTGGAGCGCGAAGACGAGATGGTCGCGGCCTTCGATTACTGCCTGCACGGCAAGGGAGGCGCCGCGCCATCCATTGATACCGCAATGCATGGGCTGGTCAACGCAAACCACGTCGACCACTTGCACCCGGACTCCGGCATTGCCATTGCCACTGCCAAGGACGGCCGGGAGCTGACCGCAAGGATCTTCGGCGACAAGGTGGCTTGGGTGGACTGGCGCCGCCCCGGCTTCCAGCTGGGACTGGATATTGCCGCGATCAAGGACGCCAATCCGCAGGCCGTGGGCTGCATCCTCGGCGGCCATGGCATCACCGCCTGGGGCGATACCTCCCAGGAATCCGAGGCCAACTCGCTGTGGATCATCGACACCGCCGCTGCCTACCTTGACGAGCACGGTGCACCGGAGCCCTTCGGTCCTGTGGTTCCAGGATTCGAGCCGCTGGACGAGGAGGGACGCCGGACCCGCGCCGCCGCATTGGCCCCGAGCATCCGCGGCCTGGCCAGCACCGACAAGCCCATGGTGGGGCACTTCAGCGATGACCAGCGAGTCCTGGATTTCCTCTCGCGCCAGAAGCTGGCGCAGCTGGCGGCCCTGGGCACCAGCTGCCCGGACCACTTCCTGCGCACCAAGATCAAGCCGATGGTGCTGGATCTTCCCGCTACCGCAGGCGTATCGGAGCAGATCGCTCGCCTGGAAGAACTGCATGCGCAGTACCGTGCTGACTACCAGGCCTACTACGAGGCCCACAAGGACCTGGACTCCCCGGCGATGCGCGGGGCCGACCCGCTGATCGTGCTGGTCCCGGGCGTCGGCATGTTCTCCTATGGGGCGAATAAGCAGACTGCACGGGTCGCTGGCGAGTTCTACCTGAATGCCATCAACGTCATGCGCGGCGCCGAAGCGGTCTCCAGCTATACGCCGATTTCCGATGCCGAGAAGTTCCGCATTGAATACTGGGCGCTGGAGGAAGCCAAGCTGCAGCGCATGCCCAAGCCCAAATCCCATGCCGGGCGCATCGCCCTGGTCACCGGTGCCGCGTCGGGCATCGGCAAGGCCGTGGCTCAGCGGCTGGCAGCCGAGGGAGCCTGCGTGGTCATCGCAGACCTGGATCTGGACAAGGCGCAGGCCGCCGCGGCGGAGCTGGGCACCGCAGATGTGGCCGTTGGCGTCGCCGCCAACGTGGCCGATGCGCACGCCGTGCAACGTGCTATCGATGAGGCGGTGCTGGCATTTGGCGGATTGGACCTGGTGGTGAACAACGCGGGCCTCTCGCTTTCGAAGCCCTTGCTGGAAACCACCGAGGCCGACTGGGACCTGCAGCATGATGTGATGGCCAAGGGATCGTTCCTGGTTTCCAAGGCCGCGGCCAAGGTGCTGATCGAGCAGAAGCTCGGCGGCGATATCATCTATATTTCCTCCAAGAACTCGGTCTTCGCAGGTCCGAACAATATTGCCTACTCGGCCACGAAGGCCGACCAGGCGCATCAGGTGCGCTTGCTGGCCGTGGAATTGGGCGAGCATGGCGTGCGCGTTAACGGCATCAACCCCGATGGCGTAGTGCGCGGCTCCGGGATCTTCGCCTCCGGCTGGGGTGCCCAGCGTGCGGCGACCTATGGCGTGGCAGAGGAGGACCTGGGGCAGTTCTACGCAAACCGCACGATCCTGAAGCGCGAGGTCATCCCGGAGAACATTGCCGATGCCGTGTTCGTGCTGACCGGGCCGGAACTGACCCGGACCACCGGATTGCACATTCCGGTGGATTCCGGAGTGGCGGCAGCCTTCCTGCGATGAGCAAGCAAGCAGAGAGCGCGCCGGTCGCAGCTATCGACCTCGGCGCCACCAGCGGACGTGTCATGATCGGCCAGATGGTGGACGGGAAGCTCCAGCTCACTGCCGTCCACCGTTTCGCCAACGGACCGGTTCCGCTGTCGAGCCTGGAACCAGGGGCGCGGCAAGAAGCGCTGGCCTGGGATATCGATGAGCTCTGGGCGCAAATTCGCCACGGCCTCTCGCTGGCTTTCGCGCAACGCGGGGATATCGCCAGCATCGGGGTGGACTCCTGGGCGGTGGACTATGCGTTGCTCAAGGACGGCAAGCGCCTGGGAGAAGTGCGGCATTACCGGGATCCGCGCAATGAGCGCGCGGTTGCTGCGCTGGAACAGAAATTCAGCCGGCGCCAGTTGTTTGCACGCAATGGGCTGCAATTCCTTCCGTTCAACACCGTGTACCAGCTGCAAGCCGAGAAGTTGGAAAACCGGTTGGCGGACGCCGAGGAGCTGCTGCTGGTTCCCGACTATTTCAACTGGATGCTCACAGGGCAGCGGCGCAGCGAGTGGACGAACGCTTCCACTACCGGGTTGCTGAACCACAGCACCGGTACATGGGACGAGGATCTGGTTGCTGAACTGGGGCTTTCGGGAAAGCTCGCGCAGCTAGTGCACCCTGGCCAGCCGGTGGGCGCACTGCTGCCCGAGCTGGCTGCGGAATTCGGAGCCAGCCACGAAGTCCAGGTAGTAGCGGTCGCTTCCCATGACACGGCCAGCGCAGTGGTCGCGACCCCGCTCTCCAGCGGGCAATCCGCCTATATCTCTTGCGGAACGTGGGGATTGGTTGGTGTGGAGCTGGACCGCCCGGTACTCACCGAGCAAGCGCATCAAGCGGGATTCACCAACGAGCTGGGGCTGGATTCCAGTGTCCGGTTCCTGAAGAACGTCGCCGGAACCTTTCTGCTCAGCGAGTCGATCCGCCAATGGAACGACGACGCGGAAGCCGCCGGAAGGGAAGAAACCAGCTTGGAGCAGCTCCTTGCCGAGGCCGCGGAATTGCCTGTTCCCCAGATGCTGATCGATCCTCAAAGCGAGCGGTTCCTGGCTCCTGGCCAGATGGCCCAGCGCATCTGCGATGCGGTGGAAGCCGCCGGCGGACAGCGCCCGTGCTCACCTGCCGAAGTGATCAGGGTGGTCGTCGAGTCGCTGGCTCAGAGTTTCGCCCGCCAAGCTGCAGAAGCCGCGCGGTTGGGTGGATTTGAGCTGGAGAACATCCATATTGTCGGGGGCGGCTCGCAAGGCCAGCTGCTGTGCCAGCGCACTGCAGACCATGCGCGCGTGCCGGTCATTTCCGGACCCGTGGAATGCACCGCCCTGGGCAACGTGCTCGTGCAGTTGCAGGCGGCTATGCCTGCAGGTGGTGATGCATTGAACCTGCGCGACGTGGTGCGCGACTCGGTGCCGCTAGGCGCCTACGCCCCGTCGCAGGCCCTGAAGCTGGCCTAGATCCGTGTGGGATATCTAGGCCGTCGTTGACCCTCCAGCCCGATGGGGCTGGAGGGTCGAACTTTTTACACCTTGCGCTGCACGAATACCACGGCATCCTCCAGGGTCGCCGGATTGCCATCGGGACCGATGATGGTGCGTTCGCGGACCTCGGCGCACAGCACCTCCCACTGCGCCGGATCCAGAGCCAAAGCTTCCAGTTCCTCTTCGGGGCTGGGGAACACGGGCATCTGGTGATCGGGCTTGCTGGCGAAGGACGGCATCGATGCATGGGACAGGGCCAGCAGGTGGCCGCCGGGTGCGACCAGGGTCGCTGCCTTGCGCAGGAAGCTGGCGCGAGGGAATTCAAAGGGTGCCTGGAAGAAGCTCAAGGTCACCAGGTCGAAGGTTTCCCCGGTATTCCACGCAGCCAGATCCGAGGCGATGAAGCGGGTCTGCCCCGCGTCCAGACCGTGCTTGGCCGCTTCTTCCTGCGCGCGCTTCACCGCGGTGGGCGAGATGTCGACCCCGGTAGCCTTCCAGCCATGGGTGGCCAGCCACAGCGCATCGCCTCCCTCCCCGCAGCCGATATCCAGCGACGTGCCGGGGGCCAGCGGGGCGACAAGGTTCTCGATGACCTGGTTGACCTTGCCTGACCAGACCCGCTCGGACTGGCCGTAGTGGTTCTCCCAGAAGGCGACATCATCATGTTCTTTGGTGTGGTGTTCGTGGTGGTGGCTCATTTTCGTTGTTCCCCATTCGTCAGTAAGGCCGTTGTTATCGACCCTACTGACGATCGACCCCATGCGCGATCAGTTTTGCGCCAGAGGCAAGAATCGCTGCTCCTACCTTGCACTGACCTTGCCGAAGAGCCGGGCAATGGATGCGAGGATCATTGGCCGGCAGGCCAGCCAGGCGCCGGCGATTACGAGCAGCGAGAGCGCGAAGAAGAGCAGTCCGGTCCAGTTATCCGCGTACGCGGCTGGATCCGTGGAACCCTGGGCCGCGTACATGTGGTTCAGGTTGCGCAGCGCCCCGGTGGAGAACACCAGGATCACGTGCACGAGGATGAACACAGCGAAGTACAGCATGGTTGGGAAGTGCAGCGCGCGGGCAACCTCGATCGGGTACTTCGCGGTCAGTGCTGGCATGTTCTTCGGCCAGAAGGCGCTGAGCCGGAAGCCGGTGATCGCCGCGACCGGGGCCGCGATGAACACGGTGGTGAAGTAGGCCAGCTGCTGCAGCGAGTTGTAATTCACCCAGCCGTTTTCGGTGGGCCAATCCAGCGTCAGGTACTGCAAGGCCGCCGAAATCGCGTTGGGGAAGACCTCCCACGACGTCGGGACGATGCGCATCCAGTGGCCTGTGGCGAACAGCAGCACGAGGAACACCAGGCCATTGATGATCCACAGCAGGTCAAGACCCTGATGCAGCCAGAGGTTGATGCTCACCTTCGGGCTGCGCTTCGACGACCAATAGGCAGGCGGCTTCTTCTGGTGCCTGACCAGCATGCCAGAACGGATGATCAGGACCATCAGGAAGAAGTTGAAGAAGTGGTTCCATGCCAGCCAGCCAGGGAACCCGAGAGGTGCCGAGTCCGGCAGGTGGTACTCACCCGGGTAGCGTTCCATGAATGACTCCACGGCATCGATGCCGGCAATGCCGCGGGCAACGAGCACCACGGCAGTGGCGATGCCCAAGGCGCAGAATGCGCCAAGGATTCCAGCCAGCACCCACTGCTTGGTCGTCAGCGGGCCATGCTTGGCCGCTTCTTTCTTGCTCTTCGCCGCTGCCTGGGGTGCCGGCTTGCTCGCGCGCCCGGCGGTCGACGCGTTACTTGCCGCGGCTGCTGGCGCGGCAGGTTCCTGCGCACCCATGCGGGTACGGGCAGGAGCAGCCTGCACCTCGGCGGCCGCAGGCTCCGAGACCAGCGCGGCGCCGGATGCCTGGCCCACCGGATCCGCGGGTGCTGGCTCTGCCCTCGGCGGGATGGCCGGTGCGGCCTGGGCTTGGGCAGCTTCCGCAACCGGTGCCGGCGGGAGCGCAGGCGCTGGAGCCGTTGGAGCCGCTGGGGCCGCTGCAGCCGCGGCAACAACGGGAGCGGCCACGAATGAACTTGGGGGCCACGGTTCTGCGCCGGCGGTGCGCGGCAGGCCACGGCGAACTGCTGGTGCCCCGGCACTGGAAACCGCTGCGGCCGGGGCGGTACCCGCGGTGGCAACTGGTTCGGGGGATGCCGGCGCTGATTCAGTTACTGGTGCCACAGCCGGTTCGGCAACTAGCTCGGCAACTAGCTCGGCAACCGGCTTGGATGCTGGTGCAGCGGAAGCGTTCTGCGATGCGGCTGGAGCGTTCGCGGCGACTGGCGTTCCCGCAGGCGGCCACGGCCCGCCGCCGGCAACCCGTGGCAGGCCCTGGCGAAGTAGTCCGGCAACCGCGCCCTGATCTGCAACAGGTTCCGGGGCCGGTGCGCTGGCTGCGGAACTAGCAGGTGCTTGGGCAGGCGTTGGTTCCGCAGGAACCGACGGGCCAACGGGCTGGTCGAGAACCGGTTCTGCAGCATCCTCGACCGCGCTAGGCCCTGCCGGGACCGCGGCGCCTGCAGCGGGAGCGAGCAGCTCGGCTGGCGGCCAGGGATCGCCGCCGGCGACGCGCGGCAGCCCCTGGCGGATGGATTGATTTGGTGCGTTCATGGCGATCAGGCCTTGCGTGCTTCCAAGGCGGAAATCAGCTGGGGCACGACCTTGAAGACATCCCCCACCACGCCGAAGTCGGCGATCTCGAAGATTGGCGCATCGGCATCCTTGTTGATGGCGACGATGGTCTTGGCGGTCTGCATGCCCGCCTTGTGCTGGATGGCTCCGGAAATGCCCAGTGCCACGTACAGCTGGGGAGAAACTGCCACGCCGGTCTGGCCCACCTGGGCGGCATGCTCGACGTATCCGGCATCCACCGCCGCACGCGACGCGCCCACGGCAGCGCCCAAGGCATCGGCCAGCTGGTGCACCAGGTCGAACTGCTCCGCGCTGCCCAACCCGCGGCCACCGGAGACCACGCGTGCCGCGGAACGCAGCTCGGGACGGGTGGATGCCGTTTCGGCCGTTCTCAGTTCCTTGACCTCGACCTCCGGCTTGCCGCTGGCGGCTACTTCCAGCGGGATCGCGCTCGCCGGTTGGGCCTGGGCACGCTCTTCGATGCTGCCCACGCGCACGGTGATCACCGGCGCGCCGAAGGTCGGGGCGCTGTGGGTCGAATACGCGCCGCCGTAGATCGAGTGGGCTGCGATGATTCCCTGGTCATCACGCGAAACACCGAGCGCATCGACGCTCAGCGCCAAGCGGTGGCGCACCGCGAAGCGTGCGGCCACCTCGCGCGAAGCCAGGGTATGCCCCAGCAGCACGGCTTGTGGCTGGATTTGCCCGAAGGCCTGCTGCAGCGCGTCAGCCATCGGCGCGGTCAGCACTGGAGAGTCGACGGCGGCGGTGAGTACCTGCGCGGCGCCAGACTCGCTGGCTTGCGCCGCCAGTGAATCAAGGGATCCGGCCGGAGCGGCGACAAGCGCTACCGGGGTGCCCACGGCAGAGGCGGCGCCGAGCAGTTCCGCGTGGTTCTTGGCCAGCGTTCCAGTGGCCGTGGTCTCGAGGAAAACAAGAATTGAATCAGAAGCAAAGGAAGTCATGGTTTTCTTTCCGCTCACACCAGGTTGTTCTTGACGAGGAATTCGGCCACTGCGTTACCGGCATCGCCGTCATCGGCAATGACAGTTCCGGCGGTGCGGGGCGGGCGCTGGGCCACCGAAACCATGATGGAACGCGCAGTATCCGCAGGCAGGGACTCGACGCCCAAATCGGCCAGGGACAGGGACTCGACCGGTTTCTTCTTCGCGGCCATGATGCCCTTGAAATTCGGGAAGCGGGCATCTGGCAATGCCTCGGTGATCGAAGCGACCGCTGGCAATGGAGCGCTGATCTGGGCGGCAGCGCCATCCAGCTCGCGCAATCCGCTGATCGCGCCGTCGGCAATTTCTACCGAGGACAACGAGGTCGCCGCCGGAAGATCAAGCAGCTCGGCCAGCATGACCGGGAGCATGCCCGCGGAGCCGTCGGTGGACATGTTGCCGGTGAGGACCAGATCGTAGCTGCCTCGGCGCAAAGCCGCCGCCAGGACCTGCGCGGTGAGGACCAGATCGGCGCCGAGAAGCTCCTCGTCGCTGATATGCACGGCGCTGGCAGCGCCCATGGCCAAGCCCTTGCGCAGGGTGGCCTGAGCTGAATCCGGGCCCATGGTCAGCACGGTGATTTCAGTTCCAGGGTTCGCATCAGCATGCTTCAGCGCAACTTCCAAGGTCCGCTCGCCGATTTCATCGAGCACCACTTCTGAAGCGGCACGGTCGGCCAGGCCGGTCTCCAGATCCAGCAGGCGGTCCTCTCCGGTATCTGGGACTTCTTTGATCAAAACCGCGATCTTCATTATTTTCTCCCTCTTATCGCAGTAGCATCTGCCAGGACATCCGATGGCTGGAAATCACCAATGATCCGGGGCTTCGCGGACCACTGAAGCGGCCCCCGCCGAAACTACTAGGAAATCCAAGTTCATTAATAGGCCACGGCGCAGATTTTCTGCAGAGCTGAAAGCATTGTGTCGCAGGCTACGTCTGTCTTTGCTGTTCATCTTGTCGGATTCAGCGCCATTGGTCAATGAAAGTGGACAAGAAAACAGCAAGTGAGCACCTTGAACACCAAAGGTCCACGGTCCGGCGGGGTCACCCGGGCACGCTTCCACGCAGGTGAGCCGCATCGCGCTATTCGCCCGGCTTCGGGCGGGCACCGTAGGCTTTAACCAGAGACCAATTTCGGAACCAAAGGACGGCTCATGGCCAGTAAAAAGCGTCAAGGCAAGAAGAACTCGGGCGCAGGAAATCCTGCCAAGGCGGCAGCACGCGGTCGCAGCGTGTTCCTGATCCAGGCTGAACAGCAGATCAATGCGCTTCGCCATGACTACACAACTTGGGTAGCGCAGCAGGTTCCTGCCTTCTCGCCTGAGCAGGCGGCGCAGGCAGCGGGCATGCAGCTGGACGTCATCGGGCAGATCGCAGGCCAGTACGCCGAGAACGCCCGCAGCTCGAACCTGTTCGACCTGGACATCGATGTCTTCGGCGAGACCTTGGCTGAGCACCTGGGCGACCTGCCGGAATCCTTGGCTCCGGAGCCGATCTTCACCACATGGCTGGAATACTTCAGCTTCGTCGAGCAGCGCATGCTCTGGCAGGGTCCTGCGGAGAACCTCGAAGCCCTGCGCGAGATGCTGGAAGATACGCTCAATGGTTTTGCCGAGGGCGACGCGGAGCTATGCGGATTGCTGCGCGAAACCAGGTTGTTCAGCCAGGTCAAGGCCTATGCCCAGGCGGTGGCCGAAGGCGTGGACATGGAGGACTTCAGTGCAGCAGCCGAAGCGCCGCGCGCCAAGGTATTGACTGCCGTTGGCCTGGACGCCGAAACCTTCGACCCGGAAGGCCCGGCGCCACTAGCCTTCAACTACATCTGGAGCGCCGGCCGGATGTCCGTCGTGGAGTCGGAAGGATCGGTGTTGCGCACGGATCCGGACGCCTACGAATTACTGGTTGCCGGCGAGGAAGCGGGCAGTGCGCAGCTGCTCTTCGAGATGGCTGTCGGCTGCGTCCAGGCGCACCTGAACCCGACCTTCGATGTCACCTTGCGGGATGAAGCCCATTACCTGGTGCTGCGCAACCTGCTGGTCACCGCATCCACCGGCCGCGAAGGGGACTTGGAGGGCCTGCGCCGCAACTGCGGTCCGAAGATCTACGATGCCGTGCTTCCAGAAGCCCGCACCGCCATGGATTCCTTGGTTGGCTACGGTCTGATTTCGAAGGACGGCGAGCACTACAGCATCGACGAGCGCTTGGTTCCGGTCATCTCCGCCGGCATCTCAGAGGTCGAGGCCTTCTTCGAAGAAGCCGAATAAGGCAGGGGATGATACCCGCAGAGGCACCAGTCTGCGGGTATCATCCAACCTAGGAAGATATTCGCTAGTAGCAAGCAGGCAATCGCTAATGGGCAAGAAAATCAGTTGGCCAATGAGCTGGCTGGCTGCAGCCAGCGGGATCCTCTTTGCGGTGCTGCTGCTGATCGTGGATCCGCTGATCGCGGATGCCCCATGGTGGTCCGAACCCGACCTGTGGGTGCCCTTGGCGTTCCCGCTGCTTCCATGGCTGGCAGTTGCCGGCGTGATGGCATGGCTGGGAAGCGCAACCGAGCACTGGCTGCACGCTCTGGTGTTCAGCTTCAGCGCCCTGGCCGCCGGGGTGGTTCCCGGCCTTTTCTGGACGCTACTGCTCTTTGACGCTTTCCCGGATTCCGCCAGCCCGCAGCTTCCCATGGCCGTCTCGCTATTCTCGGGTGCGGTGGCAATTGCGCTGGGAGCAGTTGCAGGCGGGCGGGCAATTTTCAGGCGTTTCAGGAAAGCCCGGCTGGCCGCCGTGGCGAACTAGGCGGCGGGGCGAAGCCCCTGGAGACTATCGAGCTTGGTCGTCCTGCCGCGAGGCAGCGATGGAGATCAGTTTCCGCAGCACCTCCAGGTCGATGTCCTCCAGCTTCTTCACGTACACGCAACCGGCTCCCTCGGTGTATTTGCCCAGCTGCGGCAAGAGCTGGGCGCCCTCGGGAAGGTCCTTCAGCCCGTAGAGCGAGAGCTGGGCCTTGCGCGGCGAGAAACCGGTCTTGGGCCAGATGCCCGTGGTGCGCGCATTGGCAGGGGAGATGTAGGTGTAGCTTCCGTAGCCCACCATGCTCGGTCCCCACATCACCGGCTGCTCGCCGGTGGCTTCGCGGAAGATGCGGTCCAGTTCGTGGCCGTCAACCCGGCGCTTGGCCGGGGTTGCCGCCTCAATGAATTCCTCCACGCTGGCCTCAGTTGGAAGGGTCTTCTGACTTGTTGGCAAGTGATGCCTCCTCGGGTGCTCCAGGTGATTCGGCCTGGAAAATTGTCGACAGCTTGCGGTACTGGCTGGTGCCCATGGCCAGCAGCGCCACCACAATCATGATCAGCCCGCCGGCCAGGAATATCAAGGCGATGCCGCGCGCCTGGCCTTGCCCCACCAGCCAGCCGAATCGGTCGTCGCCCGCTGGCGAGCGCATGAAGGGGATGACCAGGTACTGGGCAATCGGCGCGATCAGGAAAGCGGTAATCGGCGCCGCGGCGGCTTCCATCATCTGGGCGAAGCCGAACACCCGGCCCTGGCGGCGGAAGGTGACCACCTTCTGGATCACCGTTTGCTCCGAGGCTTCCACCGCCGGGATCAGCATCATGTAGAGCCAGATGCCCAGCACATAGAGCCACGTCCATTCGCGGATGGTGAAGATCGCGCCGAGGAATCCCATGACGGCAACCAGCAGGAGCATGGTGCGGATCGGGTTGGCCCCCAGGCCGAACTTGGCGATGGCCAAGCCGCCGATGATGAAGCCGGTGGATGCCAGCCCGAAGGTGATGCCCCAGGCTTCGACCGGCATGATGGTCAGCCCGTAGGGATCCATCAGCGCCATGTAGGTGCCGCCGATGAAGTTGTTGAACATCGAGAAGATGATCAGCGCGAATAGGCCAGGGATGGCCATCACTGTAGTGAAGCCCAGGCGCAGGTCGCTGGTCTTGGTCCGCCCCTCCTCCTTTTCCGGTTCCTCCTCCGGGATGGAGATGCCCAAAAGGTGCAGCATCGTGACCACGACCATCACGATGGCAATGGCCAGCGTCCATCCCATCCCCAGCAGTCCGATGGACAGCCCGGAGAACACGCTGGTGATGATGAAGGCGATGCCCTGCACCGTGCCCACCAGCCCGTTGGCGTTGGCATGGCGCTCGACCGGGATCAGCAAGGTGACCGTCGTGGACAGCGCGATGCCTCGCATCTGCTCCACGATCGCGCCGAACAGGATGACCAGGCAGAAGATCCAGAACTGCCATCCGCCGATATCCAGGATGTCCTTCGTGGGCAGCCAGAGGTAGATCAGCCCAGCCAGGGAAAAGGCCACAGCGGTGATCATCGCGGAGAAGACGAAGACCGATTTCTTGCGGTGGTTGTCCACGATCGTCCCGAAAACCATGGAGAACACGGAGATCAGCAGCATGAATGCGCCGCCGATGATGCCGGTGGCCATGACGTTCTCGGTCTCCAGGTACACCCAGAAGGTCAGCGCGAACCACAGGTAGCTGGTGGTGAGGTTCGCGACGGCGGTGTTGACCAGGATGTGCATGAAAGAGCGCTGGCCCTGCGGCGGAACTTCGGGGTTCTGGCCGTGGGCCGGCGGGAGATCAGGGGGTCCTTCATCGCGCATGGGCAAGCCTGCTTCGAAAAAGTGGCTGGTGGTCGTAGCAAAAGAATACGCCGATGCATTGATAGGCAACAGGTGTGAATTCAGACGATCGAAAACATAGTGGTCAGATGCCTAGCCCAAGCCTAGGCATAACCCTAGTGTGACCGCCCGCACTTTCTGCCAAGGTTGAATCCATGCAAACCGGCTGCAGCGGTTTCCCCTTTAAACGAGCATTGAATGGACGGAGCACACCACGCCATGACCGAGACCCTGAACGAGGTATCCAGCCTGCTGGATAACGCGCTGGTTGACAGCCCGGAAACCGGAGAGTTCCGCGCCAACCGAAATATCTTCACCGACGAAGAGATTTTCGAGATGGAAATGAAGCACATCTGGGAAGGCAACTGGGTGTACCTGGCCCACGAGTCCCAGATCCCGAACATCGGCGACTACTACACCACCAACATCGGCCGCCAGCCCATCATCATCTCGCGCAACAAGCAGGGCGAACTCAATGCGCTGATCAACGCCTGCAGCCACCGCGGAGCCATGCTCTGCCGGCGCAAGACCGATAACCGCACCACCTTCACCTGCCCGTTCCACGGCTGGACCTTCAACAACTCCGGCAAGCTGCTCAAGGTCAAGGATTCGCGGGGAGCTGGCTACCCGGAGCAGTTCAACAAGGACGGCTCCCACGATTTGACCAAGGTCGCCCGTTTCGAGAACTACCGCGGTTTCCTCTTCGGCTCGCTGAACGCCGATGTCCTGCCGCTGGAAGAGCACCTGGGCGAGGCCACGAAGATCATCGACATGATGGTTGACCAGTCCGAAGAAGGCCTGGAAGTGCTGCGCGGCGCCTCGACCTACACCTATGACGGCAACTGGAAGCTGCAGGCGGAGAACGGCGCCGACGGCTACCACGTCTCGGCCACCCACTGGAACTACGCCGCCACCCAGGCCCGCCGCGCCAACGGCGAATCCTCCAACGACACCAAGACCATGGACGCCGGCGGCTGGGACAAGCAGAAGGGCGGCTACTACTCCTTCGAGCACGGCCACCTGCTGCTGTGGACCGAATGGCTGGACCCGGCCAACCGCCCGCTGGCCGAGAAGCGCGACGAGCTGGTCGCCAAGTTCGGCGAAGCCAAGGCCGACTGGATGATCGGCATTTCGCGCAACCTGTGCCTGTACCCGAACGTGTACCTGATGGACCAGTTCGGCTCGCAGATCCGCGTCTTCCGGCCGATCTCCGTGGACAAGACCGAGGTGACCATCTACTGCTTCGCCCCGGTGGGCGAATCGGACACCGCGCGCGCGGCCCGCATCCGCCAGTACGAGGACTTCTTCAACGCCTCGGGCATGGCCACCCCGGATGACCTGGAAGAATTCCGCTCCTGCCAGAAGACCTACCTGGCCACCTCGGCGCAGTGGAATGACCTCTCGCGCGGCCAGGTCCACCAGATCACCGGCCCGGATGAGAACGCGGACAAGGTGGGCCTCAAGCCCATCTCCTCCGGAGCGCGCACCGAGGACGAGGGCCTGTACCCGATCCAGCACGGCTACTGGCTGCAGACCATGCGCCAAGCCGTGGATAACGAACGCGAAGCACAGAACTAAGGCCGAAGGGACAAGACAGATGAGCACCATCGCACTGACCGAGGCGCCGACTTCCAACGGCGCAGTCACCACCGCGGATATCGCGCAGTTCCTCTACCAGGAAGCCCGCTTCCTCGATGACCGGGACTTCGACCGCTGGCTGGACTGCTACCACCCGGAAGCCACCTTCTGGATGCCGGCCTGGGCCGATGACGAGCAGCTGACCGAAGACCCGCAGCGCGAGATCTCGCTGATCTACTACGCCAACCGCGGCGGCCTGGAAGACCGCGTCTTCCGCATCAAGACCGACCGCTCCTCGGCCACCTCGCTGCCCGAGCCGCGCACCGGGCACAACATCACCAACGTGGAGATCGTTGCCGTGGACGGCGACAAGGTGGACATCCGCTTCAACTGGTTCACCCTGTACTACCGCTACCAGAACGTGGACACCTACTTCGGCACCTCGTTCTACACGATCGACTACTCCGGCACCGCGCCGGTGATCACCGCGAAGAAGGTCGTCCTGAAGAACGACTACATCCACCACGTCGTGGACATCTACCACATTTAAGCGACACCCATTGGGCGGCGGGGCCAGTGCAGGCCCCGCCGAATCGCCCATCCCCGAATCCTGTGAAATGAGCATGCCATGTCCCACCAGGTAGCCCTCGCCTTTGAAGACGGAATCACCCGCTTCATCAAGGTCGGCGCGAACGAAACCGTCGCCGATGCCTCCTACAAAGCCCGCATCAACATCCCGCTGGACTGCCGCGACGGCGCCTGCGGCACCTGCAAGGCCTTCTGCGAGTCGGGCAAGTACGACGGCGGCGACTACATCGAAGAAGCCTTGACCGACGACGAGGCAGAGGCCGGATACTGCTTGCCCTGCCAGATGGTCCCCGAATCCGACCTCGTGCTGCAGATCCCGACCACCTCGGATGTCGCCAAGACCTCGGCCACCTCCTTCGAGTCCACGCTGAGCGAGATCCGCCGCATCTCCGAAACCACCTACGCCTTCAGCCTCGAGGTGGACAAGCGCGAAGACCTCTCCTTCCTGCCGGGCCAGTACGTGAACATCGAGGTCCCCGGCTCCGGTGGGCAAACCCGTTCCTACTCCTTCAGCTCGGGCCCGGAAGTGGACATCGTCTCCTTCCTGATCCGCATCACCGACGGCGGTCTGATGTCCACCTACATGCGCGATACCGCGCAGGTGGGCGACCGCATCACCTTCACCGGCCCGATGGGCAGCTTCTTCCTGCGCGAACCCAAGCGCCAATCGCTGCTGCTCGCCGGCGGCACCGGCCTGGCCCCGCTGCTGGCCATCCTGGAGAAGCTGGCCGGCATGGACAACCCGCACCCGGTGCACCTGATCTACGGCGTGAACACCGACATCGACCTGGTCGAACTCGATGTGCTGCAGGACTACACCCAGCGCATCGCGGGCTTCAGCTTCGACACCGTGGTGGGTGACCCGGACAGCGCTTCACAGAAGAAGGGCTACGTCACCAACCACTTCGAGCCGCAGCACCTGGCCGAGGGCGACGTGGATATCTACCTTTGCGGCCCGCCTCCGATGGTGGAGGGCGTGCGCCGCCACCTGGAAGCCGAAGGCCTCAAGCCGCAGAATTTCTACTACGAGAAGTTCGCGCTGGCCGTCGTTCCGGACGCCGAGCCTGCCGCCCCGGCTGCCGAGGCGCCCGCCGCGCAAGCCGCCGCCGACCAGGGCTACGAAATCGGCGAGGAGCACGCCAGCTTCGAGGCCCAGTTCGATGCGCGCATGGCCTTGGAACTGGCCGTCGTCGAGCTGACCATGGGCAAGCTGGCCGAGGGCCAGCTGGGCGAATTCAAGGTCCTGGCCGAACTGGCCGGCAAGACCCTGGACGGCGAGAAGTTCATCAACGCCGAGGAATTCACCGTCACCAATGACGCCTTCCACGAATTCCTGTTCAAGGCCGTGGGCAACGAGCACCTGCTGCAGGCCTACCGCCGCCTGGACGTGCCGGCGCTGATGGCCGCCGTGCTGCGCCAGGAGCACTGGATCGACGGGGCCGTGGACGCCGACCACCTGGGCATCGTCGCCGCTTTCGAGAAGCAGGACATCGCCGCTGCCCGCGCAGCGATCACCGCGCACAACCAGCACGCCAAGGCCACCATGGCCGCCGCTTCCAAGGCAGCGGCCCAGTGAGCGCCGGGCTGCCCGAGTCCTTCCATCCGGGCCGCTTTGCCGGCAAGGTCGTCATGGTCACCGGCGCCGCCCAGGGCATCGGCTGGTCCGTGGCCCGGCGCATCGCCGCCGAGGGCGGGGAAATGGTGCTCGTGGACCGCGCGGCGCTGATCCACGAGGTGGCCGGGGCCCTGCGCGCCGACGGCGCCACCGCGCTGAGCGTGACCGCCGACCTGGAAACCTACGAGGGCGCGCTGGCTGCGGTCACCGCCGCGAAGGACCAGTTCGGACGCATCGACGTGCTGGTCAACAACGTGGGAGGAACCATTTGGGCCAAGCCCTACGAGCACTACGCGCCCGAGGAGATCGAAAAGGAAATCCGGCGATCGCTGTTCCCGACCTTGTGGATGTGCCGTGCGGTCTTCGAGGAAATGGTCCAGGCCCGATCCGGAACCATCGTGAACGTCTCCTCGGTCGCCACCCGCGGCATGAACCGCGTCCCGTACGCGGCGGCCAAGGGCGGGGTCAAGGCCATCACCTCGGCGCTGGCCATGGAGGGCGCCGAGTTGGGCATCCGCGTGGTCGCCACCGCGCCGGGCGGCACCGAAGCCCCTGAGCGGGTAGTCAAGCGCGGGCCGGCGCCCACCGGCGAGCAGGAAAAAGCCTGGTACCAGGCCATCGTGGACCAGACCGTGGACTCCACCTTGCTCAAGCGCTACGGCACCTTGGACGAGCAGTCGGCGCCCATCGTGTTCCTGGCCTCGGATGAGGCCTCCTACATCACCGGTTCCACCCTCGCGGTGGCCGGAGGAGACCTCGGCTAGCGGCAGTCCCGGCACCGCAAACGCACCACCATGGAACAAACGGCTCGTGATCACGGGCCGTTTGTTCCATCCAGCACCATCCCGGCCGTGCTTCCAGCGCCGGGCACGTATTTTCCGGGGAACAACGAGGTTCCCCGGTCACCGCAAACGAACGGAAAAACACGTGAATACCAGCCCAATGACATCCAGCAACGCCGCCAATGGCGCCGTGCGCTGGGTGGTGGTGATCGCCGCCATCGCCCTGATCTTCGACGGCTACGACCTGGTGGTTTTCGGAACCATCGTCTCCACACTGCTGGCGGACCCCAGCCAGCTCGGCCAGCTCGATGAAGCCGCCGCCGGATTGCTGGGCAGCTACGCGCTGCTCGGCGTGATGGTCGGTGCGCTGTCCACCGGCGCGATCGGCGACTACATCGGCCGGCGCAAGGCGATGATCACCGGCATCATCTGGTTCTCCGTCGGCATGGGCCTGACCGCGCTGGCCCCCGACACCCTGTGGTTCGGCATCCTGCGCTTCCTCACCGGCATGGGCGTGGGCGCGATCGTGGCCACCGCTGGCGCGGTGGTGGCCGAGTTCGCCCCGAAGAACCGCCGCAACTACTACAACGCGATCGTCTACTCGGGCGTGCCGGCCGGAGGCGTGCTCGCCTCGCTACTGGCCATGGTGCTCAGCGACGTGATCGGCTGGCGCGGGCTGTTCCTCATCGGCGCGCTGCCGCTGCTGTTCCTGCTGCCGATGGCCTGGTTCAAGCTGCCCGAATCCCCGCAGTGGCTGCTCTCCCGCGGCCGCGTGGCCGAAGCCCGTGAGGTGGCTGCGCGCACCGGAATGCTGCTGGAACTTCCCAGCGACGCCGATGCCGGGCAGCTGAAGGCCGAACGTGTCGGCTTCGCCGCGCTGGCCACCAGGCGCTACGCGCTGCCTACCGCACTGCTGGGCATGATGAGCTTCGCCGGACTGCTGCTGACCTATGGGCTGAACACCTGGATGCCGGAAATCATGCAGCAGGCAGGCTACGGCAAGTCCCATTCGCTGCTCTTCTTGCTGGTGCTGAACCTCGCCGCGGTCTTCGGCGGGCTGCTGGCTTCGGTGGCCGCCGACCGCGTCGGCCCCAAGCAGGTCGTGGCGCTGACCTTCTTCCTGGCCGCGCTGGCAATGGTGCTGCTGACCCTCAAGCTCCCGCTGGGCTTGCTGCTGTCCCTGGTGGCAGTGGCAGGTGTGGGAACCATCGGCACGCAGGTGCTGATCTACGGATTTGTGTCGAACTACTACCACAGTGCCGCCCGCGGGGCCGGGGTGGCCTGGTGCGCCGGATTCGGCAGGCTGGGCGGGATCTTCGGCCCGCTGCTGGGCGGACTGCTGCTTTCGGCGGGAGTTTCCCCGGGAACCGCATTCTATGTCTTCGCCGCAGTTGCTATCGTTGGAACGCTGGTCACCACCTGCGTCCCGAGGACCCGTTCGGCCGCGCAGCGCAGCGCGCAAGAAGAGCTGGCTGCCGCGGGAGCAGGGAAGTAGCAGCACATCGAAACGCAACGCGGCGACGCAGGAAGGCTGGTGAACGCCATGCTCAGTGCCCAGCAGGGCCAGGATGCGCTCATCGGCCTTTCCCGCGAAGCCCAGCAAACTGGCAGTACCCTGGCCGTGCTGAAGGGTCCGCGCGGCAGCGGCAAGAGCACCATCATCAAGGCGCTGCTAACCCGGTTGGCCAGCCAATCGGTGCAGCTGGTGACCGCCTCGCGCTGGGAAACCGCGCAGCCCGGAGCCGCCTTGGGCCCGTTGCTGCAACGCAGCCACGCAGGCTCGGCCGGGGCGCTGGGCGAGGCCTTGCTGGAATACCTGCGCAGGGAGGCGCCGCAACCCCGTGTGCTGGTGCTGGAAAATGCGCAATGGGTCGATGACCTCAGCTTCCAGGCGCTGCACTACGCATGGCGGCGCTTGTGCAATGAACCGGTACTCATCGTGCTGGTGATGCGCGACCAGAACCTGGCCAGGCTTTCACCGGAAACCCGTGAATTCCTGGCCGACAGCCAATTGCAGATCCTGCAGCTTCAAGTGCCCGATCCAACGCATGCGCGCGAGATCATCTGCGCCAGGACGGGGATCGACCTGCCGCCCATGGCCGTCGAGCAGCTGGTGGACTACACCGAGGGCAACCTGCAGGTGGTCATCGAGCTGGCCCAGGAGAATCCGGAGCACAGCTGGGAGCAGTTCGACCGCTGGCCGCCTGCCCCTCGCGCCCTGTCGTTGCACGTCATCGAGCTATTGGAGGGGTTGGAACCGCGGGCGCGGGCGCTGCTGGAAGCGGCTGCGGTGCTCGGCGCGCAGGCCCGGATCGACAATATCGCCAAGCTGGTGGGCGAGGATGATCCGCTGCTGCCGATCCAGCAGATTCTCGACTCCTCGCTGGCGCAAACCCACGGCCATAGCGGGAAGGTGCGGCTCGGGTTCGAGAACGCATTGACCCAAATGGCTGTCTACCATCAGATCCCGCTGAGCACCCGCATCCGGTTGCATGCTTGTGCCGCGGACATCGTCGAGGACCAGGGGGCCAAGCTGGGCCATCGGGCCGATGCGAGCATCCTGCCCGATGGCAGCTTGTCGATGGAACTGCAAGACTACGCGCGGTCCCAAGGCAAGCGGGGCGAGTGGTCTTCGGCCGCTACCGCGTACTTCAGGGCCATGCACTTGTCCCCGGAACCGATGCGCCGCGACTCCCTGCTGCTCAACGCAGTGGATGCGATTGTCGCCGCCGGCGAGCTGCCGCGGGCGCAAACCTTCGCGCATCAGCTTTCGAGCTTGGAAAGCAGTCCGGAACGGGACGTGCTTTCCGGATACATCTCGATCCTGCAAGGCCGCGCCAACACCGCGCAGCGCTGGCTGTCCAGTGCCTGGCAGAACGCGGTCCAGCATCAGGACAACGATGTGATGGCCGCGATCGCCCAACGCCAAGTCCTCGATTCGCTGTGCCGTTTGAAGGGGCAGAAGATCATTGACTGGGCTGAGCAATCGCTGCGCCTTGCCCAGGTGGGCAGCCCGCTGGCCATTGAGAATGCAGCCATCCAAGGGCTCGGCCTGGCGATGATGGGCCGGCCTGATGAGGGGGAGCAGGTCTTGATGGACCTGCTGGCCACCCTTCCGGCAGGAGCACAGCGCCAGCGCGCAGAAATGTCACTGGGCTGGGTCTACCTCGCGACCGATCGCGTGGAGCTAGCCCGGCACGAGCTCTCCGCAGCCAGCTCCACGGACTTCAGCGATGGTTCCCTGCGCATCTCGCTGTGGGCCAAAGCCTGGTCGGCGCGCGCTGAATTCCTCATGGGCGACTGGGACCAAGCGCTGGAGACGGTTCGATCCGCGCAGTCCCTGCAGGAGCGTTCTGAAATCCAGATCCTGCGTCCGCTGATCCAGCTGACGGCGGTGCAGATTCACGCATTGCGCGGCAATTGGGAGCAGGCGGATCTGCACCTTCGCAAGTCGTGGGCACGCACCGGCAGCTATGCCATTATGGAGATGCCTTACCGGATGGCGCGGGCCGAGATTGCCCGGGCGCAGGCAAACCATGAAGAGGTTGTGCGGACGCTGGAACCATTGCTTCGGCTGGACCGTACGCAGGGCATCGACCAAGCAGGTTTCTGGACCTGGCAGGATACATACGCCATGGCGCTAATCCGTTGCGAACGCCTGGATGAAGCAGAGAAATTCGTACAGCCGTTGCTGGAGAGTGCTCTCGCTTCAGGCCACCAGAGCGGAGCCGCTCGATTCCTGAGCGTGCAAGGCACCTTGCTGGCAGCCCGCGGTGATATCGACGCAGCCCGTTTGGCCTTTGAAGATGCCATCCGCCGTTTGGAAGGCATCGGGTCGGTCTACCACCGGGCAAAAATTGATTTCTACTACGGGCAATGCCTGCGCCGAGCCGGCAAGCGAGCCGAATGCGTTGCGCCGTTGACCCGTGCGCTGGCGATTTTCACGCACTTCGATGCATCCGTGTACATCGACCGCTGCACTCGTGAGCTCCAGGCAAGCGGAACCGGGATGCTGCGCAGGGAGAGTGCTGACTGGTCGACGCTGACGGCGCAGGAACAAGCCGTGGCCAAGCTGGTTTGCGAAGGTGCAAGCAATCGACGTGTCGCTGAAGAGCTGTATATAGGCACCAAGACAGTGCAATACCACCTGACCAAGATCTACACGAAGCTGGCGGTCTCAAACCGTACTGAGCTTGCTGCGCTGGCGCGTTTCGACCTTGAGGGATAGTGCCTTCCGACTGAGAAAAATTTTCATTCCCGAGGGCAGCAAAACCATGCGGAGTTCGAGTTGACCTGCGCGCTGTGACTGTAGATTTTTTCATTCAGCACGAATCGCTTGAAGCGAACGCGGCCGGGATTCTTGATTCAGGCCGCGGCCAGCATTGCAACCGGACTCAAAGCCGTTGCTCCTGCGAAGTATGGGTGGTGTGGTGGTGCTAGTGACTGAAAAAATTTATCACTCGAAATCCAAATCAGGTACTGGCTCTAACTGGTTCCGGTTCCGGGCAGGCCCTCATCTTGGCCGAGCCCCAGTACTCGTCGCACTTCGGGGGTCAATTGCACCTCGCAGGCCGCAGCCTCCTGGGGACGTTGAGGACAACGATCGTTGACATGATCAAATTTCTCCACGTTGTCCACGCTCTCGGGAACCGTGATTGACCGCAGCCCGTGCGGAGACACCCACGTCTTGGAGCCATCCGGGCAAGCGAAGACCTTCCAGCCAAGCACGTGCTTGTACATCTGATGCTGCTTGCACAAGAGATGGGTGTTCTGCCGGGTAGTGTGGCCGCCCTGTCCATACGCTTCGATGTGATCAATTTCCGAACGATCGGGCAGGCGGCGGCAACCAGGGAAACCGCAATGCTGGTCGCGGTAACGCAGCAAATCGCGCAACCCCTGGGAAGGCCGATATTTCTTGGGCTCCACATCAATTGCGGCTCCCGTCCATGGGTCGGTCAGAACGCGCTGGAACGACGGAGCATCCGCGGCGATTTCCAACGCTACGCCGATTGGGATCGGCCCGTAACCTTCCAAATCAGCGAGGGCGCGAGCGGGATTCACGAGCATTTCAATGGCTGGGATCGTGATGGCAACCCGTGGCTTCAGCGGCATGCCTTCCATTCCGGGCCAGCCATGCAGATACACGTCCGCAAGCACATCGGCTTCAACCTGCGTTTGCGTGCGCAGATCCTTGGAATCAGTGATCTGGGCGGCTGCCTGCTTTATCGAGTTGCGAATCGAATGGATGACATCAGCTCGGTGATGCAGCTGCAAGGTAGCCATGCCATTCTCCTCATTCCACACCTTGAGATTACGGGCTGCGAATGCGTTCTTCTGCCGGTTCTCTGCCGAATTGGGATTCATCCGGTCGTGAAAGCGACGGGCCCGCTGGTAGACGGTTTCGTCGCAGGCTGTTCTTGCCAGAGGCAGCAAGTTTTCCTCCATGCGGCCGACCTGCTCCGGAGAAAGGTCTTGCGAGTATTTGACGATGTCGTGGGCGGCCTTAACGGTAATCTCACCTGCAGCGAGCGCGGCAAGGGTGGCTTTGCAGGCGTGGCGCAAGCCCTTGGCATGGAACATCCGTTTGCTGACTTTACGGACGGATTCGCGCAATGCGACAGCTGACTCAGCTACGAAATTGGAGTTGATGACCTGCTCGCTGCCACGGTCTATGCCATAGTATTCGGCACTCTTGCTGGCTTCGGCTTCTTCGTCTGGGGTGTGGGCATGCTCGGTGGCAATCAGGTCATTGAAGGACGCGCTGACCTGCTCGACTCCGTCTGCCAGCAAAACGCAGATAGCGGCTTCAACGCTGCTCATCAGGCGTTGGAGTTTCTTCAGGCGTTCCAATGCGTCTCCGGGCCCATCCACGGGGCCCGCATTGAATAGTTCGTCAGCAACCTGCTTGATGGGTCCGAAGAACAACTGGTGCTCGCGATGGGCGTCGAGTGCTGACGCTCTGTGCGACTCCATGCGGATGCCCGGCGGGCGCAGTGGAAGGCGATGTTCATCGTCGTGATCGTCTAGATATGCGGGAATAGTCATAGTTAACGTTCGCGCAGATTATCGACAGTATCTTCTGGTTCGAAACCAATTGTGGATAAGTTCTAGAAAGTTTATGCGAATGCGATTAAGCGTGATTCCGGCGCGAAAATCGCTAGACCAGGGAAGGCAGTAATGGGTGCCGTGCTAGTTGCTAGTTGCTAGTTGGATGCAGGGGGCGCGGCGGACGGGTGAAGGCAGTTCGGATGCCACGGGCTGCCATGGCTGCGAGTATGGCAAAGGCGAGGACGCTGGCCATGTACAGGGGTGCGTCTAGATCCGCGGCGGCATCGGCGTTCCAATCGGCAAAGGTGTCGCCCACCGAGTTCATATTGGCGAAAGAAGCGAAGAAATAAGCCGGTGCGCCTAAGGCAATGATCAGGCTCCATGCGCCGATAGCCGCCCAGGCGGGCAGCTTGCGTCCGGCGGAAACTACCGGAACGAGCCAGGAGATGGCGAGAGCGGATCCAATGGCTGCGAAGACCCACCCTCCAAGCGAGTCGTAATTCTGGTCCATTGAGGCCATCTCGGAAATGGTTTCATCGAGGGGAAGCCCACTTGCTGCGGTCACGGCCCAATTGTTCATGAGCAGTGAGCCGTAAGCCGCGTAAGCCACGATCATGGCGAACCCGGAGATAGCTAGAAGTTTACGCATGTCAGTAGCCTAACAGTGCGCTAGTCAACTCGGTGGGATAACCAATAAGCGTATGAGCTGGACGTCCGTGCTACGTCCTTGCACGATCAAGCTGTCCTGATGCCAGCTGTCTGTATTCCAGTGCAAGAATCCGTGAAGCAGATGCCCTTAGTCGGTAAGGTGCATTATGTGCCGATCGGGAGCCCAAAGCGATCGCGCGAGCGATACCACCCAGCGCCGCAATGCAGCGCCAACCGTTAGAAGGAGACTAGGGATGATCTTCACCAAAAAAGGCGACGCCGCAGTTCTGGCCAAGCTCAGCACAGCTCCAGCACCCTATCGCGAGATTGCCGAACGGCTTCACGCCATAATCATGCAGAGCGCACCATCGCTGGAGCCGATCGTCCGCTGGGGACTTCCGTTTTACGTCCGGGATGGCAAAGACGTCTGCTACATCAAGCCTGACAAGGACTTCGTAGCTTTCGGTTTTGGAGAAGTCGTGAATCCAGCCTACGAGGAAGGCTCCCGCATGCATCCAGTTGCATGGACTATCACCTCGCTGGATTCTGCAACGGAAGACAGGATCCGGGAACTGGTGAAGAAGGCCGCGGGCTGATCCCGAGCAAGCTAGCTGGCCGCCAGATGAACAGTGCGCCCGCTGCAGGCAGCCGCATTGCCTGGAGTCAGTCCTCAAGTGCGCCGAAGGTCCCGTCAGCGCCATTGCTGTCGGGACCTTCGGCTTCGCGTCGGTAGTGCTGAGGGCAGAAGCCCTAGGCGGCAAGCATCGAGATGCCGTGCTCCTCTTCTGGCATCCATCCGGTCCAGGCCCAGTGGTTCTGGGGTTCACTGGCATCGGCAGCTCGGTGCGCGATGGATTGGGGCTGGAACTTCCCGGCTGGATCGTTCAGTGTTGAAGCATTCATGCTGCACTCCCATTGGATTGGCGGGTGTTCGCCCGTTCGTCGAGGTTCCGGGTACGGCAACGGCGGGGGTCCGGCCAATGCTGCCGGGACCCCCGCCGTGTTGAGGCGCGCTGGGGCTTACTTCACAGGGTCGAGCACGAAGTCGTAGGTGACCTGCTTGCCGTTGCCCGATGCTGCTGGCTGCACGTCGAGCATCAGTTCCGGCTTCACCGCGGTGGCGATGTCGTCGTCGTTGTGCGCATCGCCCGGGAAGTACAGCTGGGCGGTGAGCAGCTCGTGGCCCTCGGCGGAGACCTTCAGGTGCAGGTGCGCTGGGCGCCACGCGTGCCAGCCGGCGGCGGCGATCAGCTGGCCGCAGGCGCCGTCGGTCGGGATCTGGTACGGGGCTGGCTGCATGGTGTTGATCTGGAAGTTGCCTTCCTCGTCAGCAATGAAGGTGCCGCGCAGGTTCCACTCGGGGATGCCAGGGGCGAACTGCGAGTAGAACCCCTCTTCGTCTGCGTGCCACAGCTCGATCTTGGCGTTCTTCAGCGCCGAGCCGTCGGTGGAGCGAACCTGGCCCTGGAAGAGCAGGTTGGTGCCCTTCTCGTCCTCGCGCATCGAGATGGTTGCAGGGGTGTTCTGCGAAGGCGCTTCGGGCACGTAGTAAGGGCCTTCGATCGAGCCCTTGTTGCCTTCACGGTGGTCGGTGGCGACCTCTTCCACCGAGTGCTCCAGCCACACGTCCAGGAACAATGGCCATTCGCCGTCGTCGCCAACCTTGATCAACCATGCCTTCAGGGCATTGAACTCGTCGTAGCTCACGCGCTCTTCGAGGATGATGTCGTTGGCGGCCTTGACGAGCTTGGAAGCAAGCATGTTCACGCGCTCGGTGGAGGTCGCGATGCTGCCGAGCTTGCCGGAGTTGCGGAAGCTGTCGGTGGCGGCGTTGCCGGACTTGGCTGCAGTTGCGTCTGCTGGAGTTTCAGTGGTCATGGTGACTCCCCTAAATTATGTGGTGTGGCGGATGCGGATCCATACTGTGACCCCCATCATCCCGGGTGATTGATATTCAATGTAGTGCAGCGTCTATGCCAAGTGAAATACTCATTTGGCGGTCATTGGAACGTTCTGAATATCAATGCTTGTGGGCTGGGACACGGAGGGAATCCGCCGGTCCGGAAAAGTCCTAGGCCAGCGAATTCGGATGCTTGGCCAGCGCGGTGACCTTGATCTTAATGTACGGGTACATCGGGAAGCCGCTGAGGATTTCGTGCAGTTCGTCGTTGGATTCGACGTTGTACAGCGAGTGGTTCGCGTACTCGCCGACCACGCGCCAGATGCCCTGCATCTTGCCGCTGCGCTGCAGGCTTGCGGAGTACTCCTTTTCCCGGGCCTGGAAGTCAGCGACTTGCTCATTGGTCAGGTGGTCCGGGAAAACAACGTCCATACGGGCGAGGAACAACATGGGGATCTCCTTTAGTTCGAGGTGGAAAGCACGTGGTCCTGGCGGTAGCGCGCCAGCTTGGATTCGTCGATGGCGGCGCCCACGCCGGGCACGGTGCGCACCGGAATGCGGCCGTTGACGATCTGCAGCGGCTCGGCGAGCAGGTCATCGGACATGTCCAGGAAATTGGACAGTTCGCCGGCGCGGCGGCTGGTGGCTTCGAAGGCCGCGCCGAAGGTCACCGTGGCCAGCGAGCCGACCTGGGTGTCGATCTGATTGCCCATGGTGACATCCACGCCCAGCCCGGTGCACAGGCCCAGGATTTCGGTGGCTTCGGTGAAGCCCGAGCGGGCGGTCTTGATGCAGATTGCGTTCGCGCCACCGGAGAGCAGTTCGCGCGAGGCATCGCCCGCGGTGGGCGCGGACTCGTCGGCGACGATCGGGATCGGGGAGCGTTCGACCAGGCGGCGTCGGCTCATCGCTTCC
Organism: Glutamicibacter sp. NPDC088483; assembly: GCF_044753145.1. Classification (NCBI taxonomy): domain Bacteria; kingdom Bacillati; phylum Actinomycetota; class Actinomycetes; order Micrococcales; family Micrococcaceae; genus Glutamicibacter; species Glutamicibacter sp. NPDC088483. The sequence continues at coordinate 256,544 of NZ_JBIVMP010000004.1, forward strand.
TTGGCATCGCACGGCTCTTCGAGCATGGTCAGGCCAAGGCCCTCGGTCTGGCGCAGCACCTCCATGGACTCGTTCGCGCTCCAGCCGCGGTTGGCGTCCAGGTAGAGCTCCACGTCCTCGCCCAGCCCTTCGCGCAGCACGCGGCAGGCCTCGATGTCCAGGGCGAGCGGGCGGCGGCCGACCTTGAGCTTGAAGGTGGTGATTCCGTACTGCTCGCCGAAGCGCAGGGCCTCGTCGAGCAGCTCCTGGGCGGGCTTGAAGCCGAGCATGTGGCTCACGCGCATCGAGTCGGTGAAGCCGCCGAGCAGCTTGTGCACCGGCGTGCCCAGCGCCTGGCCGATGGCGTCCCAGATGGCGATGTCGATCGCGCCCTTGGCCACCTGGTTGTGGATGGTCCTATCCAGCACCTGGCGGATCTTGGCGCGGTCCATGATTTCCAGGCCGATCAGCTGCGGGGCGAAGACATCCTGCACGATCGCGACGATGGACTTCTGCGTCTCGCCGTAGGTGTACGGGCGCGGCGGGGCGTCGGCGGTGCCGATCACGCCTTCGTCGGTGTGCACGCGGATGAGCACGTGCTCGGCGGTGTGCACCTCGCCGCTGGCAAAGCGCAGCGGGTGGTTGTAGGGGATGGCGTAGGGGATTGTTTCAATCCGCTGGATTCGCATCGGGGTCCAGCCTTTCTAGGGGGTTGAGCAATGTGCAAAGTTCCAGGAAGTTGCGCACCAGCGCAGACTCGTTGCCGGCCTTCCAGGCGATCGCCAGGTCGACGGCCGGTGCGTTGCGCAGCGGCCGGAAGGTGATCCGGTTGCTGTGCGGCAGGTAGTGCGTGGTGGGCAGCAACCCGATGCCCAGGCCCGCGGCGACGAAGGTGAGCAGGGTGGAAGTCTCGCTGGCCACCTGCGCGATCTGCGGGGCGAAGCCCACGCGGCGGCAGGAGTCCATGATGATGTTGTTCACCGCGGAGGATGGCGGGTAGCAGATGAACTTCTCGCCAGCCAGCTGTTCCAGGTCCAGCTCATCGTGGGCGGCGAGCGGGTGGCCCAGCGGCAGCGCCACGGCCAGGTGGTCGCGGTCCAGCAGCATGTAGTCCACCTCGGTGCCGCGCACCGGCGGGCGCAGGATGGCCAGGTCCAGGCGTCCTTCGACCAGTCCCTCGACCATCTGCGGGGTGAGCATTTCGCCCTGCACGTTCAGCTGCAGGCCCGGCATCTGCTGGGAGCTGGCTTCGATGAGCTTGGGCATGATGCGCGAGGTGGCGCTGCCGGTGGAACCCAGTCGCAGCACGCCCAGCGCGCCTTGGCCCACGGTGCGCACATCGCGGGAGAGCTGGTCGAGCTCTGCGAGCAGGATGCGTCCGCGGCGCAGCAGCAGCTCGCCGGCGTTGGTCAGTTCCACCTTGCGCGTGGTGCGGATCAGCAGCTGGGTATCCAGGGTCTCTTCGAGCTGCTTGATCTGCTGGGAGAGCGGGGGCTGCGCGATATGCAGGCGCGCCGCTGCGCGGCCGAAATGGCGTTCTTCGGCGACGGCGACAAAGTAGCGAAGTAGTCTCGTGTCCATGGTGCTCCGATCGTCGGACCGCGCGTCGAATGCGCAGAAGACGCTTGCTGGCAACTCTAACGCGGCGGTCCAAGAGGGTGAAATACTTATTCTGGGTCGATTGAGAGTCTACAAGTATGAATGACTGGGCCGCACTGTATTCAACGATTGATTTCCAGGGTTGAATTATGCCGGGAGGCACTGGACTGCCACGGGCCCCATGTTGCCCCATGCCGCCACTTGGCCACCGGCGCGGCTCCTTCCTGGCGCTTGGCAGCGGGACAGCTCGCGGCTAGGGTGTGAATGTGACGCTGGGCACATGTTTCGTGTCCCCGCCAATTCCGACGAGGCGATCCATGAAGGGGTACGCAGATGAAGGCTTATGCCCAGGGCGAGAGCGGACCGCAGCTGATCGAAGAGACGATCGGAGCGAACTTCGAACGCACCACTGCCCGCTTCGGGCCGGCAGAAGCACTGGTCGAAGCGGCCAGCGGACGGCGTTGGTCATGGAGTGAACTGGATGCGCAGATCAACTCCCTGGCCAAGGGCCTGCTGGCCGCCGGCCTGGAGGCGGGAGACCGGGTGGGCATCTGGGCACCTAACTGCGCGGAATGGGTATTCGCGCAGTACGCCACCGCGAAGATCGGCGTCATCCTGGTCAATGTCAATCCTGCCTACCGCACCCACGAATACGCCTACGCGGTCAACCACTCCGGGGTGCGCCTGCTGCTGGCGGTCTCCGAATTCAAGACCAGCAACTACCGTTCGATGGTGGAGGCGACCCGCGCCGACACCCCGAGCCTCGAACGCGTGGTCTACGTGGACACCGGGGACTTCGCCCAATTGCTGGGCGAGGGCGAGCAGGTCAGCGACGAGGAGCTGGCCCGGCATCTGGCGGCCACCAAGCCCGGGGACCCGATCAACATCCAGTACACCTCGGGCACCACCGGCTACCCCAAGGGCGCGGTGCTCAGCCACCGCAACATCCTGAATAACGGCTACCAGGTCACCGGCATGATCGATCTGGACGAGCATGACCGGCTGTGCATCCCGGTACCGTTCTACCACTGCTTCGGCATGGTGATGGGCAACCTGGGCTGCACCTCCCGGGGCGCGACCATCGTCATCCCGGCCCCGGGCTTCGACGCCGAAACCACGCTGCGGGTGGTGGCGGAGGAGAATTGCACGGGCCTGTACGGGGTGCCCACGATGTTCATCGCCATGCAGAACCTCTCCAATTTCAAGGACTACGACCTTTCGTCGCTGCGCACCGGCATCATGGCCGGATCCATCTGCCCGGTCGAGGTGATGCGCCGCTGCATCGACGAGATGGGCATGGACGGGGTGTCCATCGCCTACGGCATGACCGAGACCTCGCCGGTCTCCTGCCAGACCCGCAGCGACGACGATATCGAGCGCCGCACCTCCACCATCGGCCGGGTGCACCCGCATGTGGAAATCAAGGTGGTGGACCCGGTGAGCGGCGAAACCCTGCAGCGCGGGGAAACCGGCGAATACTGCACCCGCGGCTACTCGGTGATGCTCGGCTACTGGAACGACGAAGACAAGACCCGGGCGGCCATCGACGACGAAGGCTGGATGCACACCGGCGACTTGGCGGTGATGCGCGAGGACGGGTGCTGCACCATCGTGGGCCGCATCAAGGACATGGTGATCCGTGGCGGGGAGAACATCTACCCGGCGGAAATCGAGGAATTCCTCTACAAGCATCCGGATATCGAGGACGTGCAGGTGGTCGGGGTGCCCGATGAGAAGTACGGCGAGGCGATCTGCGCCTGCATCCGCATGAGGGACGGCCGCGAACCCCTGGACGTTGCGGCCATCGGCGAATATTGCACCGGGCATCTGGCGCATTACAAGATCCCCGCCTACGTGCAGATCCTGCAGGATTTCCCGACCACCGTCACCGGGAAGATCCGCAAGAACCAGCTGCGCGAGGATGCGGCGAAAGTGCTCGAACTGTAGCCAAATGCCACCAGGCAGGGCGCAAGGCACAGCGTTGCTTTGGGTGGAGGTGACCTTGGACATAAATACTGCGTCGATGATTTTTCCGACTGCTAGTTTTCCAAGTAGCTTGCCTTGGGCAAGCCTGGCATGATTTGCTGATCCAGATCAGGTCCAGGCCAGGGGTTGCCAAGGAATCCGAACGTGAATGGGGCGCGTACTTGCAGAAACATTTCAGCCGCTTAGTGGGCATCGCTGTCATTTTGATCGTCGTTCTCGCGGCCTCGCTCTTGGCCTGGTCGTTGAGCATGAGCGGGAAGCCTGCGCTGATGTGGAACCCGATCGAGGTCCATATCGGAAAACTCTGGACTACTTTCTACAGCACCGAGCTGCCGGATCTGTCCATCCTCGCTTTCGCCGTCGCCGCAGCGGTCGTCCTGGTGCTGCTGGTGGTCCTGGGCGAACGCTTTGTCACCTGGCGCTATCGCCGGACGCCGATCCAGAAATCGAGCCGGCCGCTGGCGCCCAAGGCGGTGATGGCCCGGACGCGGGGCATCTACGCCGGGCCGGTGACCGTGACCGTGCTGATCCCGGCGCACAATGAAGAAGCCTCCCTGCCGTACACCCTGAAAGCACTGGAGGAGCAGAGCTTTGCTCCCTCGCGCGTCATCGTGGTTGCCGACAACTGCACCGACCGGACCGTGCAAGTTGCCCACGAGCACGGGGTCGAGGTGTTCGAATCGGTGGAGAACACGCACAAGAAGGGCGGCGCGCTGAACCAGGCGCTGCACTCGATCCTGCCCGGGATGGGCGATAACGACTGCGTCATGGTGATGGATGCCGACAGCCAGATCGGCGCGGATTTCCTGGCAACCGCCCGGGACCGCTTCACCTGGGACCGCGCGCTGATGTCCGTGGGCGGGCTGTTCCACGGAGAAGAGGGCCATGGGCTGATCGGCCAGTTCCAGCGCAATGAGTACACCCGCTACCAACGCGAAATCGGCCGTCGCGACGGCCGGGTCTTTGTGCTGACCGGTACGGCCTCGGTATTCCGCGCGACGGCCCTGCGCGAAGTGGCTGCGGCGCGCGGGAGCATGCTGCCGGGCACCTTCGGCGAGGTCTACGACACGGCGGCTTTGACCGAAGACAACGAACTGACCATTGCGCTCAAAACCCTTGGCGCGCTGACCACATCGCCGCAGGACTGCACGGTGGTCACCGAGCTGATGCCCAACTGGAAGATGCTGTGGGCGCAGCGGCTGCGCTGGCAGCGCGGCGCCTTGGAGAACCTGGGCGCGTACGGAGTCACCCCGCAGACCACGCGGTACTGGGCCCAGCAGATCGGCATCGGCTACGGCGTGATCGCGCTGTTCAGCTATTTCGCGCTGATGATCATCATGCTGGTCTCCATGGACAACTGGGTGTGGTTCCCCTTCTGGATGCTGCTTGGAGCGCTCTTCGCTGTCGAGCGCGTGGTCACGGTCTGGCACGGCGGCTGGAAAGCCAGGATCATCGCCGCGCTGGTGATTCCGGAATTGGTCTATGACGCCTTCCTGGACCTTGCGTTCCTCAAGGGCGTAGGGGATATCGCGTTTGCCCGGAGCGCGGATTGGAAGCACGTCGACCACGCGGGCGCCGCACGTAAGGAAAGCACCTCATGATGAATCACCTCGTCCAGATTCCACGTGGAATCATTCTTCCCGAGAGCGTTCTGCTCAGTGATTGGTTCGCCGTGCTCGCTTCGTTCGTCGCGATCAACACCGTGCTCTATCTGGTTCTGGGACTGGCCAAGCTGCTGCCGGTGATCCGGATCCGCAGCTCGCGGGGACGGGAACGGCGCTCAGAAACCCGGAATATCGATCCCGAGGCGTCCGTGTAGCTCATGCATCGCAGCTGGCAAGCCCGCAAGCTCGACGCCGGGGCTGAAATAGAAGCCCTGCGCATAGTCGAAGTCCAGCTTGCGGGCCAGATCGAGATGCTCACCGGTTTCGATCCCCTCGACCAGAGTCCTGGCACCGATCTCACGGGCAGCGGCCAGCAGGATGCCAACGTGTTCGCGAGCCTGCGTCGATGCCAGGTAGTGGAGGAAAAGCGACCGGTCCAGCTTCACGATGTGCGGCTTCAGCCGGAGGATGCGCCCCCGCGTTGCGTAGCCGATGCCGGCATCGTCAACCAGCAGCAGGCAGCCGAGCTCATCTGCATGGATGCGGGCCGCATCGCAAACTTCCGGCGCGGACTGCTCGTGCAGTTCCAGGCCCCAGAGCAGCCGGGGATCGAGTGCCGGCCCTGCGTGCGCGAACGCCCTGATCGCTGGACCCGAAGCATTCATGGTGAGCAGCAGCCCCTCGGGCAGGCCTTGGCTGGATTCGACGATGCGCTCCAGGGCGCGAAGCTCCAGTTCAACCAGGTTGCCTTCGGCGCGGGCTGCGGAGAAATGCTCGTCAGGGCTGCGCCCGTCGCTGAAGCGCGCCAGTGCCTCGAAACCCAGCAGCGTTGTGGAACGCAGGTTGATCAGTGGCTGGAATACGAACTTCATGGACTACCTAACCTGGCGGTATGGGCTGGCAACTTGATTGCTGATTAGGCTGTTGCTACGAATGAGATCTTACCGCGCCACTGGCCGGGATCACGCGGTTAAGATGAATTTAAGAGAAAGCGGGTGATGGCATGCCGAGGACAATGGACCGGCGGTCAAACGACGATGGAATTTGGTGGAGCCGGTTCCTTCCAGCCAGGCTCCGCCGCATCAAGCGATTGGAAGTGGCTGTCACAGGGATGGTGGCAGTTTTCCTGCTGCTTTTCTATGTGGTCAACCTGGGCAATGATTTCAGCTCTCCGCTCTTCCAGAAGCTGGCGGTAGCCAGGGTTGCCGGGGCGCTGGGGCTGGTGATCGCCGTGTGGTGGATGCTGGATCGTTTTCCGTTGTGGATCGCCTATCTCGGGGCCCTGGCCGAACTCTCGGCCTTCGTGGTCTTCGTGGGTTTTTCGGTCAACCATGAGCAGATCGTGTTCAGGCTCCAGGAATTTCCGCTCATCGCACTGTACATGTCGTGGCTCTTTCCACCGGCTATCACCCGGTGGACCATCTACCCGATCATGGCTTTCACGATTCCCTACTCGGTGTTCTCCGGCCCTGCTGTGGGCACCGAGCACCAAAGCGGGCTGTTGAACGTGCTGAGCTTGGTGTTCTTCACCGTCGCCGGGATGTTCGTCGGCCTCTACGTCAAGCGCCGGTTCCGCCAGCAAACCCAGATCGACGCATTGACCGGGGCCTTGAACCGCGTCGGGCTGGCCGTGCGCGGCGATGCCGCCTTGCTCTCCTCCCGGAAATACCGCAGGCCCCTGGCTGTGGCGCTGCTGGACCTGGACGGATTCAAGGAGATCAACGACCAAGGCGGCCACGAAGCCGGGGATCTTGCCTTGAAGCAACTGGTACGGCATCTGCGCAGTGCCACGCGGGCAGGGGACCTGGTCAGCCGCTTGGGCGGCGATGAATTCGTGCTGGTCTTCCCAAATACGACCCGTGGCCAGGCTCAGGTGCTGATGGAGCGCATCGAGTGTTCATCGCCGCTGGCGTGGAGCTTCGGAACGGCAGAAGCCCGCACGGATGACAACTTGAGCACGATGATTCTCCGGGCCGACCGGGACATGTACTCCTCCAAGCGCCTGCGGACGGCCGAACGCGGAAAGAGCGCGGAGGGAAGCTGAGCTCCGTGCCCTAGTTCAGCTTCCCGCCCAGGCGGTCCTGCATCTTCTGGCTGGCCTCGTTCAGGCCGCGGATTTCCACGGTTTTCCCGTAGTTCTGGTACTTGGTGCGGATCGAGTCCAGGGCGGCGATGGTCGAGGCGTCCCACAGGTGCGAATCGGACATGTCGATGATGACCTTCTCGGGGTCCTGCGCGTAGTCGAACTGGGTGTACAGGTCGTTCGAGGAGGCGAAGAACAGTTCGCCGTTGACCTTGTACACGGCGGCATCCGGGGTTGCGCTGCGATCCACGGTGACCATATGCGCCACGCGATTGGCGAAAAGCACCATCGCCGAGAGGATGCCCGCCCCCACGCCGATGGCCAGGTTGCTGGTGATCACGGTGAGCGCCACGGTGATGGCCATGACGAAGGTTTCGCTCTTGGGCATCATCTTCAGCGTGCTCGGTCGGATGGAATGCCAGTCGAAGGTGGTCGCCGAAACCACGATCATCACCGCCACCAGGGCCGCCATCGGAATCTGCGCGACAATGTCGCCGAGCAGCACCGCGAGCAGCAGCATGAAGATGCCGGCGAAGGCGGTGGAGATGCGGGTGCGCCCGCCGGAGACCTTCACGCCCACCATGGTCTGGCCGATCATCGCGCAGCCGCAGATGCCGCCGAAGAAGCCGGTGACGATATTCGCGGTGCCCTGCGCCCAGGACTCGCGGGTCTTGCTTGACGGGGTATCGGTGATGTCATCGACCAGCTTGGCGGTCAGCAGCGATTCGAGCAGCCCCACGAAGGCCACCGCGATCGCGTAGGGCGCGATGATCTGCAGGGTCTCCAGGTCCAGCGGCACCCCGGGCAGGTGGAAGATCGGCAGCGAATCAGGCAGTTCGCCCTTCTCTCCCACGGTCGGAACGGCAACCTTGGCAAAGATGGTGATCGCGGTGAGCACCACGATGGCGATCAGCGGAGCCGGCACCGCCTTGGTGATCTTCGGGAAGAAGCAGACGATGGCCACGCCCAGGATCACCAGCGGGTAGACCATCCACGGGACATTGCGCAGCTCGGGCATCTGCGCCCAGAAAATCGAGATGGCCAGGCCGTTGACGAAGCCGATCATCACCTGGCGCGGGATGAAGCGCAGCAGCTTGGCCACGCCCAGCAGCGCCAGACTCACCTGGATGACGCCGGCCAGGACCACGGTAGCGAAGAGGTACTCCACGCCGTGGGCGCGCACCAGCGGGGCGACCACCAGAGCCACCGCGCCGGCAGCTGCCGAAATCATCGCCGGTCGCCCGCCGGTAATGGCGATGACCACGGACATCGTGAACGAGGCGAAGATGCCCACGCGCGGATCCACGCCGGCGATCACTGTGAAGGCGATGACCTCGGGGATCAGCGCCAGGGAGACCACCAGGCCGGCAAGCAGCTCGGTTTTGAGCAGCCGCGGGGACTTCAGGGTGCGCAGCACCGACTGTCGTTGCAGGGGTGTCAGTTCAGCGATCGCGGCACTCACCGGGGCTCCGTTTCGTCAGCTGTCCCAGGGAAAGAAAAGTGGGAACCCGTCTACGGTATCGCACCGGGGGTAACGCAGAGGAGTTTAAAACGCCGTCTTGAAAGCCTAGGACCTGCGCCAGCGAAGAAACCCTGGATTTGTTGGCCGATGCGCGGGGCCGTTTTCAGCGGCGCACCGCAGATGGAGAATCAGATGACTTAGCATCCGCTGCAGAGCCCCGGACTACTGAATAGGCCGGGGCTAGGCGTCATCTCGAGATTGGTCGCTCCACATCGCCCGTATTCCTAGGGCTTAGGAGCTGTCAACGACACAATCTAACGGGAAAATAGCGTCGATAATTATGAACAGGTTTGCGTTTTTCCTGGCCAAGCTGATGAGAGGCGAAGCATCCTGAGTCGGCCTGTGGATACTTATTAGTAAAGATAGAAACCTTCACCGCTCTTGCGGCCGAGCTTTCCTAAACTAACCTTCTCAGTAATTAAGGGATGCGGAAGATCGGTTTCGTTTCCAGTTTCAGCAAAAGTTGCCTGCGCGATGAAATCTATGACATCAAGGCCTACCATGTCCATAAGTTCGAAGGGTCCCATGGGGTGGCCAAGCGCAGTTTTAGCGGTGGTATCAATGTCTTCCATGCTCGCAATCCCAGCCTGAGCTAGATCCAGCGCTTCGGCGTTTATGGCCCCCATGATGCGATTGGCAATAAACCCAGGAATCTCTTTATTGACTAGCACTGGGCTCTTTCCCAGACGTGTCGCCACCGCCGAGACTGCTTCGATGGTTGCATCGTTGGTCTGTTCGTTACGAACAACTTCGACGCACTTCATAACCAGTGCAGGATTAAAGAAATGCATATTGCAGACCTGCTCCGGGCGCCCGGTGGCCGCAGCAATTCGCGACGAGGGGAACGTAGAGGAATTCGTTGCGAAAATTGCATGAGCCGGTGCATATTTGCCAAGCGACGCAAAGATCTGTTCTTTAATGTCCAGCCGTTCTACGGCAGCTTCAATGACCAAATCCGCCACCGCTGCCGCTTCAGCCAGATCGGTCTCCTGGCTTAGCCGCTGCAGGGCAGCATCTGCGGTGGCCTGTTCTAGTTTGCCTTTAGCAACTCGGCCCGCAGCCCAGGACTCGAGTTCAGCGCGGGCGGTAGAAAGCGCTTCGTTCGAAATGTCTTGAAGCACTGTGCTGTATCCGCTTAATGCGCAATTCATTGCGATTTGACGCCCCATCGTGCCCGCGCCAATCACCAAAATTCGTTCAATCGCCATCGTGCGTTCCTTACTTAAAACTTGGTTGATGGATCTTGCCAAGAGGGCAGGTTGTGGTGCTTTGCACCTAGTGCTCACTGACCAACAGGGACTGGTTTAGCGGAAGGCCGGCACACCGGTGAGCTTATTGCCCAGGATGAGGGTGTGGACTTCATCGGTGCCTTCGTAGGTGCGCACCGATTCCAAGTTGTTTGCATGGCGCAGCGGCGAGTAGTCCAGGGTAATCCCGTTGCCGCCGAGGATGGTGCGTGCTTCACGGCAAATGGCGATAGCTTCGCGGCAGTTATTGAGCTTGCCCACCGAGATCATGTGCAGATCTAGCTTCCCTGCGTCTTTGAGCCGACCAATGTGCAGTGCCAGGAGGAATCCCTTGTTGATTTCCAAGGCCATATCCACCAGCTTCTGCTGGGTCATCTGGTATCCGGCCAAAGGCTTATCGAACTGAAGACGTTCCTGAGAGTAGGCCAATGCAGCTTCAAATGAGTCACGAGCAGCGCCCATGGAACCCCACAAAATTCCGTAGCGTGCCTCATTGAGGCAGGAGAACGGGCCCTTCAAGCCGATGACGTTGGGCAGGACAGCCGAGCCGGGCAGGCGTACATCCACCAAGTCGATCTCGCACTGGATTGAAGCCCGCATGGACAGCTTCTGCTCGATAGGGGTTGCGGTGAAGCCCGGGGTGCTGGTCGGGATCACAAAGCCGCGGATTCCTTCATCGGTCTGCGCCCAAATCACGGCAACCTGGGCCACGTTGGCGAGCCCGATCCAACGCTTGGAGCCATTGATGACCCAGTCATCACCATCGCGACGGGCGAAGGTCTTCATGCTCGAAGGGTCAGATCCAGCTGTTGGCTCAGTCAGGCCGAAGCAACCGATGGCTTCGCCCGCAGCCATTTTTGGCAGCCATTCCTGCTTCTGCTCCTCGGAGCCGTGCTTGTAAATGGCGCTCATGGCCAGGGAACCCTGGACCGAGACGAAGGTGCGTAGACCGGAATCACCGGCTTCGAGCTCTGCCCCGGCGATACCGTATTCCACAGCTGAACGTCCGGCGCAGCCGTAACCGTTCAGATGCATTCCCAACAGGCCGAGCTTTGCCATCTCTGGAACGATCTCGAGCGGGAAGACGGCGTCGTTGTACCACTGGGCAATATTGGGTTTGATGTTCTCATTGACGAATCCGCGTACGGTATCGCGGAGCGCTAATTCTTCGGCAGCGAGCATCGAGTCGAAATTGATCAGGTCTGCTGGGTCCAGAAGGTGAGTTGCAGTGCTCATGGTTGTGCTCCTTGAAAGTGCTGAATATTTAATGAACTGGGCTTAAAAGCTCTTGGTGAGCCCCGTGCGCTGGGGGTGCGCTTCGATATTGGGCAGGGCTCCGTGAAAGTCCAATGGGGCTGGCAATCTGGCTGGTTACTACGGCGGTGTCCGGATCAGTGATGGTTGCGATCGGTTCCAGTCCCAGTTCTTGGGCAAATTCAATGGCTTCCGCAATGGAATTGACTTTGCCCGCAGGCACCCCAGAGCTCATGAGAGTCGATGCCCAGTAAGCAGAGGATTGCCTGACGGTAGCGGTCTCGATGATTTCTTTGAGCTCTTCGCGATGGGCGACTCGGTCAATGTTGGTACAAAATCTGGGATCCACGGCGAGTTCGGGTTGTTCCAGCTGTTCGCTGAGTGCCCGGAATTGCCGGTCGTTGCCCACGGCGATGGCCACGACCCCGTCTGCGGATTTGAAGGTTTCATACGGTGCGATGCTTGGATGTGCGTTGCCCATGCGAGCTGGCGATTCGCCGGTGGCCAGCGTGCTGCTGGATTGGTTGGTCAGTCCCGACAGTAGTGAGCTGAGCAGGTTCACGCTTACCCGTTGGCCTACACCGCTGGTATCCCGCTCGCGCAGAGCCAAAAGGATACCGGTCACAGCATTTTGTGCGGCTAGGACATCTACTAGGGCCACGCCTACTTTGCTGGGAGGTCCCGACGGTTCGCCGGTAATGCTCATCAGCCCGCCGACGGCCTGCACCAATAGGTCAAAGCCCGGCAACATAGCGCCTTTATCTTCTCCAAAGCCTGAGATGGAGCAGTAGACCAGCGTTGGGTTTAATTCCTTGAGGTTCTCATAGTTCAGGCCGAACTTGGCAAGAACCCCAGGGCGGAAGTTTTCTACTAAGACATCTGCTTCGCGGATCAGCTCGCGCAGCGCTTGCAATGCCGAAGCATCTGCAAAGTCAACGATGGCAGCCTGCTTGTTTCGGTTCACGGACCAGTAGTAGGTGCTAATTCCCTGCGCATTAACCGGCGGCTTCCAGCTACGGGTTTCGTCTCCAGCCGTGCTTTCTACTTTCAGCACGTCTGCACCAAAATCTGCCAGAGTCATAGTGCATAACGGTCCGGCCAGAATGCGTGAGAGATCGATGACTTTGATCCCGGCAAGAGGTTGGCTCATTTGCTTTCACACCACCATTTCACTCACAATTTCTAGTTACATGTTGCATGCTACTCTATGTCGCGTAGTTAATCCTTGGCAATAGCGAATTCAGAAATTACTGCAAATTGCTCAGATGATCAGCTCGTCAAGACGTTTCAAAAAGGGTTCTGCTTCTAGTCCAGGGGTGCGCGAGCATACGGACCGAACGAGCATCTGTGCTGTTCGCCTGACGTGGCCGCGGACCGCTTCTGCGGCCGCCTTGGGATCCTTAGCCAGGATGGCCTGCATGATTTCATCCCGATCTCCAGCCAGATCCTGGCTGGATCGTGCGAAGGGGACCGTCGTCTGGCCGTGGGCTAATACGAGGTTGCGTAGCTCTCCGGCGACGTCTTCCAATTTGCTGTTCTTGGCAAGGCCCAATAGGTATAGGTGAAATTCTTTGTCTGCTTCTAGGGTCGCGCGGCCGTCCCCAGTTTCACCAATTTCGAGCATCCGCTGATGCAGATCCTTTAGTCGTGCAATATCAGATTCACTGGCATTTCGTACACCAAGTGCCGCGGCAGGTGGCTCGATCGCCAATCGCAGCTGGAAGACTTCGACGATATCTTCCAATGAAATCTGGTTCACCCGTACCCCGCGATTTTTCGCCACGGTTACGATGCCTTCTTTTTCCAGCAGCTGCAACGCTTCGCGTACTGGGGTGCGTGAGACTCCCAGCTTTTCTGAGATTCCAATCGCCGAGTAATGTTCTCCCGGGGTCATTTCACCAGAAATAATGGCGGCACGGATCATCGTGGTCACCTGCTCGGTGAGGGAAACCTTCGGCCGAATTGGTTGCATGCTACTCATGTTCTGAAGCATATCCATGATTAACAACTGGAACAACGCGACGTAAAATCCTGTGATTCGGCTAGTCAGACATTTCCTTGGCCATCTGATGGGCCAAAAAGGTCGTTTTAAAAACACTGTCCCAGCCGAACTTGGGGGTTCCGGCTGGGACAGAGCGATCATCACTCGCACCTTTAAGGGGTACTTACCAATGTAGTTCCAGAAGCTGTGCCGGCACTGGGTATCAACTGCACGTTGGTATCGAAAACTGGGGGAGAAAATGGTTTTGGATACAGAAACTGGCACTGTCGCAAGACCGACAGTGCCAGTTTCTACGTCATCACTCGCACCTTTATGAGGTACTTACAACTCTAAAGCGCCAGCCTGTGGAAGAGATTAGCAGGCACTGCGCGTAGGCCATGGATTCGGCAGGGCTAATCTACGAACCGGCCAGATCGGCGTTGCGGTCGATACCCATTCTGCAGCTATTTGATGACAAAAAGACGGTACTGAACCCATAACTATATTTATAGGATCTCTGCATATCAATCACGAGTGAGCTGAACCACACTAAGGGTTTGCCGTGTAAGGAAATTGCTGATCCCACGAGCCGTTTTCCTGTCCTTGGTGTGAAGGACAGGGTGCTGCGACTCGCGGCTCTGCGGATCACGAGCCTTGGAAGCTGCAGGCATGAACAAAAGTATGGAAGTCGAGCAAGGTGGGCGGATTGCCGCTCATCGCTATCCCTCCCAACAGCGTGACGGCGTCGAAGAGCTGCTTGCCATGCGCGGAATTACAAAAATCTTTGGCGACGCGAAGGCCTTGGACCAGGTCGATTTCGACCTGCGGCCCGGGGAGGTCCATGCGCTGATCGGCATGAACGGTGCCGGTAAGTCGACACTGATCGGAGTGCTTTCGGGCAATCACCGGCCGGATGCTGGCGCCATCATCATTGACGGCCAGAAGCTGGACGGGCTGGACCCGCGCAAGGCCCGTGAATTGGGCATTGCCACGGTTCCGCAACGGCGCGATCTGGTGTTGCAGCTCTCGGTGGCCGAGAACCTGCTGATGGGCGATCTGCCAACCAGGGCTGGTGTGGTGGACTGGAAAGCGGTGCGGCAGGTGGCCCGTACGGCGCTGGCTGAAATCGGCATCCAGATCGATGTCGACGCGATCACCGGGACGCTCAGCGCTGCCGAGCAAACCATGGTGGAGATCGCGCGCGAAGTGCATCGCGGCGGCCGGGTGCTCATTCTCGATGAGCCGACAGCAGCCCTCGGGGGACATGCCGCGGTCGAGGTTCGGGCATTGGTCAAGCGGCTGCGCGCGCAGGGCAAGACGGTTGTCTACATTTCCCATCACTTGGAGGAGATCCTCGAGCTGGCTGACCGGATCACGGTGCTGCGCGATGCCAAATGGCAGCTGACTGTGGAGAATGCCCAACTGGAGATGGCGCAGCTGATCTACGCGATGGTCGGGGATCATGTGGTTTCGGACCGGCCTGCCATTGAGCGCGAGGCGGGGGAGGGGAAGCTGGAGCTGTCCGGCATATGCGTTGGCCACCGGCTCAAGGATCTCGGGTTCGTCGCTCGGGCGGGGCAGGTAACGGCCGTGCTCGGGCCTGCGGGGGACGGGCAGTCGCTGCTCTTCGAGGTGCTCTCCGGACGGCTGAAGCCGGACGCTGGAACCCTGCATGTGAATGGCGCGCTGGTCCGGCCAGGCAGCATCACTGCGTCGTTGCGCAGCGGACTGCGCTGCATTGCCGGGAACCGACTGGGCTACGGGCTGGTGGGCGGGCTGAGTATCGATGAGAACATCCTGATGGCCAAGGACCGCACTGAGCGAAGGAAGCTGGTCAACTGGCGGGAACTGCACGCCCGGGCCGCGCAATTGCGCCAGCGCTTCGGGGTCGTATCCATCGGAGCCAATCCGCCGGTCGGCTCCCTCTCGGGTGGCAATCAGCAGAAGGTGCTGCTGGCCAAACTGCGGTGCGGGAGGCAGGCCGATTGCCGACCATCGAGGGGCGGGTACCGTTGGCCGGAGCCTGGCCGCAGGGCTGCCACTTTGCAGAGCGCTGCGTTTTTTCCACCGACGCATGCAGCGCCGGGCCGATCGCACTGGAAGAACAGGTGCGCTGCGTGCGCAGCGCCCAGTTGGCCGATGAGCTGAAGGAAGTGATCCGGTGAATCTGAACAGCACTGCGCTCTTGCGCGTCAAGGATTTAAGCGTGCGCTACGGCACCGGATGGCGTGCCCGCACGGCAAAGCCCGCAGTCAGCGGGGTCAGCTTCGAGATTGCTCCTGGTCAGACCCTAGGCATTGTGGGGGAATCCGGTTCCGGAAAGTCCACCACCGGCAAGGCAGTGCTCCGGCTGGTCCAAGCGGCCAGCGGCAACATCAGCTTCGACGGAACCGAAGTCACCGCATTGGGCAAGAAGACCCCGCTGTCCTACCGCCGCGATGTGCAGTCGATTTTCCAAGACCCCGGCGCTTCACTGAATCCACGCCAGCCGGTGTCCCAGGGTCTGCATGCAGTACTGGCCCGGCATCGCGTGGGCAGCCGTGCGGAGCGAAAGCAACAGGTGGCTGACGCTTTCGAGAAGGTCGGGCTGGCGCCGGTGCACCTGCATCGTTATCCAGGCGAGCTCTCCGGGGGACAGAACCAGCGCGTGGCGATCGCCCGCGCGCTGGTGCTGCAGCCGCGGCTGGTGGTCTGCGACGAAGCGGTCAGCGCGCTGGACCTATCCACCCAGTCGCAGATCATCAACCTGCTGGCGGAACTGCAGGAATCCACCGGGGTCAGCTATCTGTTCATCGCCCACGACCTGGGCATTGTGCGGCATATTTCGCATCGGGTGGCCGTGATGAATGCCGGTCAGCTGGTGGAGCAGGCCACGACCGAGCAACTGTTCGAGCAGCCCGAGCATCCATATACCCGGGCGCTGCTGGCGGCGCGGCCAGCAGCGGATCCTTACCACCGCGAGGAACGGCGGTTGCAGCGGGCCAACGCGTTCGCTTCCAGCGCCTTGGCTTAGACAATAGACGACGTCGTGTGCAGGGATCCGGACGAGAGCGGGGCATGCGGAACGCATCGAGTTTTGCGAGTTCCAGGATTTGCAGTTCCGAGATATCCGGACTGGCGATGAACAGCACTTCGGGTATCTAGATGTTTCAAGGAGCCCAAGAATTAGGCGGATACATTACAAAGCTGCGCTCTGAGGCCACATGTGGAGATGCTTTGCCACTAAAAATGAATGCGACATTGCAACGTTTGACTACTCATGACTCGACGCCCAGTATTTCCAAGGTAAAACTGGCATAGCAGAAGATGAACGGGAGCCAGCATAGCGTTGGGTCAGGGGAACGCGGTGGAATGCCAACGTACACAAGCTAAGAACCAAAACAGACCACTGGATAAGAGGAACGCCATGTTTTCCAACGAAAACCATGTTGGTCAGGAAAGGTCCGGGAATGTCGATTCGAATGATCTGCTGGACCGTCTGCGCAAGACTCTATAAAAACGCAGTTTCTGGCCCACGCGGTCAAGGGTCTGCTGGGGTTGAAATGGGTTGCAGGCTCGAGCGGGCCACAGAAATCATTTTGTAATTTTGCCCCGAGCCCTCTGGTCCATTTTTCCCACGATCAAGGTTAAAAGAATTACGAGTCCAATGGCACCGAAGGAAATGGACATTGCATGGTCCCAACCGAGCGATGGCAACGCAACGTAAAATATTGCGGTCATCACCGCGACTCCCACTGCTGTACCGACACGTTGGAAAGTCTGGACTAACCCACCGGCACTGCCAGCATGTTCAGGTGGGATCTCCATCATCGTCAAAGCCTGATTTGGAGAGATAATGGTCCCCTGCGCAACACCCATTAATGACAAAGTCAGCAGTAACCACCAGAGGCTCAAACCAACAAGATGGTGCAGATAAATAGCCGCAACGCTAAGGGAAAGTCCGCAAAGAGCAAAATACGTTCCCGCAATAACGATTTTTCGCCCGTAATCGGTAACCCGTTTACCTGCCCAAGCTGAACCTAAAGCAGCCAAAATGGCAGATGGAAGACCCAGCAGACCAGCGTGAACAGCACTGAAATCATACGCCTGCTGCGTATATATGGCTACCAAAACCCAGACGCTCGTAGCGCCTAGGTAGTAGAGTCCGCCAACGATACTGCCGTAACTGAAGGAGCGAATTCTAAAAAGTTCTAAGTTAATCATGGGTGAGCGGTTACGTTTCTTGTACGCCAGTTCCCAAAAGACCCAGGACACGATAAGGCCCGGTCCCAGAGGGCTCAGGAACCACACCCATGTTGATTCGCGCCCTTGAACGATAGGGAAAAGCACCATGAAAATACCCGTGGCTAAGAGCAACGCGCCAATCGGGTCAAGATCTCGTACTGGCACTTCTCCGTGCTCCCGGCGGCGTTTGCGAAATGATGCCCGGGGAAACCAAACTAGTCCAAGCAGAATGATCAACAAGCCGATTGGCACGTTAATCCAAAAGGTACTTCTCCATCCCAGATCGGTACCCAGTAGTGCCACGAATGCACCTCCGAGTAATGGTCCGACGGCTACCGATGCCCCAGCGATCGTGCCTAACATCCCGTAGGCGCGTCCTCGTTCCCGGCCTTTAAAATTCTGCTGGATAATCCCCATAATCTGGGGATTCATCAGCCCGGAGCCGAGTCCTTGTACTACTCTGGCTAGGTTCAATGCAAATGCATCATGAGCGAGTCCTGCCGCAAGGCTTGCGCTAATAAATAGGCCGATGCCAAGAAGAAAGAGTATTTCTCGACCGTAGATATCACCAATACGTCCAGCCGCGACAAGTACTATACCGAAGGCCAGAGCGTATCCTGATAGTACCCACTGTAGATCGGATTCGGTGGCATCTAGTCCCGTTTGAAGCGCCGGTAGCACCACATTCAGTATGCTGACGCTTACCAGCGACATGAACTGCGCAGTTAGTAACACCGCCAGAATCCGCCAGCGTACAGGGTTCAATGCAACGTCTGTGTCTGGGGGAGAATGGTACTTGTGTGCTTCAGAAGCTCGGTTCATGGATCACTTCGACTGGATGTTCTATGACGCACCGGAGGGTCTACCGATGGTGATACGAGCATTCTCGCTTTATCAGCTTGCTTCAAGTGCGCTAACGCAAAATTACAAGGAAGGAATAAAGCGATTTCTTTATCTTGTTAGTTTGCTAAGTGCCCCTTGACGTTCGTTGAGCACATTTCGTTCGCCTCAACTTCTGAGTTAGTTAAGCCAAGTGAGCCCCATATTGGACAGTAGCAATATGCGCGAACCAATATAAGTCCAGTTATGCTCCGAGGTGTCGATAGTCCGAATTTTCATGGGTGTGGATACCTAAGAATATGAATCATACTTTTTCTGATACTTATAATTACTATCTTGGTATATGTGCCAAATTCAATTGATCACTTTAGGTATTTATTGGATACTCAAAGATAACATCTGCGCCACTGGCCGAACTCTCTGGTCGGTCAGGGTCGAGCGCAGCTATCCCTGGCGTTAAACAAAGGAAATTTAGATGATTTCGCACAATGTAGTTGCCCATGAAGCTGGCGGTCCAGAGGTGCTGAAATACGAGCCGATGGAACTGCCACCCGTTGGATCTGGGCAGTTACTGGTGGAAGTCGGTGCGACTGGTGTTAATTTCATTGAAACCTACCGTCGCGCTGGTCAATACGCGGTGGATTACCCTTTCGTCCCGGGTAGTGAATGCGCCGGAACCGTCGTAGCCGTCGGGGATGGTATTACTAGCTTTTCCGTAGGTGATCGAGTTGCCACTATGTGGGGGAAAAAGACCTACGCAACCCATACTTTAATTGAAGCTTCGAAGGCTGTGCGCATTCCTGATAACGTTCAGTTCGAGTCAGCAGCGGCTATGCTTTCACAGGGAATTACCGCTCATTACCTAAGCGTTGATTGCTACCCTGTCCGCAAAGAACATACTGTCTTGATTCATGCAGGTGCCGGAGGTGTTGGACGTCTTCTTATTCAGCTGAGCAAGTTGGCAGGGGCAACTGTTATCGCTACTACTTCCACCACGGACAAAGCTGCGGTTGCTACGGAAGCCGGTGCCGACTTCGTGATTGGATACGAAGGCTTTGCTGCAAAAGTACGTGAACTCACCGAGGGACTTGGTGTGGACGTAGTCTTCGATGGCGTCGGCAAGGACACCTTCGATGGCTCGCTGGAATCTTTGAAGGTCAGAGGCACCCTAGTGCTCTTTGGAGGCTCTTCGGGACCGGTTCCTCCATTCCAGCTGCAGCGACTAAACACGTACGGCTCCCTCTACGTCACCAGGCCAAAAACGGGCGACTACCTGCGAACCGACCAAGAACGCCAACGACGTATCAATGACGTATTACAGCTCGTCTCTGAGGGCAAGCTTAAGATCCGTGTCGGCAGGGCCTTCCCATTAGCCGAAGCAGCGCAGGCCCATGCTGCCTTAGAAAACCGAGAAACAACGGGCAAAACTGTATTGGTCCCGTAACTCCTAGAGCTCGGTCAGTCCTTGTTGGTCGTCTGCTGACCGAATATATGATGCCGCGTTTTCCGTCTGGACGTCAGTCTAGGCAGAAAACGTGGCATCGATTTTTAACGTTCTACGTGCGGGCCAGGGGCGGATTCTATGCCAATCTACAGTCGTGGCTGGGCAAGCGAGTCCGGGTCGCGTGGACTCAAATGGAAACGCAGGATCAACCAAAGGCACCTGTTCAAGGTCAGTCCAGTAAAGAGTCGCATTAAGATGTAGGACGGCCGGTTTACAGCTTGCGAGTCGATCCCAGACCAGTTTCGTCTATATTCACAGTTCAGTGAGTTCCGACTCATGGATTCTACGTCCATGAGAATCTTGATTATTCCCGACTTTCTGGGCCAGGATCAGGTCTACACAAATTTTTTGCTAAAGATCGAATTCCGAACCTCATAACCATGTCTGCTGTCTTATCTGGTGTCACGAGACTCATGATTTATTATGAATTAAGGAGAGTTAGGAGAGGTTTTGTCGTAACCAAAAATATGTCCTATTAGGCTCGCCCACGAAGGGTTTCGAAGATCATGAATTCTTGTTTATTAATAGATCGCGCCATTCAGAGTCCATACGTACGTTAGGCATTAATGCTGTTGAGCATTTTTCTACCAAGGAAATCTTTGATGCAGAATATCGTGAGCCTGCCGAGCATCTTTCATTTTTGACCCTTTTGACCCTTTTGGCACCAATTCGAGGCCTTGCGCCCCGTAAACTATGCCAGCCACCTTCTGAGGTTCCATAAGTCCAGAATCAGCGACTGGTACCTTTTCGACAAGATCGCCTAAACCCTCTTACTAGATTAGGCCTACGAGAAAATCAGCGACACAATGTGCTCAGCAACCGCCAACTGACGTAGCCGCGCCGAACGGATCGCCGCTGGGGTCTTCCTCGGCTTGGAGCAGGCCTATCTCGATGACTACGACCCGTTGATCGGGCGAGCTAGGGAACCTCGCCATCGACGGCTAGTTAAACTGCCCTTCGAAGGTTGAACATCCGGCAGATTCCCGGTAGATGATAATAAATAAGGCGCAAAGTGCTCTGTATCGCCGATGGAAAAGCAGCTCTATCGATTGCGTCAATCCAACCGACGCGGATCCCCGCTGCGGCGCCCGACGTTGGAACGTCTTTCCGGATTCTGCTATCAGTTGCCAGAACGCATGGAAGTCCATCCGCATGCCGGCTGCGAAAGGAATAGTGCACGCTACCTTCTAATCGAGTTAGGTGCGAATGGGAGTCAGTTCCAAATGGGGATCCTTGAAAGCCGGGGCCCATAGGGGGCATGAAACGTACGGCTTGTGGAACAAGCCTGGCTTCAACAAAGTGGCGCTCTGGGCCAGGCACAAGGCTAAGGTCATTGAAGCCAAGATCAGCAATGCAAACAGCATAATTTTGATGCGCAGTCTGATCCGAGAAGCGTGGTTGAGGTATCGGGGAGTTTCATAGCCTAATCGAAAACTTTGGGAATTAACGGCCACCTATTGACACGTTCTATAAGTCGCTTGGCTTGTTGTTGAATGCCGGACAGATCATTAAGCGCACGAGCAAATACGGTGCTGCCGAACTGCAGCGGTTAACCGTTTCATGGCCACTGTACCCCTGAAAGTCAGGTGTTGCAGCGGCCACGAATAGTCTGACTCCTTTATGGTCAGTCTCTAGAAACTTTAATACTTGGGGCAGATTCCTTTGCCGGCTTGGACAAATCGGTTCCCCTCGGTGAAGCCGAGGTGACGTGATATCCGCGATTGTTTTTTACTAGCAAGATGGCTAGGGCTGCAAAGATGCCCGGAATTGCGAAACTGAAGAAGATCGCTTCGCTACTGAAAGATCTGGTTAGCAACATGCCACCTAGGATTGGGCCAACCATGGCTCCGAGACGACCGATGCTTGACGCCGAGCCGAGCGCGGTAGCGCGAGCAAAGGGAGGATAGAACTGTGAGATGTAGACCTGAACCAGATTCTGTACACCGGTAATAGTGCCGCCAGCCAAGGCGACGAGGGCAAAGGTCAGCACAACGCTCTTGCTTAAGCCCACTCCGATAATCACGAGCACGCCGATGGCGTACAGGGATATGACAATGCTCTTCGCGCCAAACTTGTCGGCCAATCGCCCGGCTAGAATCGTTCCCACTATTCCGCCGATCTGCCAGAAAGCCAAGAAGGTCAACGAGCTGGTCAAGCTAAATCCAGCCTCCATCATAATTTTCGGCAACCAGTTCAAGATGCCGTAGGCCAACATCAGATGGCAGAAGAATGCAACCCAGAAGAGTATGGTGCTAGCACCACGTCGCTCGCTGAAGAGATCCGAGATAGGAAGCGCATTCTTAGAACGTTCCTCGACAATAAACACATGATCAGGAGATGGTAAGGAATCCTTGAGAATGCGACGAACCTGTGCTGCGATTTCGGTCTGACGGCCTTTCTTTTCCAGTATGGCGAAAGATTCTGGTGTTGTCTTAGCGATCCAGGGCAGTAGGGCTAGCGGGAATGCTGCGATCCATACGGACCATTCCCAACCGAAATTTGGAATAATGAAGATGCCCAATACCGGTGCTAACAATCCGCCGACTGCAAAACCAGTGAGGACAAAAGTCGTGATGGTGGCAACATGCTTTTTGGGTGAGAAATCTGAAAGAAGGGCGATGACGTTTGGCATGACGCCGCCCAATCCCATACCAGCGATGAAACGGCATACTGTGAAGAACAGCGGTTCTTGGGCGAATCCACAAAGCGCGGTGAAGAAACTATACAGTCCGACGGTGAGGAGAATTATGCGACGGCGGCCCAATTTATCGGCCAAAGTTCCAAAAATGAAAGCACCGATCAGCATGCCAAAGAGCCCGGCACTTCCGATAGTTCCGGCCTTGACCGCGTCGATGCCCCATTCATCCATCAGGGTGGGTGTAATCGCACCATAAATTGCTACGTCGTAACCGTCGAAGACAATCAGCAGGAAGCTGAGCGACGCCAATCCCAGGTGAAACTTGTTGAACTTGGCATCCTGGATCAGTGCTGCAGGGTTTATTTTTTCCAAGGGGAGCTTCTTCCTCGAAGGCATTCGAAATAGCTAAGAATCAAACGCTGACGGTGCCGAACTTGGTCCCGAGGAAGATATCTCGGATCAGAGCGCTTGTAGTCTAGAAAATTGTGCTATTTCAGAACCATTGGTTTATAGAATTCGTGGAGGAGCGATTTGGCTAGGGACCGGAATCCTTGCGGGTCCTTTCCCGTTTGAACAGGTTTTAGTGAACCGAAGTGCCAGCCTCGTGGTCTAGAGACACCGGTATCCTTCACCGTATGCCTTAACCATCTTGCCGGCGGGCCCCTTCGATGCATCAGGCCTGCTTGTTATTTCTCAACCTCACTGAATCAACTGTGATGCCAAGCACAGAATAAGACAAGTACTATTTCTGACCGTCAGTAATACCAGATTGGTAAAGACGTGCTGGGGATATTTGACCCCCAGAGAGCTCGCGTGCTAAGTCGATCACTCTGTGGATCGCATTGTTAGTCTCTTCCCGCCGCCAAATCATGCGTACCTGCAAGGGCTCATTGCGCGGTATGACGGGTTTGAAGACCACGCCATGCGATGGAAGGTTGTCTCGAATGGATTCCAGCGTCATGGTGATGCCGATGCCGGCGCCTACAAGCATCATTAGCGTGGAAGAGTCCGGAGCCATCTGCACCACGCGAGGTATGAACCCGCCAGATCGCGCAAGCTGATTGATGCGGTTTGGCAGATGCGAGTTGCCGCCTTGAAGTACCACCCATGGTTCTTGGGCTAGATCGATGGGTGAAACGCTGGAGGCTTGAGCTAGGGGGTGGTCGTCGGGCAGGCAAATCAGCTCATCTTCTGAGGAGATGACAAACGAGTCGACCTCCGCCGGAATTTGGTCCCAGCGCCCAATGAGCAAATCCAGTCGACCGTCTAAGAGTTTCTCGAGGCCCATGTGCCAGAACTGGGAATTGACCAGATCTAGGCTGATCCCCGGGTAATCATGCCGTACTCGACGCGCTAGTTCACCCACGATCGGGTTCGCTGCGGCTTCGCCGAAGCCCAAGCTGACTTGACCCGTCTCGCCGAGGTCTGCCTGTTTCACGATTTCCCTCATGCGCTGGGAAAGCATCACTAGCTCCCTTGCGGGTTCGAGCAAGGCTTGGCCTTGCCTAGTGAGCTCGACTTTTCGCGTATTTCTTTGAAATAGGGGGACCCCGAGGTCGCTTTCCAATTGGCGGATTAGCCGACTTAGCGGTGGCTGGGCAATATGCAAACGGGCTGCAGCGCGACCGAAATGCAGCTCTTCGGCGACGGCGATAAAGGCTTGAGCATTCCTGACATCCATGTTGATTGAGTATAGATGAGCCAGTCATTAAATATTTTCTTGGCATATTCTTCGCGTCATATCGCCACTTTTTTCGCGCTGTCCTGAATTTCGCTACTATCGCCCTTGAAAATAGGACATCATTTTCCTATGCTGAATCCGAGCAAGTTCGAGAGAGGACAATCACATGAACGAACGTACGGTCTCCCGGTCCGCCGATGCGGTCGTGGTCGGCGCTGGGCCAGTCGGTATGACTGCCGCGGCCCTTCTAGCCTCCCGCGGAATCAATGTCATCGTGCTGGAAATGAACGCTGGCACCAGCAACGAGCCCAAGGCCATCAGCATCGATGATGAGGCGCTGCGCACTTATCAGCAGGCTGGCATAGACGAAGCGGTCTCCAGCATCATCGTTCCAGGTACTGGAACCCGCTACTATGACTCGGAAAACAATCCGGTTTTCCAAGCTCGTGGCGCTGTGCCATACCGTCTTGGTCACCCTTTCAAGAATCCCTTCGCTCAGCCTGATCTGGAACGTGTATTGGCCCAGAGCTTGGCCGAGCATGAGCTGGTAAGCGTTGAATACAACACCCGGGTCGTTGACGTGGATCAGGATGCTTTAAACGCCTACCTCACTGTTGAAGGACCGCAGGGGAAAGAAACCATCAGCGCCTTGTATGTACTGGGCGCCGACGGGGGACGTTCAGTAGTTCGCGAAAAGACTATGGACAACGCGATGAGCGGTCGCAGTTACTCAGACGTCTGGCTGGTAGCTGATACTTTGGAGGATCCACATACCGAGCGTTACGGTATGCACCACGGCGATCCGCGACGGCCGCATGTTATCGTGCCAGGCCTGGATGGTCGTTGTCGTTATGAATTCCGTCTTTTCGAGGGGGAAGGTAAGCCTGGCGATGCACCGGATATTGAGCTGGTAAAGAAGCTAGTCGCCCCGTATCGCGAGATAGAACCGCATCAACTTGAACGTTCGGTGAACTATCGTTTCAATGCAGTCAACGCCGACAGCTACCGTGCGGGAAAGTTCTTCGTACTTGGCGACGCAGCTCATATGATGCCACCGTTCGCTGGGCAGGGGTTGAACTCGGGTATTCGCGACGCCGCGAACTTGACTTGGAAAATCGCTGAGGTAATCAATGGCAAGGCACCGGATTCGCTGTTGGATACCTATGAGCTCGAACGCAAGCCACACGCTGCGGCAATCATTGCGCAGTCCGTTCGGTTAGGCAGCGTCGTAATGACCACCAATGAACGGGTTGCCCGTCACCGAGACGCGGCGATCAAGCAAACCATCGCCTCGGCTGAGGGGCTGGCTTACTTCGAGGAAATGCGTTACCGACCGCTGGCCAAATACGACTCGAAACTGTCCCTGACTGAAGACGCGGGCGTGGCGATCGGCCAACCTCTGGTGTTCGATGCGAAATCAAGGCGCACCGCCCGACTGGATCACGTTGTTGGTAATGGGTGGGCGCTGTTCGGAGCAGATGTCACCGTCGAAGATTGGGAACAGGTCAAGGAGCTGGCCCGCGTCTTCGGAGCTTCCCGCTGGTACATCCCTTTCGGTGACGTGCAACCACGTGATGCCCAAACAGACGGTCTACTGATCGATCTTGATGGATCGCTCTACCGCGAGTTCGAAAGATTTGGTGGAAAGTTTGTTTTGGTTCGCCCGGATCACTTCATCGCGGCAGTTTTCTCACCTGAACAAACAACAGACCTGTTGACCCAAGCCCGCACGCTTCAGCTGCCAGATCAGGTGCTGGCTACCACGCCTCGCTAATACTTTACTAACCCACTCATTTTCTAGACTCTGTGAGTCCAAAGCAAAGGAGCAATATCATGGAACGTCCTGCACGTGTCATCCTTGAAGAGACTGGTGCCGCAGGCACCTTACGCGAAACCGCCACTTCCCACATCGGCTTCTACGTCCCCGACGTTGCCGCCGCCGAGCGTTTCTACAATCGCGTGTTGGGTTTGGTGCGTCATGCCGAAATTGAAAACGGCGTGCGCATGGGTTGGGGCACCGGCCACCACGTTCTGGACCTGCTTCAGGGGGAGAAATCACTGGCGCACTACGGTTTTGAAGTTCGTGATGAAAACGGCATTGAAGGCATCCGCGAACGCCTGCTGGCCGCAGGGCATGAAGTTAAGGACCTAGACCCTTCCTTCATCACTGAACCGTCGGGGG
This sequence comes from Glutamicibacter sp. NPDC088483, assembly GCF_044753145.1. NCBI lineage: Bacteria > Bacillati > Actinomycetota > Actinomycetes > Micrococcales > Micrococcaceae > Glutamicibacter > Glutamicibacter sp. NPDC088483. The sequence continues at coordinate 282,868 of NZ_JBIVMP010000004.1, forward strand.
TGGCCAAGGGAATTGTCTTCACCGACCCAGATGGCACAGAGGTGCACTTCCATTCGCAGGTCCAGCGCCAGGGCGAGAATGCAGCCGATCCAGGCCGTCGTCCTATCAAGTTCCAGCACACCACTATCGGTACCGCCGACGTGGCTCGAACTGTAGAGTTCTACACCAAACTTGTCGGTTTCCGCATCTCAGATCAACTGCACGATGGAAACTTCTGCTGGTTGCGTTCTGACAAAGATCATCACACACTGGCCGTTGTTTTCACTGGCAAGGGTGGTGACATCGACCATTACTCTTACGACCTCGCTGAATGGGAAGATTTTAAGTCATGGTGCGACCGCCTGACTGAACTAGATGTGCCTGTAGCCTGGGGGCCAGGACGCCATGGGCCAGGCAACAATCTGTTCGTATTCTTCGATGATCCTGCTGGCAACCACATCGAGCTATCCGCGGAAATGGAAAAGTTCTACGACGACCGAGTGACCTACGTACCCCGTCGCTGGGAGCCAACCCCTGTCAGCGTCAACCTCTGGGGCGGCCAATTGCCGAACTGGCGCAAGGTATCGGGCTAAGCAGAATTCGCACCATCCATTTCATAAAATTCAGGAGAATATCCCATGGCGTACGCCAATTACATCTATCAGGGTCAGAACTTCGTCGGTGAGGTTTTCGGTGACCAACTGGTGCCGCTGCAGGGCATCGAGAGTATTAATTCCAGCACCCCCTCTGAGGTCCTGGCAACCGCTGAACGTCTGAAAGACCAAGCAGTAGCGGTGTCCCAGGTGGCTTTGCGTAGCGCGTCTCCCGAAGCAGGAAAGGTTCTCTGCATTGGCTTGAACTATAAGTCGCATGTAGCAGAAACCAATCGTGAACTTCCGAGCTACCCGGTCATGTTCCCAAAGTATTCCTCCAGCTTGATCAGCTCAGATGCAGAGATTCAGCTTCCTCCGGAAGCTACCCAGCTCGACTATGAAGGTGAGCTGGCGGTCATTATAGGCAAGGGTGGACGTCGCATTTCCGAAAGTAACGCGCTGGACCATGTTTTGGGCTACGCCGCGGCCAATGACGTGACGGTGCGCAACTACCAGTACAAGACCCACCAGTGGATGCAGGGCAAGGCCTGGGACAATTCAACTCCGGTTGGTCCCTTCGTTGTCACTCCGGACGAAGTGGACCTGAGCAAAGCCGGCATCAAGACGGTGCTGAACGGGCAGACTGTGCAGGAATCAGATCTTTCATATCTGATCTTTAGCATCCCGAACCTGATCGCCACCGTTTCCGAGTTTACGGCTCTGGAGCCGGGTGACGTAATCCTTACGGGAACCCCGTCGGGCGTCGGATACCGCCGCGACCCCCAGCTGTTCATGAAGGACGGCGATACCGTCTCAGTGACCATTGAAGGTGTTGGGACCGTCAGCAATAAGGTCGTCGCCGAGCGGGTCTAGTAGGCGCTTAGAATCCCCATCGCAATATCGTACTTCTGCCCCCTGCCTCCACGGCTTAGCCGTTGAGGCAGGGGGCAGCGTGCGTTGAAGGCCTCAACCTCACAGCTAAGCTAAGGACTATGGACCCACAGACTTCCTCCAGCGGATACCGCGACCGTAATAGTACCGCCGACAGAGCCCTGACAATCCTTGACATGTTCACCGAAACCAAACTATCGGTGTCTGCTCTCGAAGTAGCAACTGCTCTGTCAGTAGCTCGCTCTACCGCCTACCGCTATCTTGAGTCGCTGGTTTCTCGAGGGTTCATAGAAGAGTCTCCTACTGGAGGTTTCCGACTTGGGCTGCGGATCCTAGAGCTAGCTCACCTCGCACGTCAGGGATTCGGCCTGTCTGACATAGCGCTGCCGATCATGCGCCAGCTGTGTGATCAGGTCGGCCAGACTGTCCTGCTAACGCGCCGGGCTGGCACTGCAGCTGTCTGCCTTGAGCGAGAAGTCCCCCTCGGGCAGCTATTACGGATCTCCTACGAGCGAGGCAGCCAGCTCCCCTTGACTGCGGGTGCCTCGGCGCTGGTGTTATTGGCTTGGCTCGATGACGCTGAGGCTCGTGCGCTCTTTGAATCCATTCAGCGACCGCGCTTTACTGACAAGACGCTCACCACAACCGATGAGCTGATCGAACGTCTACACCAAATTCGAGAAGTCGGATATTGCATGACCCATGCTGAAGTCGACACCGATGCACTAGGCATGGCTGCACCAATTTTTGATGGCGAGGGCAGAGTGACCGCGGGTTTGAGCATAGTTGCATTGGGTAGCCGCGTCAATCAGATTGAGCGTTTAAAAATTATCCGAGCACTACGTATGAGTGCCGAGAAGATCAGCTCCAAACTACAAATTGCGGCCGGCTAAACACCCATATCAAACTGGTCCAAATTAACGCCATGACACGTATTTACACATGTCGCGGCGTTTTTTTGTATTCAAAAACCCATTGCTTGGCAGGTCGCTACCGCAATCCCCAAACGAAGTGTGTTGACAGTCACATCCATGAGTTATAGCTTTCATCTTGTCCTGCTTAGCAGATAGGCGATCTGCAATTCATGACAATTTTTGCGTCCGGCTGATTGGTTATCTGACCCAGCGCCGCTAGGACCACCACCCTTTCACATTCAGGAGGTCGGGATGTCCCGCACCATCACATCTGTCGCACTCGCGCTCACCGCCGTTGCTGCCTTTTCTCTAGCCGCCTGCTCCAGCTCAAGCAACGCTAGCGGCAGCGAAACAAACTCCAGCACGGTCCGCGTCGGCGCCGCACCAATCGCGCACTTCTACACAGCCCGGGTTGCCGAAGAAAGGGGGTTTTTCGATGAGGAGGGCCTGGATGTGGAACTCACCGACGTCACCAGCGCCTCCCAGCAGGTAGCCCTCATGGAAAGCGGCACCCTCGACATAGGTGGCTCTGGTCCAGCAGAACTACTGACCGCAGCCGCCCAGGGGATGTCGGTCAAAATCCTGCCCTTTTCCGACGTCTCTTCAACCGATCCCGCCAAGGCACTGCGTGGCATCGTGATCGATCCGTCGAAGGGCATTACCGATGTTTCCCAGCTCAAAGACCAGACGCTAGCAGTCTCAAACCTACTGAATGCACCGCACCTTGATGCGCTTGGAACCTTGGATAAGGACGGCATCAGCAAAGATGACACCACGTTCGTAGCGATTCCTTCGGGGCAGCAGTGGGAAAGCTTGAAGGGAGGAGAAATTCAAGCCGCAGTCATGACCGACCCGTCCCTGACTGTGGCGCTGTCCGACGGCGCCAAAGTTCTGGAATACCCTGAAAAGTCGGGCAACCTCCTCGCGTTCTCCTGGTTCGTTTCTGATGACTTCGCCAAGGACCGTCCTGACGACGCCCAGGCTTTCCTTCGCGCCATGGACAAAGCAGCAGCGCTTATCGAAGAGGACTCGGCTATCCTGCGCGCGGTCGCCGTGGAGCAGGGACTGGATCAGAATGTTGCCGATACGATGCGCATCCCTGCTTACCAGCGCACCTTGACCGCAGCGGATCTCCAGCCAATGGCAGACCTGCTCGCAACCTACGGTGTTATCAACCAGGAGATCGATCCGGCCAGCGTGCTTACTGATCTCACCGGTAAATAGCAGCCGGGTCATCTAGGAGAACACCATGAGTACATTGACTCTCCAAACACAGCGCGTAGCTTCGAAAACCACGCGACGCACCGCTTCGCAGCTTCCCCTGCGACTCGCGCAACTTGGCGTATTTTTCCTAGCGGCTGGGACTTGGGAAGCACTCTCACGCAGCGGCGTACTGGACGCCTCGGTCTTGCCGCCACCGACCAAAGTCTTCCCCAAAGCCATTGAACTTCTAGCGGAGAAGTCCTTCTGGGTTGCCATGTGGCAAACCGTGTACGGTTGGGCGCTGTCCATCCTTGGGGCAGCGATCATAGCCGTCCCACTCGGAGCCTTCCTGGGACGCAATCGATTCGCCGATGGTTCTTCCAAGCTGTTGATCGATGTTGTCCGCGCGGTCCCCACTGTTGCCCTCCTTCCGCTTGGCTTGATCTTGCTCGGTGCCAGTCAAGACCTGAAAATCATATTGGTTGGTGCTGCCTGCATCTGGCCGCTGACGGTGCAAGTCACCCAGGGCGTCAAAGATATCGACCCCGTTACCGCAGATATGGGTCGCGGCTTCCGTTTCTCAACCTGGCAAAACTTCAAGTGGATCCTAGTCCCCAGTGTGGGGATCTATCTGTCCAGTGGGCTGCGTGTGGTCAGCGTCCTAGGTCTATTCGCGGTTTTGGGCATCGAACTAATCGGCGGTATCTCTGGCCTTGGCTACCGAATGGCTGTCGCCCAAGAAGTCGGCAATTCAATCCTGCTGCTCGCTTATGTGGTTTGGACTACCGTACTGGCGGTCATCGTGAACACAGCCGTGGTCACTGGCGAAAACAAACTCTTCCACTGGCACTCATCACGGAGGCCCGCTAATGACTAGCCTGGCAACTAAACCCACCAAGACCCAGCGGATTCCTTGGCCCAAATTGCTGGTTTGGGAGCTGTGGCTACCGGTGCTCCTGCTCGCCGCCTGGTGGGTATCCTCGGCCTCCAGCACTGACAAGTACTGGATCCCGCTGTCACAGATGCTCACGGTGTTCTTCCAGGACATCCTGTTTGGCGATGCAGCTAAGCATATCCTTCCCTCACTGACTAACCTCGGCGTGGGGCTGGGCCTTGGATTGGTCGTCGGCGTCGTGTTGGGAACCTTCATTGGATCCTCAGCGAAGCTTGACCGCGCGACGCGGCCGTTCTTGGAAGTCTCCCGAGCCATTCCGCCGATCGCACTGATTCCAGTAGCAATTTCCGTATTCGGCATCGGCTCCAGCGGAAAGATCTGGCTTATCGCTTTCGCCGCGCTCTGGCCAGTATTGCTGAACACCGTCGAAGGCGTACGCTCGGTCGAACCAGCACTGCTGGATATGACCCGCAGCTACCGAATTCCATCCTCAATGGTATGGCGATTCATCAAACTACCCGCAGCAATGCCACAAATCATGGTTGGTATTCGCTGGTCCGTATCGCTGGCGATCATCGTCATGGTCTCCAGCGAAATGTTTTCCGCCACCAAAGGCATCGGCTTCTACCTCACCATGTCCCAGAAGACCTTTGCGATCTCCGAAACTTGGGCGGCCACCATCCTTTTGGGCGTCATCGGCTATCTCGCCAACCTTGCAGTACGTCTGGTCGAATACAGGCTGCTGGCATGGCACCGCGGTCGCCGGGAGGCAACCCGATGATGCATACAACATCCGCCTGGACCATTAATCAGGAGCAAACTGTGCAACCTACTTTGTCCATCCAGCAGCTGAGCAAATCCTTCGGGACCAACACCGTTATCGCGAACGTCACTCTCGACGTATATCCCGGAGAATTCGTTTCAATCGTCGGGCCCTCCGGCGTCGGCAAAACCACCTTGTTGCGATGCCTGTCCGGACTTATGGAACCCACCGCCGGCTCGGTGAAAGTCAATGGCAATCTCGTCACCGAACCACCGAAGGAAATCGCCATGGTTTCCCAGGACTACAGCCGTTCGCTCTTGCCTTGGATGAGTGTTGAAAAGAATGCGGCTCTGCCATTGCTGGCTCGCGGCATGGCGAAAAAAGACGCTTTCGAGGTGGTCAACGAAGCGCTACGCGACGTAGGACTATCTGCGGCTGGAAAGAAATACCCTTGGCAACTTTCCGGAGGTATGCAGCAACGCGTGTCTATCGCCCGTGGCATTGCCTATCGTCCGGACGTGTTGATCATGGATGAGCCGTTCGCGTCGGTTGATGCGCAAACCCGCCTAGACCTCGAAGACTTGATTCGTGGCATCCACCGGCAGCATTCCATGACGACCGTTTTCGTTACACATGACATTGACGAATCGGTCTATATCTCAGACAGGGTGGCGATTTTGGGCGGTCCACCGGCTCACGTCAAGCAGGTTTTGGACATTGATTTGGGTGCGGAACGTAATCAAATCGAGACCCGCTCCCAGCCCAAGTTTGCAGAGTATCGCAAGCAGATCATTTCGCAAATTTTCACGCAGAACCATCCGGGGACCAAAGCCCCCACGATCTAAAAGTACTGATGAAGTAACAACATCTGGAGGGAACCTGCCATTGGCAGGTTCCCTCCAGAGCTCTGCCCACCCATCGCCGATTATGAATCTTTAGGTATTAGTGGATGCCAAAATAAGTACTTCATTTTATTTATGCGGTGAATCACAGTTGTATGTAGGCGCATGGCGACGGGAATTGAACTCGTCTTGTCTGTCATAGAACTTTCCTCCGGCTCGGCGCAGAAGCCAAAGCCATGAGGCCATTAATCCTATGAAAGGAAACATCGTGAAGACTGATTTGGATGCGATTGTTGTAGGTGCCGGATTCTCCGGACTTTACATGCTGCACCGTCTGCGTGAACAGGGTCTGACTGTTCGCGTCTTTGAGCGTGGAACCGCCGTCGGTGGTACATGGTACTGGAACCGCTACCCGGGTCTGCAGTGCGATACCGAAACAATTTCTTACAGCTTCACCTTCGACAAGGCTCTGTACAACGACTGGACGTGGTCGCGGCGCTTCGCTCCTCGCGAGGAAATCCAGCGCTACGCGGAGTATGTCACCGATCGCTTGGACCTGCGCAAGGATATCCAGTTCCAAACGGCTGTTTCTTTCGCCCACTTCCAGGAAGAAAGCAATACATGGAAAGTTGGCCTCGACGACGGCACGGTTCTGACCAGTCGCTTCTTTGTAACCGCTTCTGGGCCACTTTCGACCGCCAATGTCCCAACTCTGCCGGGGCTTGAGGGCTTCTCGGGCGAGGTTTATCATACGGCGACTTGGCCACACGAAGACATTAAGTTCTCTGGCAAGAAGATCGCAGTCGTTGGTACAGGTTCCTCTGGCGCACAGGTGATCTGCAATGGAGGTATCGCGGAAAAGGTCGATCGCATGGTCGTCTTCCAACGGACCCCGCAGTACATCACACCGGCTAAGCAAATGGTGCTAAGCGAGGATGTTGTTCGCGAGCGCAAGGAGAATTTGGAAGCTCTGGTCGAGGAAATGAAGAACTCTTCGTTCGGAGCGCCAGGAACTAGCACTAACCGTTCTGCATTTGAGCACACCGCGGAACAACGGAAGGAAGTCTTCGAAGCTGCCTGGGAGTATGGAGCCCAAGCATTCGCCCTAGCGACCTACAACGACCTTACGTCGAATGAGGAAGCCAATGGTTTCGCCGCGCAGTTCGTACGCGACAAGATCTCTGAGATTGTTACCGATCAGGAAACGGCACGCAAGCTCATGCCAACGTACCTTTTTGGAACCAAGCGCCCGATCAAGGCTGACAACTACTACGAAACTTTCAACCGCGAAAACGTTGATCTCGTTGCGTTGAAGGAAGAACCAATCGTCGAGGTTACTGCCAACGGAATCCAGACCAAGGATGGCTTCTATGAGCTGGACATGATCATCTTCGCTACTGGGTTCGATGCTGTTACCGGAACCCTGTTCAACATGGACATTCGAGGAGTCGGCGGCCAGACCCTTCGCGAGAAGTGGAAGAACGGCGCCGAGGTCATGGCACATCTGGGCATCGCCACGGAAGGCTTCCCCAACATGTTCATGTGCCAAGGCCCCCAGAGCCCTTCAGTTATGGCTAACTTCTTGTTCGGCATCGAACTCAATGTGGGTTGGACCGCACGCATGATTGGCCACATGGTTGAGCAGGGAATCGATCGCGTCGAGGCAACTGCCGAAGCGGAGTTCAAATGGGCCGACATGGTCCAGAAGCAAGCGGAAGCAACGTTGCTGCTGAAGACCGAATCATGGTGGTCGGGTGCCAACATCGCTGAAAAGCCTCGTCCGAAGTACTTCTTGACCTACCTCGATGGGGTCAAGAAATACCGCGAAGTCTTGGAAGCTCACGAAGCAAACGGATTCGAAGGCTTCACCTTAGGAGCTGCCCTCGAATCCGCTACCGCTTCGGCATAGCAAATCGCTGCGCCCAGCAGAGAACGGGTTGCCAGTCAAAGCCACAAAACAACGGCTGACGACCCACACAAAGTATAGACAATTGACTCTCACGGCTCCGCCCCTGAGACACATTCTCGTAAAGGAGATCCCCATGGCTTATCTCAACGTCCGTCGCGTCGTTACCGGTCACGACAATGAAGGCAACGCAATTATCAAGTCGGATAGCGTGCTAGACACCAAGGTTTTTGGTACCGAAGCTGAAATGGTTGTTCCTTGGACCACCGCAGAATTCCCTTCGGACAACAATGACGATTTTGATGGTGCACTGCGTGAAGTGCGCCGAGTCTCCCCAGGAGGGTCGGTGCTGCAGTTCGTCAGCATGTTCCCGCACACAGAGTCCAAGCACCACCGAACCCACTCGCTAGATTACGCGATCGTGTTGGAGGGTGAACTGGAATTGGAGCTGGACAACGGGGAAAAGACTGTTGTGAAGGCTGGCGATGTCGCGATTCAGAGAGGAACCATCCATACGTGGAGGAATGCTACCGATTCGATGTCGAAGGTTGCTTTCGTCCTGCTCGATGCCGCTCCGGTAGAGATCAACGGCGAAGTGTTGCCACCTGCTAATTAAGCGTCTCATTTCTTGAGAAACCTGGGTGTGCAGTCATATAGAGGCTGCACACCCCACTTTTCATATTTCAGGCGCCACTGCGCCACAGCTCGAAAGGACCGTTACCCATGAGCGAGAACAACCTGCTCGAACTTTCCGCCGAAGCACTGGGGCATGCGCCAGGGCGAGGCCGCCTTCTAGGCAAGAAAATCCTTGTTGTCGGTGGCGGCCAAGCCGACTATGGTAACGACGAAGAATTGCACGGAAACGGGCGAGCCATGTCCATTTTGTTCGGACGCGAAGGCGCCGCCGTGACGGTCGCCGATCTGGATCTGAACAGCGCCCGGGATACCGTTAAATATGTGCAGAATGAGGGTGTTGAATCCTTCGCAGTAGTAGGAGACGCCACCAAGGAAGCAGAAGTCCAGCGCATCGTCGAGGAGGCTCACAAGCTGATGGGCGGACTGGACGGTCTGGTGCTTAACGTAGGAATCGATGGTGGGCACAAGATGGCCGGCACCAGTGCCGAAACTTGGGATACCGTTTTTGCGGTGAACGCCCGATCTCACTTCCTAGCGTGCAAATCGGCCCTGCCGCTCATGAACCAGGGTGGTTCCGTCGTGCTGATCAGTTCAACCTCTGCTTACACCTCAACCGGTGGTGTACCAGCCATGAGTGCTTCCAAGGCTGCTTTGGAGGGCATTCGTAATCACGTAGCGAACGAAAATGTTAACCGTGGTATCCGTTGCAACATCCTCGCGCCAGGGCTGATTGATACCCCGCTGGGACGTAAGGGAGGTCGTCAGCGTCCAGAGCGAAATCAGATCAACATCCCGATCGGACGTTTTGGTACGTCATGGGACACCGCCTATGCCGCGACTTTCCTACTTTCGGGCGAATCCACCTATATCACCGGCCAAACTATCGTCATGGATGGCGGACGGATGCTGCGCTAAGCGTGGCGAGTCTGACGAATTAGTCTTTCAACGCAGTAAGGATTCCATCTTGGAAAAGTCATATGAGCCAAAGACCTACGGCGAAAAGAATTTTGGCGGCGGTAACCCCTGGGACTACGTTCAGGAGTGGGATGTAGAACTGCTTGGTGAAGCCGTTCGCGATCCACAGCAGCGTCGCATCTGGGAACTGGCTATCCGTCTAGCTGGCGGATTGCCTTACATCTGGCAGGAGCTGGCCCGCCCTATTACGGAGATCTGTTACGGCCTGCTTGAAGTGCGCAAGGGTGACAAGATTCTGCTCATTGGCGAGGGCGTCGAGCCAGCCGGTTGGGATCGTGAACTGCGCGATTTAGCCGGTCCCGAGGGGCGTGTCGACGTTGTGGAAATCATCCGCGACGGGCGCAAAGCCGTACACAGCAAAAAGCGCGGACGTAGCGGCATGACCGGTTGTTGGCGCTGGGACTACACCGACGAACTGGACTCCGAATCTTACGATTCTGTAGCCATCCTGCAGTCAACTCAGCACGCCGATGATTGGGAGGAAACCGCTGGAGACCTATTGCGAGTACTCAAGCCAGGGCGTCGTATCGTGCTTGCTGAGGCAGTGCTCAACGGACCAAACTTCCACAACCGGGTCAACTCTGATGTTCACTTCCGCCAGTGGTTCGACAAGCTCTACGAACAGATCTTGCCAACAGATATCCCGTATTACTCCGGCGAAGAAATCCGTGAAGCTTTCGGCGACCGCGTTGAAAACCCGCAGATCATGGAGTGGAAGGGCATCGAGTTGTTCTGGGCCCGCAAACCGGAAAACAACAAGTAGTAAGGGGCACGACGATGACTCAGAACAACCTGGCCGAAGAAATTCCCGCTCAAGCACAGGCAATGGTCGCAGCTGCTCTTCAACAGCTTGTGGGTGAACTGGATCAAAACTGGCAGGCTGCCGTAGAAATCGATCCCGAATTCGTGGCCGCCTATTTGGACCTGGCCCGAGTTCCTGAACGTAGGGCTCGCCTGGACGGCGCCTCCCGCGCGTTGATCTCTCTGGCTGTCAGCGCTTGCGTCACGACGCTTGATCCGGAAGGCATTCGTACCGCGGCTGTTCAGGCGCGTGAAGCTGGTGCTACCCGTGAACAGGCATTGGAAGTAATCCAATTGGTCTCGGTTCTCGGCGTGCATACCGTGGTAACCGGGTTCCCTGAGGTTGAATCGGTTGCGCAATCTCGCGGCCTGCAGCTCGTTGACGGGCGCGAGCTCAGTGACAAGCAGTTGGCGACCAAAGAAAAGTTTGAATCTAAGCGTGGGTACTGGAGTGGCATGAATGAGATGCTGCTGCGCGTAGACCATGATTGGTTCGCGGCCTACACTGATTATTCAGCGCATCCATGGATCAACGGCGATCTTACTCCTAAACTGCGTGAACTGATCTATATTGCTATTGATCTGTCACCTACACATCTGTTTACCGCAGGTGTCGGGCCGCATATTGAGAATGCCTTCAAGCACGGCGCTAGCCTCGAAGAGATCGTAGAAACTTTGGAAATCACTGCGCTTGTTGGAATCTCAAGCTTACGTACTGCAGCACCGATTATCCGAGAAATATTCGGATAGTCGACATCTGGTCCCGCGAACCTTTGGTGGATCGCGGGACCAGTCAGTTTTAATAGGGATAGAAGTGCATTGAGCAACAGAAATGCCGTGCCCGAATGGAATGACGTATTTGAAGTCTGGATGCGCTCAAACGACTAGCTGAAATCAAATTCGACCAAGCCTGGGGCATGATTCGCCTTGATCACTAAGCCGAGGTTCACGGTGGTGTGCATGTAGAGAACTCTCGCAAGCTTGGCGACGCAACGTGAATTGAGTCCCACCTGCGTCCAGCTCGCACCTGCAGCTATCACCTCGCTGGGCGGTTGAATGCGTGCAACTCATGAGTGCCGCGCGTGCCAGCTGCCATCCGAACCCATGCGGCGCTACCTGCTGTAGCGCCGCATTTTCGGTAGATCAGGCCTTCGACTCAGCCGATTTCGCGTCAATCTGCTCAACCACAGGCTTGGCGGCAGCCGGAATGAGCGCCGCGAAAATGGCTGCCACGACGCAGATGCCAGCGCCCAGCCAGAAGCTCATGTGGAAGCCATCCAACGATGGGATCTGGGTTCCGCCAAAGTCGATGGTCATCTGCGCCAGTACCAGTCCGATCACCGCAGCGCCGGTGGTGGTGCCCAACGAGCGCATCAGCGTATTGAAGCCGTTGGCGGCCGCGGTTTCGCTGCGCGGAACCGCACCCATGATGATGGCCGGCATCGAGCCATAGGCGAAGGCCACGCCGCTGTTAATGACCACGCCGGTGAGCAGCAGGCCCCAAGCCGAGCCCATGCCCAGCTGTCCCACCAAGTAGCCTGCCGCCATGATCAGGATGCCGAGCACCAGAGTGAACTTCGGACCCTTGGCGCTGGTTAGCCGTCCGCTGACCGGGGCGAGGAAGAGCATCATCAGGCCAGCAGGGGCCATCCACAGGCCGGCTGCCAAGACCGATTGTCCCAGCCCGTAGCCGGTGGCATCAGGCATCTGCAGAATCTGCGGCATGACCAGCATGCTGGCGTACATGCCGAAGCCCACGAAGATTGAGGCGATATTGGTCAGCAGCACGCGTGGCACTGCGGCCGTGCGCAGGTCAACCAGTGGTGCCGTGGCGCGCAGTTCCCAGAATCCCCAGGCCACCAGCAGCAGGACGCCGGCAATGATGGTGCTCAGGGTGAGCGGCGAGCTCCATCCCCAGGTGGAGCCCTTGGAGATGCCGAGCATCAGGCTGATCAGGCCGGCGGCCAGTCCGATGGCACCTGGCCAGTCGAAGCGCTGGCGTGCACCCGGGGTGCCGGCATTCGGGATGAATTTAAAGATCAGTGCGGCGACGATCAGCGTCACCGCGGCTCCGAAGCAGAAGAGTACGCGCCAGGAAGAGAACTGGATGATCGCGGCGGACAGGGGCAACCCGATGGCTCCACCCACGCCGAGTGTCGCTGAGACTGTGGCAATGGCTGAGGGCAACTTTTCCTTGTCCACCAGATCGCGCAACATTGCGATGCCCAGCGGCACCATTCCCGAACCCATGCCCTGCAGTGCGCGGCCGATGATCATCACCGAAACATTGGGTGCGAATGCGCAGACCAAGCCGCCGATAATCAGCGGAAGAGCCAGAATGAGGAGCATTTTGCGCTTGCTGAACATGTCGCCTAGGCGGCCGGAGATCGGCACGACTGCTGCGGCGGCGAGCAGGGTTGCGGTGATGATCCACGCGGTGTTGTCGGCGGTGGTGTTGAAGATGCTCGGAAGCTCAGGGATCAGCGGCGTGACCATGGTCTGGGTGAGCGATGAGGCGATGCCGGCCGTAGCCAGGACGCCAACAACGAAGCCGGAGCTGGGTGCGCTGGCTTTGATGGAAGGGGACACGGGAACCTTTCAAGGTATGTGTAAGTTACATGCAATATGTATATTACACATTGAGGGTATGATGGAAAGCTAGGCCGAAGAAAGGGCGAAATGCAGCAGCGCATTGCGGACATTGAATATGAGCAGATGATGCTCAGCCGGTACACCATTGCCCAGCAGCGACAAGCAGGCGGGCTGGACCGCAGCGTCTATTTATTGATGAGCCGGATTGACAGCCATGGGGCCATGACCATCGCAGAATTGAGCCATGCGCTGCGACTGGATGCTTCCACGCTACAACGGCAGGTGACCAACGCAGTCAAGGAAGGTTATCTGCAACGCGTCACTGACCCGGACGGCAGCCTGGCGCGGAAGATCGCACTGACCGCTATTGGCAACCAGAAGCTTGGAGATGCGCGCGCCTTGTCGATCAATGCGCTGGAACGCATCATGGGGGACTGGGCTCCCGAGGACATTGATCAGTTCGCCAAGTACCTGCATCGCTTCAACATCTCGATCGAGGAATACAGCGAGTCCAAGCGCGGTTAAAGAAGAAATCCCGCCGGGCAATATCCGACGGGAATCTTTACGATCATCACTCGCACCTTCAAGAGGTGTCTTAAACTCTAATGCCGCTTTCTGTGCCATTCCTTTGGCGGAGCTAGCTATTAGCGATGCACTTGAGAAGGTTCGCGGACCCAGCGAAATGCACATAAATCAGCCGCGGTTCTCCGGCGAACTATGGATAAAAGACCATAGGCTCGGGAGTCGAGAGTGCCTAGGCTGGTGAGTATGACTTCAACCCAGCATCCGATGACCTGCAATGTGGCCATTGTGCCCGATTCCTTCAAGGGCAGCGCCCGCGCCAGCGAGGTGGCAGCGGCCTTGGCTCGGGGCTTTAGCAGGGGTGCGGCTAGCCGGTCTCGGGCGGTCGAGATTACCGCAGTACCTTTTGCCGATGGCGGTGAGGGGACCCTCGAAGCGCTGATCGACACCTGGGAGACCGAAGCTATCCCGTTGGAGACCACCGACGCCTTGGGACGTCCTGTCACCTCCCGGCTGGGCCTGTCGGCAGATGGAAAAATCGCCGTGGTGGAAGCTGCCGAGGCCGCCGGGTTGCCACAGGTCAGCGACGTGCCACGACAGCCACTGGCTGCCACTACCTATGGGTTGGGCACCTTGGTTCGCCACGCTTTGGATCTCGGGGTCACCCAAATAATCCTGTGCCTGGGCGGTTCAGCTACCACCGATGGCGGCACCGGGCTGCTCAGCGCGCTGGGCGCGAAATTCCTCGATGCCAACGGGGAGCGGCTTGTGGCCGGGGGCGGGGCATTGAATGAGCTGTCGCGGATCGATGTGTCAGAGCTGGACGCCCGGGCAGGGCAGGTTAGCTGGCAGATCGCCTGCGATGTCACCAATCCGTTGCTGGGTGCCAAAGGCGCGGCGGCGATCTTCGGGCCGCAAAAGGGCGCCAGCGAAAAGGAAGTCCAGATTTTGGACCGCGGGTTGGCGCGGTTGGCTGACGTTTTAGAAGCCGATACCGGCCGGGCACTGCGTGAGCAGCCGGGCATGGGGGCTGCCGGCGGGATTGCGGTGAGCCTAGGATCCTACTTCGAGGTGGAGCTGGTGCCGGGCTGGGATTTGGTGGCCAAGGTACTTGGTGCCCATGAAATTCTGGCCGACGCTGAGCTGGTGATCACCGGTGAAGGCCGGCTGGATGCGCAATCCTTGGACGGCAAAGTCGTCTCCGGGGTGTTGCAGGCTGCCGGTGAACAGGCCGAGGTGATCGTGGTGGCCGGTTCGGTGCAACTGTCCGATGAGCAGCTGGAAGCCTCGGGAATCCTGGCCGCGTACTCGATTGCGCCAGGCCCGGCCACGCTGGCAGAACTTTCAGCAGACACCATGGAGCTGGCCGAACGCACCGCCTTCAGCGTGGCCCGAACCTTCCTGCGCTAGGCGCTAGAAGATATCCAGCTTGAGCAGACCAGCATCCAGAATAATCTTGGCTGAAGCCTCATAGTGGGTACGCAGGCGCACAGCCAAGGCAGGCGCATCACGATCAAGCGCCGCCTGCAGCAGGGCCTCATGCTCGGCCTCCACATTTCGGTGCGTGGCACCCTGGGAGGCGGCCGCCCAACGCCGGTAGAGCAGCGTGGAGTTGGCCAAGTTGGCCGAAAGCTCGAGGATTTGCGGGCAGGCGCAAGGGGCCAGCAGCAGCTGGTGGAAATCGCGGTGCGCCTTGCCCCATTCGGGGGTGAACTGCTCGGGCTGGTCCTCCTGGCGTCGGGGCGCCTTGGAGAGCTTGTAGTGCGCGGCAATCAGCGCCGACTCCCACTCCAGATCCCCGCGGGTAATGGCCAGCTTGACCGCCAGCTCCTCGGTGACACAGCGCAGCTCGGTCTGGTCCTGCAGCTGCTGCAGGTTCAGTTCCGGCACGAAGAACCCGCGGTTGGGGATCGCCGCCACCAGGCCCTCGCCGGAAAGCCGGGTGAGGGATTCGCGGATGACGGTGGTGCTGGTGGAAAAGCGCTGCGCCAGATGCGGGGGAGCCAGACGCTTGCCGGGCATCCACGCGCCATCGAGGATGGCTTCACGGATCCCGGACAGGGCTGCTTCTGCTGGCCTAGCCACGGGTCCCTTGCTTGGCTGCGCCGAAGGTGCGTAGCACGGTGGCCTTGGCGCTCAGCGCCTCCAGCAGCGCATCGGCCTCGCGAGCTGGTGCAATGCCTGCTACATAGTAGTCGGGGCGCACCAGCAGCACGGTGCCGGTGGCGGTATCGAAGACCCGGTGGAGGTCCTTGGCCGTCACGCTGTCGCCATCCTGGTTGGTGAAGACCAGTTGTGCTCCGGCGGCCACCTCAATGGTGTTCCACCCGGCTGACAGCAGCTCATCGAGCTTCACGATGGCCCCGTTGACGTCCAGGTCCGGCTGCGGAAGCATGCGGCCAACAAAGTTCTGGGCCAGTTGCGGCACGCCGGGAAGCGGCGCAGCCACGGTGCCGGTGGTGTAGTGGGGCTGCTTGAGGAAGCACATGCCGGTCAGCCAGCGGTTCAGCGGCGGGATGATGCGGGTTCCGGTCACCACGGCATCGCGGACCCGGGTGATGACCGGGTTGGTGTTCATCACTACCCAGCCGATGCGCTTGGAGAGCTTGACCATTTCCGCGGCATGCGGGCGGCGTTCGGTCTCGTAGTCGTCGATGAGCGACTCGTCGGCCTCGCCCTTGATGACCGCGGCCAGGCGCCAGGCGGCCCCTGCGGCGTCGCGGATGCCTGCGTTCAGGCCCTGTCCGGCGAAGGGCGGCATCAGGTGCGCGGCGTCGCCGGCCAGCAGAACGCGGTCCTTGCGGTAGGTGTCGGCAATGCGCTGGTGCGCGGTGTAGACCGCGGCGCGGCGCACGGTGACCACCTCGGTGTCCTGGAAGGGCGCCACCAATGCGGCGATGGATTCGGGAGTGATCATCGCGTCGCCGTCTTCGTGGTCGAAGAGCATGAATTCGTAGCGGCGGCGGCCGTCCACCCCGGGGACCACTACGGCCGGGCGCTGCCCGTTGCAGTGGAAGGAAGCGAAAGGCTCTGGGTTGCCCGGCACGTCCAGCAGGTCCACCACGATCCAGCGTTCGGTTTGGGTGGATCCCTGCAGGCCGATGCCCAGTTCGCGGCGCGCGAAGGAACGTCCGCCATCGCAGGCAAGCACCCATTTGGCCTTGAACTCCAGGGCGGTTTCTTCGCCTTCAAGCGCCGCGTAGGGGTCCTGGCCGGTGTCGGCCGCCTTGGCGCCGTTGAAGCCGGTGGTGGCTTCGCCGGTGCGGGTGGCGTGCACGATCACGTGATCGGAGAACTGCTGGATCCTGGTGGCCGCGGTGGCGTAGTGCAGGTCCAGGTTCTGGCGCAGCGTGGCGGCCTCGTAGAGCAGGCCCTCCATGATTGGCTGGTCGAACTGGCTCTTGCCGGGCTGGCCTAGGCGGGGTGCGCCGGGGCGGACATCGGCAATGACCTTGCCGCCCAGGCCGAAGTAGCGGGCACCGGTGTCCATGAGCATCTGCGGACCCAGCTCATCCATGATCCCCAGATGCGCCATGACGCGCAGGGTTTCATCGGTGGCGCTGATGGCGCGCGGCTCATCGCCGCTGCCCGGGTTCTTTTCGATCAATGCAACCTGCAGGCCGGAATCGGCCAGGAGGCTCGCCGCGGTCAGGCCGGTTGGGCCCGAGCCGATGACCAAAACGTCGATTTCATGAGACTGTGCCACTGCCCGCTACTTCCTTCTTGCTAAACGTGCTTCTTGCTGCGTGGGTACGCGGTTATGCGGTTGCGCCGGCGGTGGCTTCTGCCGCAGCGTTCAGCGATGCCTCATCGGCGACGATGTTGCGCAGGATGCCCAGGCCGGTGATCTCAACTTCAACCACGTCGCCGTGGTTGATCAGGCCCTCTGGACCGTAGAACAGGCCAACGCCGCCCGGGGTGCCGGTGACGATGACATCGCCAGCGCTCAGCTTGGTGAAGCCGGTGACGTAGTTGATCAGGGTTGGGATGTCGAAGACCAGGTTGGAAACCGGGGCGTTCTGGCGTACTTCACCGTTGACACGGGTTTCGAGTACCGCGGTGGTGATGTCGCCCAGGTCAGCTGCTGGAACCAGGTATGGGCCGAAGCCGCCGGTGCCCGGGAAGTTCTTGCCCGGGATCCACTGGCTCGCAGCCTTCTGCCAGTCGCGGACCGAGAAGTCGTTGTAGCAGGCGTAGCCGGCGATGTAATCCCAGGAGTCTTCCTTCTCCACGTGGAAGGCATCCTTGGAGATGACCAGGGCCATTTCGCCTTCGTAGTCGAACTTGGTGGTGGAGGTAGGCTTCACGGCAGGAGCCAGGTGGCCCATCTGCGAATCGGCGAAGCGGGTGAAGACGGTTGGCGCGGTCTGGCCGGTCTTGCCCGACTCTTCCTGGTGGGCCAGGTAGTTCACGCCGATGCAGATGATCTTGCCCGGGTTGGTGACCGATGGCAGGAATTCGATCTCAGCTTCTGCGACGGTTGGTGCACCGGTGAGGTCCAGTTCGGTGCCGAAGATGCCCTTTTCGATGGCGTCGCGGGTGTCGGCTGCCAGGTTCTTGCCGGTTGGGCCCAGGTCGTGGACGGTGCCGTCGATGGACACGCCCCAGGTCTCGGTGCCGTTTGCTGCCTTGAATGATACGTACTGCATGGTGATGTTGCCTTTCGAAAAAAGTTCTAAGTTAGATAAAAGTCTTCAGTTCGGTGACCGTTGGGATGCCGAAGGTGCGGAAGTCCTCGGTGCGGCGGTTGGACCACATGTTCCACCAGTTTTCGTCCTCGCCCCAGATAATTGGGTCGCGCTGATCGTCGTAGATCTGCTCTAGGTCTGTGTAGAGCTCGACGACTGCGCCGGAGGTTTCGACGTAGTAGGCTGCGATATTGTGGCCGGCGCCGTGGCGGACCGGACCCCAGATCAGTTCACGGCCGGCTGCGCCCAGGCGGTCGCCGAGCTTTGCCAGGTCGCCGATGGACTGGACCTGCCAGGCGTGGTGGTGGAAGGTGCCCTGGCCCTTGATCAGCGCGATGCCGTGGTGATCCGGATTGCAGCGCATGAAGTAGGCGAAGTCATCGCCAATGACATCCGAGAGGCGGAAGTCGAAGATGCGACGCAGGAATTCCATCATGCCGCGCACATCGCGCGGGTGGAAGTTGATGTGGCCGTAGCGGTCCGGACCGAAGGAGAGCAGGCCGCGGTCGTTGGACTGCATGCCGGTGTAGACCTCGAAGATCCAGCCTTCTGGGCCGATGAACGAGAAACCGTCCTGCACACCGGCGGAGACCGGGGTTTCGGAGACGATCTTGAAGTTTTCGTTGGCTACACGCTTGCGGATTTCGCGCAGTGCGTCGCCGTTCTGGGCGATGAGGCCGAGCGAGTGGATGCCGTTGACCTCGGACTCTACATAGGTCAGTTCATGGTGCACGGAGTTAGCTGCGAGGTAGACCTCATTGTCGGTGCGTTCGGTAACGCGCAGGCCGAGCAGCTGCGTAGCGTCGAAGATGGACCCTTCGATGTCATTGGTCTGGATGGACACGTGGCCCATTTCCCTAATTAATCCCCAAGCCATGGTGGATCCTTCCTGAAGCTACAAAATATTGTGATCTAGATAATTAGATTATTTACATTAAGTTAGATTGTCTAGTCTTTTTGAAAAAAGATTTGCGCGCCCACCCAAGCGGACCTGCCGGGCCGCTTGGGTGGGCGCGCAAAGACTAGACCAAAACCGGTCGCTGGGTGCTGAGTTGACGCGGAATTTCGCGCTTGACTAGACCTGTTTCATCCAGTGTGTTCAGCGACTTGTTGCCGGCCTGATGCACTGGAAGAGCCTGCCTGGTGCCGGTGGTGGCCAGGCCATGATGAATAAATGACCCCAGCGTGTCGCCCAGAACCTTCGCTGTCGTGGAGAAGAGCTCCTGGCTGATGCCAAAGAGCATTGGCGCATCCTGCCAGCGCTCACGGTTATCGAAGAGGAACGGCAACTCAAAGCAGTGCGCCGAACCCGCGTTAGGCAACGGAGAGCGAACCTCGAAGCCTAGGAGCTGCACCTGGATGCCGGCAGTTGCTGCCGCATCGGCCAATTCCGCTGCATAGAGCTGAATCTGGTGCAGGCTCATCGCCCGAACCATCAGCGACTTAGCTGTCGCCTGCGGCTCCTGCGCAACTAGTGCCTCGAAGACGGCCTGCGGTTCGTTGAAGTTGCCGGCAATAAATCCACGCACGCTATCGAGGCTGAACGCCTGCTCGGGTGCCATGCCAATGAAGGCATTTGCCTCATCGCCGGTGTAGGTCAGCAAGAGCTGCTCCACATGCAGGCGTTTAGCTGCCTGCGCGGTATCGAAAAGATCCGCCGGAACAGCCTCGTCGGCGCTCGGGTAGAGGCCCAGGCCGCGACCGGCCCAGGCCTTGGCCAGCGCGCCACCGGCAGCCAGCAGCTGCTCGGTGCTCGCTTCGGCCAAGGAAGCGCCATCAAGTGCTTGTGCAATCACCGCATTGCGTTCCTGCGCCTGAGCATCATTCATCGGCGGCTGGAAGGACAGCGAGCCAACATAGAGCCGGTTGAACAAGCCGCGGGCTGCCTCAAGCTGGGCTAACGCGAAGGCCCAGAAGGCACCTGCGGACTGACCTGCCAGGGTGATCTGCTGCGGATCGCCACCGAGTTCGGCAATATTTCGCTGCACCCATTCAAGGGCCAAAAGCAGTTCCTCAGGTGGCGTATTTCCGCCGCCAACCTGCTGGTTGTGCCCCAGCAGGCCGACCCGGTAGTTGACCATGACCACGACGCAGTTCTGCGTTTCGGCGAAATTCTGCGCGTCATACCAGCGCACGGTGCCGGCCCCGGAAACGAAGCCGCCACCGGGCAGGAAGACCATGACCGGCAGGTCCTTGGCATCCTGCGGAGCAAAGACCGCAACCTGGAAGGCGTCTTCGGACTGGGGCAGCTCCTGCAGGGCAGGACCTAACAGCCAGTCCAGGGAGCCGGGGGTCTGCGGGAAAATTGCCGGCTGCGCTTGAAGAAGCCCGGGCACGGCCCTGAGCTTCTCAAAGCGAGTGGCGCCGCGCGTAGCGTAGCTGTAAACGCTCATATTCAGCGGATTTCCGTGTACTGCGAAGCATCCACCGCACGGGTGATGTTCCAGTACTCAACGATTGGGTAAGGCCAGATCTGCGAGACGCGACCGAACTTATTCTTGTACCAGGTGTGCACATCTGGGTGGCCCCAGGCCTTGAGCTGGTTGGCGGCGTCGATGTCCGCAACGAACTTATCGAGCACATCCTGCTTCAGATCCAGTGCCTTCAGATCCTTTTCCAGCACGATATTCAGTGCATCGAGGATGTAGGTCAGGCCGTACTCGATCATCGAGAACAGGGAACCGTTGACCACGTGACCGGTGTTAGGGCCGGAAACGATGAACAGGTTCGGGAAGCCTGGCACGGTAGCACCGGCGTATGCGGTGGCGTTGCCGCCCCAGTACTCGTGCAGATCCTTGCCGTCGCGGCCGGTGATACGCAGCGGTTCCAAGAACTCGGAAGCCTGGAAGCCGGTGGCGTAGATGATGACATCGAGTTCGTGCAGGTTGCCCTCGCCGTCGATGATGCCGGCCTCGGTCATTTCGCTCAGGCCCTCGGTGACCAGGGTGGTCTGCGGCTTCTTCAGGCTGGCAGCCCAGACGCCGTTATCGCGCAGCATGCGCTTGCCGCCCACGATGTAATCCGGGGTGACCTTTTCCAGCAGGTCCGGGCGGTCGGCGTACTGTTCCTTGAACATCTCGGTCAGCTGGGTGCGCACGCGCTCGTTGATCTCAGAGACCGAACCTTCCTTGGTCCAGTTAGGATCCGCGGCGGTGGTGTGCTGGCGGCCCTCGACACCCAGCCAGTGCTGCCAAAAGCGCAGCCACTGACCGTACTGTGGCAGATGCTCAACGAGGTAGGTGACCGACTCTGGCATGTTCTCGTAGTAGAACGGGGTAGGGAGCATCCATGGGGAGGAGCGCTGGAAGACCTTCAGCTCGGCAACCTCATCAACGATGGCTGGCACGATCTGGTAGGCGCTGGCGCCGGAACCGATGACCGCAACCTTCTTGCCGGCAAGCTCAATGCCCGGCTTCCATTCGGCCGAGTGTACCTGCACGCCAGCGAACTTATCCCGGCCCGGGGTATCTGGGAACTTCGGGCGGTCCAGCTGGCCTACTGCCGAAAGTACCGCGTTGAAGCGGCGTTCTTCCACTTCGCCGCCGTCCACGATCATGGACAGCACCCAGCGGCCATCTTCTTCATCCCAGGTCGCAGACAGCACTTCGGTGCCCATCTGGATGTTCTCGGTGATGCCGCCGCGTTCTGCCACGTCGCGGGTGTACTTGTGGATTTCGGCGCCTTCGGAGAACTGCTGTGGCCAGTCATCGCGCTGCGCGAAGGAGAAGGAGTAAGCGTAGTTAGGGGTATCCAGGCGGACGCCTGGGTAGGTGTTCTTCCACCAGGTGCCGCCGACTTCGTGGCCCTTTTCAAAGACGGTGTAATCCAGACCGGCCTGCTTCAGGCGGTAGGCCGAGGCCATGCCGGCGACGCCGGAACCGATGACTGCAACGGTGAAGTCACGCTCTGGGGCAACTTGGGCCTTGGTGAATTCTGGTGCGCCGGAGACCTGAGGAACCAGCGACATATCGTGCTTGAGCATCTCGTGGTAATCGGAGGTGGCCTGGTTGGTGATCCAGTCCAGGATCACGGTGGCCTGCTCGTCGCTAAGGGTGTCCACGGAGGTGATCTTCTCGTCGCGGATCTTGCGTAGTGCTTCGAAAGCTAGCTCGCGGGCTGCTTCCTGAGCCGCAGCGTCCATGCCGCCGTGTGGCTGGCCAACGGTGTCAACTGGTGGCTGTGGTGGACGGAGCTCATCACGCAGGATCGAGTAATCGCCGGTGGCAGCAGCCAGGGCCACCATCAGTGGTGGCAACTCGGTGCTGGAAACTAGCTGGCGTAGCTGCTCATCGCTGTGGGTGATTGGCGAGTAATTATCTCGCCAGTACAGGTCATCAACCTGTTGGCCAGCGGTGGTCTCGATCAGTGATTCGCTCATGGTTTTACTCCTTGCAAGTCTTTTCGGGCCTTGCTCGACAGAGTCAGGTAAGGCGCGTGATGTAACCAGTGTCACCTCTGCGTTATGCATAAGTCAACTAAAAATGTATTCTTTGCGGACTTTGGTATGATTTACGTCATGGCGAAACGTACCGATTCAGAGACGATGTCCAAGCACATCCGCGATACTCTGCGCACAGATATCCTTGATGGGCGCTGGGAACCGGGCGCTCGTCTGCAGTTGACGCACCTTTCGGAATATTACGAGACCTCAAGCACCGTCATCCGCGAGGCGCTCACCCGGCTGGTGGGTGACAAGCTCGTCACCCTGCGTCCCAACAAGGGATTCTTCGTTCCGGAGCTTTCCCTGGCAGACCTCAGCGACATTGTGGAAATGCGCTGTGTCAACGAACAGCTCGCGGTGTCCATGGGATTTGAGCGCGCCCCGCTGGAATGGGAGAGCGAGCTCATGGCCGCGCACCACACCCTGGAGCGAACCCCGCGCCGAAATCCCGAGGATCCGGATAACCATACGGTTCAGTGGAATCATGCTCATCAGCGCTTCCATGACAAGCTCGTCGAGGCTTGCGGCGTTCCGCTGCTGACCGAAATGACCCGCACCCTCTCGGATCTCATTCAGCTCTACGGCCGCTGGGCCGGCCCGGCAACGCGTGATGCCAAGCGCGACCTGGATAAGGAGCACCGCGACATCTTGAATGCGGCGCTGGATCGTGACGCTGATTTGGCAGGCAAGCTTTTGCGGGCGCATTACGAGACCACGCTCAGCGCGGTGAAGAATGGCGGCGAGGTAGGCCTGGCCTGCCTGCCGCATGTGAAAGCGCTGAAGTAGCGCGCTAGTTGCCGCATTTTCGGGCGCCTCCCCTATGGGGAGGCGCCCGATTTCCATTTAACGTCGTTAGCCCTACAGGCATCGGCGGAAGTTCTGCATGAGGACCTCTAGCGGGCTTGCGCTTCAGGTGTTGCTGACCTGCATAAAAAATATTTTTCTCATTAAAGTAGGCCAAGTTTTTCTCATGATCCCCGAGATCTCAGGGGTGGGAAATTTTTGGCGTCTTTAAATTCTTTCGCAGACCGCACTAGCTTAATGTGATCCAAGACTCTAGAATCTAAGTTCTAGAAGTAATGATCTAGATCACATTTAGCTGAAGCAGGCGATGGGGATCGATCCAATAATCTCTGAGGGAAACGAAATGACACTTGCAGTTGCTGCCATGTCCCACGCACCGTCGTTTGGGAATGTTGATCCGGGCGGAACGATCTTCGCCGAGATCAATGAGGCCATTGAAGGCGTGCGCAAATTCGTCGAGGACTTCGCGCCGGACATCACCATCGCCCTGGGCCCAGACCACTTCAACGGCGTGATGTATGAAATGATGCCTCCCTTCTGCGTCGGCGCGCAGGCCGACGGGGTAGGCGACTGGGGAACGGCCGCTGGCCCGCTTCCGGTAGACAGCGAGACTGCCCGCGAACTGCACAAGCTGATCCTTGAAGACGGCATCGACATTGCTCGTTCGGAAAACCTGCTGGTGGACCACGGCGTGCTGCAGCCACTGGAATTCGTTTACGGCCACGGCTTCACCAACCCATTCGTGCCAATCTTCGTGAACTCCGTCGGCTTGCCCCTGACCCCGATGAACCGTGTTCGCTTGCTGGGCGAGGCGCTAGGCCGTGCAGCTAAGAAGCTGGACAAGAAGGTGCTGCTGTTCGCGTCGGGCGGTTTGTCGCACAACCCGCCAATCCCGGTATGGGATGACGTTCCTGATGAAGTTCGCGCCCGCTTGATCCGCCAGGAGATGACTCCGGAACAGCGTGAGGTCAAGGAATCGACCATGCTCGCCAACATCCGTAAGTTCGCCGAAGGCAAGGCGCAGACCCAGCCACTGAACGAAGCATGGGATAACGAAGTGCTCGACGTGCTGCGCAGCGGCGACCTCTCGGCAGTGGACTCCTGGACCAATGAATGGTTTGGAAGCGAAGGCGGCAGCGGCGCACATGAAGTGCGTACCTGGATCGCCGCCTTCGCCGCGCTGGCAACGCAGGGAAGCTACAGCTTCACCGTGGACAAGTACTGGCCAGTGGAAACCTGGGGCGCAGGCTTCGGCGTCGTCGCAGCAATCACGGACGGTGCCGCGTGAGCACGGATATGAGCACAATGTGGCAGGCCATCGGTGACCTGCCCCATACCTTGGAATACGTTCAGGTGGGCAAGTGGAACACCCGCGTTCTCACGGTAGGCGCGGGCGAAGAAACCATTATCCTGCTGGCTGGAACCAGCGGCCACCTCGAAGCATTCACGCATAACATCCGCGTGCTGGCGCAGAACCACCGCGTAGTCGCCTACGACTACCCGGGACATGGCTTCTCCAGCTTGGCAGAAGTCGACCTGGAAATCGCGGACTATGAGGAGCATCTGCTTGGCCTGCTCGATGTGCTCGGGCTGGAACGCGCGCACTTGTGCGGCGAATCCCTGGGCGGATGGGTCGCGCTGAAGTTCGCGCAGAAGCATGCAGACCGGGTCCGCACGCTGATCCTCAGCGCACCGGGCGGCCGCATCGTTGGCAAGCCGGCGATGAGCAAGGGACGCTCGGTCACCCGCGACGCGGTGGACAATCCAACCTTCGAGAACGTCAAGGCGCGACTGCAGGTAGTGATTCACGATGCGGATCTGATCTCCGATGAGCTGGTGCGAATGCGCCAGGCCGTCTACTCCCGCGAGGGATTCGGCACCTCCATCGGGCACATCCTGGCCTTGCAGGATCCTGAAATCCGGTTCCGCAACCGAGTTACCGAAGAGGACTTCGCAGCAGTAGCGGTTCCAACCTTGCTGGTCTGGACCGACCACGAGCCAACCGGCGGAGTGGATACGGGACATGAGCTGGCATCGCATCTTCCAGATGGCGAGCTGCTGGTTATTGAAAACGCGGCGCATTGGCCGCAATGGGAAGACCCCGAGAAATTCAATGCGACAGCCATCGATTTTCTAGCCAGGAAGGCCTGAACATGTCCGAACTTATTCAGAAGCTGGCCGATGACCTCTACGAGGCACGCACGACGCTAACCTCCATCGACTTCATCCGCCACGAGCTGGCCGAGGGCGATCTGGATGCCGCCTATGCAATCTCGGAATTGAACACCCAGCGCCGCGAAGAAGAATTCAACCTGCGCCGAGTCGGCCGCAAGGTAGGGCTCACCAACCCGATGGTGCAGGAACGAGCCGGAGTAAACCAGCCGGACTACGGCATCGTCCTGGATGACATGGTCTTCCAGAGCCCGGTTGACCGTCCGCGCTCGGCCTTCATCCGCCCCAAGATCGAAGCAGAGCTGGCCTTCGTGCTCAAGAGCGACATTCTCGAAGCCGATATGGACAGCATCAAGGCAGCCATCGACTACGTGGTTCCGGCTATCGAGCTGGTCGATTGCCGGTACCACAACTACCGCATGAGCATCCTGGACACCGTGGCAGACAATGCCGCCTGCGAAGGGCTGGTGGTAGGCAACGTGCACAAGTCCCTGGATGAGGTCAACCTCGACGAAGTTGAAATGGTGCTGTACCGCGGAGATGAAGAAATCACCCGCGGCGTGGGGCGCAACGTCCTGCAGGGCCCGATCAACGCAATCGCGTGGCTGGCCGAAACCTCCATCCGCGTCGGCAAGCCACTGCGTGCCGGCGAAATCCTGCTCTCTGGTTCGCTGGGCCTGATCATGGACTGGGACGAAGACGTTACCTATACCGCCAAGTACTCCCACGGTTTCGGCGAAGTCAGCGCAACCCTGGTCACCAAGGAGGCCCGCAATGGCTGAGTTAACCGCTGAAATCCGCAACGAAATCCTGGCCCTGGTTTCCGAATTCCACTGGCGCCTTGATCACGGGCACGCAGACAAGCTGCATGAGCTCTATGCTGAGGACGGCCTTTCGGTAGGGCCGATGGGTGTGATGGAAGGCCGCGAAACGATCAAGGCCTGGGGAGAACGCCGCAGCAAGATCAACGCGGGGATCGTCCGCCACTTCTCCGGCGGCACCCGGGTCTACTTCGAGGATGGCGTGCTGAAGAGCACCACCTATTACATGACCTTCCGCGACAGCCAGCCAGATCCGCTGCACCCGGCCAGCGTGGGCGAATTCCAAGAGGAATACGTCAATGTTGAGGGCAAGTGGCTGATCCAGCGTCGTGAAATCGTCCCGGTCTTCGGTGCCGAAAACGCTGCAAAGCATGCGGCCAAGGTAGCCGCAGGTGGCGAAAAATGAGTCGCGCATCCGGTGCCTCTCCGGTGCTGCTGCACGTAGCGCTTCCTTCCATGGCAGTGATCGAGAGTGCGCTGAACGCCGGCTATGACGGGGTCATGATCGACCTGCAGCATGGGGAGATCGGGCTGGACCAGGCCTGCAACCTGTTGCGTGCGATCCCGCGGGGCAATCCGTGGGTCTACGCACGCGTGGCAAGCATCGACTCGGGGGCAATCGGCCGGCTGCTGGACAGCGGCGCCCGCGGCATCGTGGCTCCCACCGTTGAAACCGTGGAACAGGCCCAAGCGCTGGTGCACGCGGTGAAGTACCCGCCCCTGGGCGGGCGAAGCCTGGGGCCAAGCCGTCCGAATCTGTACCCGGGCGAAAACTACTGCGACGCAGGAAACGCAGCGGTAGCAGCCGTGGCGCAGATCGAATCGGCGGCGGGCGTCAGTGCAGCAGCGCAGATCGCTGCGGTACCCGGCATCGCATCCCTCTATGTGGGTCCCTCCGATTTGGCAGTGACCTACGGGCTGGGCGGTGGCGCGGACTGGGAAGACGGTCCGGTCGCCGAAGCGGTTGGGGAACTGGCCGCGATCACCAAGGATGCAGGGATCGGGCTGGGCCTGTACTGCAGCGATGCGGCGTTTGCCCTGAAGCAGATGCGCATCCATGAGCTGGCCTTTGCCGGTCTGGGAATTGACCTTTTATACGTCGGAAAACAAGCACGGGTTTCACTCGCGGCACTGGAGGACAAAGCATGAGCGAGCAAACTGAAGTCCTGATCATCGGCGCCGGGCCAACCGGCCTGACCCTGGCGAACCTGTTGGGGATGAAGGGCGTGCGCACCATTCTCATCGAGGCCCGCGACGCGCTGATCGACTACCCGCGCGCGGTGGGAATTGACGACGAGTCTCTGCGTGCGATGCAGACCTTGGGCCTGGTAGATGAGGTACTGGTCCATACGGTGCCAGATCAGCAGGTGCGCATTGTCAACGGCACCGGCAAGGTGATCGCAGGGATCAACCCCACTACCCGTGAATTCGGTTGGCCGCGCCGCAACGGCTTCGTGCAGCCGCTGGTTGACCAAGTGCTGCTGGACGGGGCCCGTCGCTTCGAGAGCGTCGAGGTGATCTTCGGCGCCGAGGCGCTGGACCTGGTGCAGGACGCTGGCGGCGTGACCGTGACTGTGGGTCCGGCGGGCGCCGAACGCACCATCCGCGCCGACTATGTGGTGGGCTGCGAAGGCGGCGCATCCTTCACCCGCAAGAAGCTGGGGATCGGCTTCCCAGGCACCACCCGCGCCCAGCGCGGACTGGTGATCGATGTGGCCAATGATCCGCTGGGCACCCCGCACGCAGTCTTCGGCGGAGACCCGGCACGCGGCTACGCAACCCTGAGCCTGCCGCATGGCATTCGCCGCTGGGAGTTCATGCTCCTGGAAGATGAGAGCGACGAGCTCGTGAACAGCGAGGCATTCTTGCACAAGCTGCTCAAGGACCACGTCGAAGATCCATCGAGCCTGGATATCATCCGTCGCCGCGTGTACGCGCACCACGCGCGCATTGCCGAGAGCTTCCGCAAGGGACGCGTGCTGCTGGCCGGCGATGCCGGCCACGTCATGCCGGTAGTTGCCGGCCAGGGCTGGAACTCATGCATCCGCGATGCCATGAACCTGGGCTGGAAGCTGCATGCTGTCACCCGTGGCCTGGCAGATGAGAAGCTGCTTGATACCTACGCCGTCGAGCGCCGCGACCACGTCAAGGCCATGGTGGAACTGTCGGTGGGGATGTCCAAGGTGGTCACCAACCGAAGCAAGGTCACCTCGGCGGTACGCGATGCGACCGCGGCGGTCATTGAGCATCTGCCAAAGCTGAAGTCCTATGTTTCGGGCCAGGGCTTCAAGCCGATGCCCAAGTACACCCGAGGCGTGGTGGTGCACGATACCTGGAAGGATTCCAAGTCGGTACCGGTGGAAGAGGGCGCAAAGTCCATCACAGGGATGCTCTTCCCGCAGCCAAAGGTTACCGATGCACAGCGTCGCGAAGTGCTGCTGGATGATGCAACCGAGTTGGGCTGGAGGATCTACTCGTGGAATAACGACCCGTCGAAGTTCTTGAGCGAGGAAACCCGGCGCCGCTTCGAAGCACTGGGCGCAACCCTGGTGCAGGTGGTTCCTAGCGCACAGCTGCCGTGGGCCGAGAAGCACGTTTCGCCGGGGGTCCAGGTATTGGGGGACCCTGCCGGAGTACTCAAGGAATGGTTCCACAAGCGTCCAGTTTCGGCCGTCATTGTACGGCCAGATCACGTTGTTGCGGCCGAATCGCTGGCACAGGATCTTGAGCAGATCCTGACTCAGCTGCTCGAAAAGGCCAGCATCTCGCCTGCGAAAGCGCTGGCCGCTGACATCAGCGCAGCCAGCTAGGACGCGGGCATGCCGCACGACTCCGCCAGCACGCGGCGTCGAGCTGTTCGATGACCGATTATGCAAGATCATCCATGAAAGAAAGAACTCTCATGAACCTCAAAACCACTCGCAAGCTTTCCGCAGCAGCCCTCATCGCAGCACTGGCCCTGACCGGTTGCGCCCAGGGATCGATCTCCGGCGGCACCGACTCCAGCACCGGCTCAAGCTCCTCTTCAGGCCTGACCAAGGCCACCATCGGCTTGTTCCCATCCTCGGCAGTTGGCGCAATCCAGCTGGGCGTCAACAAGGGCTACTTCGAAGAGGAGGGCATCGACCTCGAACTGCTTTTGGGGCAGGGAAGTGCCGCTCAGCTTCCATCGCTGACCTCAGGCAGCCTTGAATTCATGCTGGCCAGTCCAACTACCCCACTGGTTGCCACCACCAAGGGCCTGGACGTGAAGATCGTCGCCGGTTACGCGAAGAACCGTCCAGACATTGTTGAAGACTCCGTTGCAGTGCTGGTTGGTCCTAAGTCGGACATCACAAGTGCCAAGGATCTGGAAGGCAAGACCGTTTCCATCAACGCGCTGGGCAGCATCGGCGACATCGGCATCCGCGAAGCAATCGCACTGGATGGCGGAGATCCAAGCAAGGTGAACTTCGTTCAGCTTGGCTTCAACGAAGTTGCCGCACAGCTGGAAAGCGGCGAGATCGATGCAGGCATGGCAGGTCCGCCATTCATGCAGCAGATCGTTGCTAGCGGCGGCAGCGTCATCAGCGACTTCATCAACGAGTCGAAGCTGGGAGGTGCGGAACTGGTGATTGTCTCCAGCGGTGCGCTGGCCGAGAAGGATCCGGAGCTGGTGAACGGCTTCAATGCGGCACTGGATAAGACCCTGAGCTACGCAGAAGAACACCAGGACGAGGTTCGCGGCCTGCTCCCGCAAGTACTTGGCACCTCTGAAGAAGCCGCTGCCAAGACCGACTTCATCGAATGGGATGCCGAACTGAACGTGGATGCGTTGAATCAGTTCGCGGACTTGATGAAGAAGTACAGCCTGGTTGACGAGCGTCCGGATATCGAAAAAACGGTTTGGGCCAAGTAGCGCCAAAGCTGTTTGGCGAGCGCCTGCCGGGCAGGCGCTCGCCGTTCGATACCGAAAGCGAAATTTGAAAGGGGGCTGGAGCTCATGAGTAATCCAGCGATTCCTGCGACTACAGCACGCAGAGTAAAGAGCATGCCAAAGCGCCGACATGCTTCGTTGCAAACGATTGGCCCAGTAACCTTGGGCGCCTTGGGGATCATCGTTTTCCTCGCCATCTGGCAGGCCGCTTCCACCTTGGAATTGGTCAATCCGACCCACATGCCGCCGCCCACCGTGGTGCTGGAACGCTTCGTGATGAACTTCGCCTATGCAGATTTCTGGGTAGCCGTCGGCAACACCATGAAGGCCTGGATTCTCGGCGTGGTGATCTCCACGGTGCTTGGAATCATCTTCGGCATCATCATCGGTTCCAGCAAGTTCCTGGTCAAGGCAACGCACTCGACGGTGGAGTTCTTCCGTCCGATTCCTGCGGTGGCCCTGATCCCTATCGCGGCTCTTCTTTTCGGACCTCGTATCGGTACAGAGCTGATGATCATCATCTACGCCTGCTTCTGGGTAGTGCTGATTCAGGTCTTCTACGGAATTTCCGACCTCGACAAGGTCGCTGTCGATACCGCCCGCACCTTGGGCATGAATTTCATGCAGCGCGTGCGGTACCTGATTTTCCCGACCCTGCTGCCGTTCTTGATGACTGGCCTGCGGCTTTCTGCGACTATCGCGCTAATCCTCGCCATCAGCGTGGAGCTGATCGTGGGCACTCCGGGGTTGGGACAAGAAGTAGCCTTTGCGCAGATTAATGGATCTGCTCCGGCAATCTATGCACTGATCATCACCAGTGGATTGCTGGGCATCGCAATCAACATGCTCATGCGATTCATTGAACGCAAGACCCTGTTCTGGCATGAAAGCGTTCGAGGAGGAACATCGCTATGACATTGCTCAAGAAGACCGGATATCTCCTAGGCCTGCCAATTATTCTGGTTGCAGCGTGGTTCATTTATACCTCTTTCAACTCCAACTTCTTCATTCCTGAACCGCTTGATCTCTTAGACAAGTTCGTGAGCATTTGGTTTACCGAACGATTCTTCTCGGATGTCATCCCGAGCCTTTACCGACTGCTGACCGGCCTGGGAATCTCGATTGTTGTGGGGATCCTGCTGGGTATCCTGGTCGGTTCGGTACGCTGGCTGCGGTGGTTGCTGGAACCGCTCTTTGAATTCATCCGCGCAGTACCATCCACGATCCTCATTCCAGTGCTGTTGTTGCTGATCGGCATCAACGACACCATGAAGATCACGCTGATCGTGCTCAGTTGTGTCTGGCCGATTCTGCTGAACACCGTGGCCGGCGTGACTTCCCTGGATGAGGTTCTGAAAAATACCTCGCAGATGATGCAGATGAAGAAGTGGGATCGCATGCGCTACCTGGTGCTGCCCGGGGCGTCACCGCAGATCATGGCAGGTATCCGCCAGAGCCTGGCAGTGGCCCTGATTCTCATGGTGGTTTCAGAAATGTTCGCTTCAACCGATGGCATCGGACACTGGACCATCAACTTCCAGAACCGTATTGCGATTCCCGAAATGTGGAGCGGTGTATTCCTGCTCGGTCTCATCGGTGTTGTCCTCTCGGCAGTCTTCCAGTGGATTCAACGACGCACTCTTGCTTGGTACGAAGGATTAAAGGAAAACGAAAATGACTAATCAACAACGCAATGTTCGGCTTGAAGTCAGCCAGGTCCAGAAGATCTACAAGCTGTCCTCCGGCAAGGAATTTGAAGCGGTCCGCTCGTTGACCTTCGACCTGCACGAGGGCGAATTCGTTTGCCTGGTAGGCCCATCGGGCAGCGGTAAGACTACTTTGCTCAAGTGCATTGCTGGTCTGATGAACGCTACGGCCGGAAACGTGGTTCTCGATGGCCGTCCGGTCAACGGCCCGGCCAAGGGCATGGCAGTGGTCTTCCAGGAGTACGGCCGCAGCCTCTTCCCATGGATGACCGTCGAAGCCAACGTAGATCTGCCATTGAAAACCAGCGGTGTTTCCAAAGCCGAACGCGCCGCACGTGTGCAGGATGCCTTGGAATCGGTTGGTCTGGACAAGGCCGGCAAGAAATACCCTTGGCAGCTATCTGGCGGTATGCAGCAGCGCGTGGCAATTGCCCGTGCGGTGGCTGCGCAGCCAAGCGTTTTGCTGATGGATGAACCATTTGCGGCAGTTGACGCTCAGACCAGAGCCGAGCTGGAAGATCTGGTGCGCCGGATCTGGAAGCAGCACAATATGACGATCCTGTTCGTCACCCACGATATTGACGAGTCCGTCTACTTGGCTGACCGAGTCCTCGTGCTTTCCAGCTCGCCAACTGTCATCCAGAACGATATCGAGATCGATCTGCCGGCAGAGCGCAACCAGTTGCTGACTCGCAGCGAAACACGCTTCGGTGAACTTCGCTCCGAGGTATACGAGCAGGTGCAGCGCGCTAAGACCAACACCGAAGGCAACTCAGATGTGCCGCGGCGCGAGGAAGTAAGGGCATGAGCGAAAACAGTATTGATACCTTGGAAATTGCAGTGGATGACCTGTTCTGGCAGGAATGCTATGAGCCAATTACCGAGAACGATGAACAGCTCGCGCAGCTAGTGGATCAAGCTGACCTGCCAGCGCTTCTGGCAGCTTTGGCTGCAGCCACTGGAAACACCAAAATCCTTGCCGAAGAGCTGCGCCCGCCGTTGACCCCGGTGGATACCAAGAACCACCCCCACGGTGGGATGAGCGCCGAGGCTGTAGAAAAAGCCAAAGCGGTTGCTTTGTCGGGGCTCATCGCGCTACGCGATCAGCAGATTACTGCCACCCCGCGTTTGGACGCTGAAGCTGCTGAGGACATTCTCGGTTTCTTGAGCAACGGGCATTCCGAGTGGAACAACATGCTCAAACATGAGCTGGGTTTGACGCCGGAAAATAGCGGCGCACCGACATGGTGCTATGAAGATGTCGTACCAGCAGGTAGGACTTTCAAAGCCTTGATCGTGGGTTCCGGCGTTGCCGGTATCGCAGCAGCACACCGTTTCGCGCAGGCTGGCGTTCCTTTTGAAATCATTGAAGCCAGTGATCGCTTAGGCGGGACCTGGCAGAAGAATAAGTATCCTGGAGTGCGTCTTGACACCCCTACCTTTGGCTACTCTTATTCCTTTGCGCAGAAGGCCGATTGGCCGCACCAGTTTGCACAGGGCGAAGAGGTCCGCAGCTACCTGCAAACGGTGGCCGAGAAGGCTGGCCTGTCGCAGAAGATCGAGTACGGTGCCAAGCTGATCAGCGCTACTTGGGATGAAGCTGCCGGTGTGTGGGAAACCGCCATTTCCAAGCAGGGACAGGAAACCGAAGTTCGGCATTTCAACGCCGTGATTAGTGCCTCGGGGCAGCTGGATATTCCAAACGTTCCGGAATTCCCGGGCCAGGGGAAATTCACCGGAATCCAGATGCACTCCCAAGAGTGGGACGTGAATGTTGATTGGCGCGGCAAGAAGGTCGCAGTGATCGGTACCGGCGCGAGCGCCTACCAAATTGTTCCGGCTATCTATGAAGAGGTCGCCGAACTTGTTGTTTTCCAGCGCAACGCTCCATGGATGCTTCCAGCGCCGACCTACCATGCAGAAGTCAGCGATACCTTCGCCTGGCTGGTTCGCAAGGTGCCATGCTATGCACAGTGGTTCCGCTTGTGGACCACGGTGCTGGGTATCCAAGGTCGGTTCCACACGGTGCGCGCCGAGGAAAACTGGTCTCAGGCACCATTGAGCGTTTCGCACAAAAACCATCAGGTTCGTGAAGAACTCATCGGGATGCTGAGCAAACAATTCGCGGGTCATCCTGAACTGCTCAAGCATGCTATTCCGAGTTACCCGCCAGGCGCCAAGCGAATGTTGCGTGATAACGGAGTTTGGGCGAAAGCACTCACCGCAGAACACGCCACCCTAGAGGTCTCACCCATCAGCGAGTTCACCGAGAACGGTATTGTCACGGCAGATGGCACCAACCACGAGGTTGATATCGTCATCTACGCAACCGGTTTCAAGCCGTCGGATTACCTCGACGGAATTGAAATTGTGGGTCGTGAAGGCACCAGAATTCATGACTACTGGCAGGGCGATGCCCGGGCACATAACGGCGTCACCGTGCCAGGATTCCCGAACTTCTTCATGGTTTATGGACCCAATGTTGGCGGCGTAGTTGCCGGCAGCCTGCACTTCATGCTGGAACGAGCCAGCGAATACGCTCTGAAGGCAGTCCACGAAGTGCTCAAGCGTGATGCGAAGGCCTTGGACGTAACCCAGGCGGCGCTGGACCGTTTCACCGCTTGGGTGGATGCGGAGAACCGGCAGATGGCATGGGGACAGCCCTATGTCCGCACCTGGTACCAGAACCGCAAGGGGAGGGTTTCCCAGGTCTGGCCGTTTACGAATATCGAATATTGGGAAGCCACTGAAAACGTGCTTGCCGATGAATATGAATATCTTAACTGAATAGGGCAAGTATTTACTACATGTACGCGGGAGCGAGCAATTTTGCTTCCGCGTACATGTAGTCTCGGCTGTATTGACCTGTGCCGCTCAGAATAAGGAGAACACCGTGGCCAGACGTGCTGGAGTCCATCAAGGAACCCCGGAGAATGAAAAAGCGATTCTCTCAGCAGCGCTGACTCTAGCGGTTACGGCTGGATATGAGGGCACGACGATGTCCAAGGTTGCGAAGCTTTCGGGCCTGCCTATTGGCTCTGTTTATTGGCACTTCAAGAACAAGGAACATCTCTTTTCTGAGCTGATCGATTTCTGTTTTGCCCAATGGAAAATTGACCATACCGGGCCCACCAACCGTGATCTGTTGCGACGCAGTATTGCTGAATCTGCCGGTGGTTCGGTTAACCCTGAAAATGAGACTGAAGCCTTCTGGATTCTTGCGTTGCTATTCGCTTTGGAAAAGCGCTTGGAAGGCAACCTGGCTCGCGAGCGCTATCTGGAAGTTAGAAAAGAAATGTTCGAGCATATGGTCGCCCGGGTAGA
Organism: Glutamicibacter sp. NPDC088483; assembly: GCF_044753145.1. Taxonomy (NCBI): domain Bacteria; kingdom Bacillati; phylum Actinomycetota; class Actinomycetes; order Micrococcales; family Micrococcaceae; genus Glutamicibacter; species Glutamicibacter sp. NPDC088483. The sequence goes on from NZ_JBIVMP010000004.1 coordinate 318,252, forward strand.
ACCGGGGATCCCGGATGTGGTGCTTGAAGCAGATCCGAATTTTGGTCGAAAAATGGTGGTGTTGGGCCGAGCCCTCACCGATGGTTTTTACGTTGCCGCCTCGGCAGGTGACGACATTGATTACCTGGAGTTTGCAGAGCTGTCTTCCGCTGCGATCAATGCCTTGGTCGCCCGTGAAGTAGAGCGTGTAACCGCGAAGGAGAGCAAATGACGTTGAGTGAAAAAGTAGCTGTAGTAGTTGGAGCTGGCTCCGGAATCGGTGCGGCGGTAGCGCGAGAACTGGCTGCACGCGACGGGTATAAGATCGTGGCGCTCTCGCCTTCTGGCAGGGCGAAGGCACTGGCAGAAGAACTCGGCGGGGTAGGGCTGGCCGGATCCAACCAGAACACCGAAGACCTGCAGGCAGTGGTTGACCTCGCCATGGAGACTTATGGCCGAATCGATCTTGTAGTGAACGGTTCGGGGCATGCAGCCTCCGCACCAGTTCTGGAGCTCAGAGACGAGGACTGGGAATTGGGCATGCAAATGTACCTGATGAACGTAATTCGCATGTGCCGCATTGTCACGCCCCATTTCGAGCAGAGCGGGGGAGGAACCATCGTCAATATCTCTACCAGCTCACCGTTTGAACCCAATCCCAAGTATCCGGTCTCGGCGACTTTCCGTGCAGCTCTAGCTTCTTTCACCAAGCTGTACACGGACGAATATGGCCCGCAGGGAATCCGGATGAACAACGTGCTTCCTGGCTTTACCAAGGAGGATCCGAGTACGGTTCCAGAAGCCTGGACCCAGAAGATTCCGTTGCGTCGGGCCGCTAGCGCTGTTGAGATCGCGAAGTCTGTGCGTTTCTTGGCTAGCGATGAATCCAGCTACATGACCGGTCAGAATCTTCGCGTCGACGGTGGAGTGGCACGGTCCGTCTAACTGTTCGAGCATGGTGGTCCCTTGCCGGTAACTGCTGGCAAGGGACTATTTGCGTTTTCGGAGGAAGCCAATGGGCATGGCCGAGAACCGAGGCTTGATTGGCGAAGGTTTGTGGGCCATCTTCAGGAGGGGTTCTCGGTTGCCAGCGCTCTGTTCTGGCGTGCATGAATAATACGGCTCCCTCCTGCTAAAGGATGATTTACCTCAGAAACTTCGCTTGCTACGGTTGGCAAATGAGCCGGACCGTGAATTTGCGCATCTCTTGTCCTGTAAAAAGCGCTCTGGGAAAAACTCAAACGACCCAACTTGAAAGGTTGCCAAGTGTTTGTAGGTATCGGAAGCGTGCTCTCCATCGCGATTGCCTTCGCAAGCCCCTACTTTTGGGATTCTTCTGAGAATCCTTCTCTTTTCTCCGCGCTGACAACCTTATTCGCTTTCCTAGTGTTCTGCGGAGGCGGGTCATTGCTTGATCGCCGGCGTAAGAAGCAGCAGCCCAACCCCTGACGCAAGCGACTGCCGCGAACTGCTTTAGGCGCAAGGGCCAACTGAACCGGATGCGGCAATTTGGCCGCAACGGGAAACCAGATTGTTCAGAACCGCTTAACGACAAACGCGTGTGGGTCTTTCACCAGCAGTTTCTGATGAAAGACCCGCACGCGTTGATGCTGAATATCGCCGGGTTTAGCTCTGGGCGCTGGTGCGCTCGGCACGGAAGCGCTGCGGCCAGACGCCCTGCTTGCCGGGGGAAAGGATGCCGGCGGGGTCCAAGGCGTCCTTGATCTTCTCCTGCAGTCGACGCGCCGCGTTGTCATTGAAGTCGAAGCCATCGGCAATGCGGTCCATGTAGTCCACGTGGCTGCGGTACGGTGCGTAGCCGCGTGCGCGGGCCGCGTCGAGCAACTCGGAGTACAGGGCGCGAGCGCGGGTGAGCATTTCCTCGTTGCCACGCTCGAAGAAGATCATGGTTACGTGCACCATGTGGCGTGGGTACAGGTGGTAGCCGATGTACAGATCGAAACCGTGCTTTGCGTAGAGCTTCTTGGCTTCCTGGTAGAACTCGGCCACCAGCTCGCCGCGGGCCGGGATGATCGGCGCAGCGTCGATGTGGCCGCCGTTTTCGGCTGCCCAGCCCACGGTGGACAGCGGCTTCAAGGTCGGCACGCCAGCCATCTGGGTGCGGTCCAAATCTGCAATGTCCTCATGCTGCAGTGCCATGCCTTCAACGCCGGAGTAGAAGCGGGCATCTACGCGGGCTCCTGGGATGGAGCTGATGCGTTCCTTGACGATTTCAAGGCGGCGCTCGCACAGTTCCTTATCGCCATAGAAGGCGAACTTGCAGTTCCACTGCCCGACGCCGAATTCCTTGCGCATTTCTTCCAGGCGCCAGTCCGGGATGGAGCCTTCGCCATCCCAGAACTGCGCCCGGTTCCCGCGCATGGTCGCGGCACGCACCACGTTGCCGCACAGTGCGTTGTTCTGGATGATTTCTTCACGACGCAGGGTGGTGAGGATGTCGATGAGCTGAGGCAGTTGGGCTTCATCGTCGACGAAAATATCGCCGTTGACGTAGGTGTGCGGCGCCGGCATCAGCCACAGGCCGACCTGGGTGACCACGCCGTAGTTGGACTGGGTGAACAGCCCGTCCAGCGTCGGACCGAAGCCGCCCTGGAAGATCGGGCCCAGCTCGGTGCCGTCCATCGCGCCCATGCCGGTGCGGACCAGGTCGCCGTCGGGCAGGACAACTTCCATGCCGCACAGGGACTTCACGTGGTCGCCCAGCGGGGTCATGCCGTAGCCGCGGTCGAGCATGTTGCCCATCACCGAACCCCAGCCCAGGGCCGGTACCGACATCCACACCTTCAGGCCGCGTTCCTTGATGTATTCGAAGAGCTCGAAGAAGGTGACGCCGGGTTCCACCACGGCGTAGCACAGGCGGTCATCGACGGTGATGATGCGCTTCATGCGGCTCAGATCCAGCGCCACCATGCCGGTATCGCGCGGTTCCGGGCCGCCATAGCCCAGGTTCTTGCCGCAGGAGAAGGTCCACAGCGGAACTTCGTGCTCGGTAGCCAGCTTGACGACGGCTTGGACTTCTTCTGTATTGGCCGGGCGGATGCCCGGCCACGGGGTGCGTCCCGGGTTCAGCGGGTAGGGATCAAGATAGCCCTCGGAATCTCCCAATGAAACAACGTTTTCTGCGCCAACGATTTCCTTGGCTGCCTGAAGAAATTCTTCACGACGATCCATGATTCACCCTTCCACTGGCTGCGGGCTAGTGCCGCGGCCTCACTGTCTTAATCTAAAAAATTTGCTTTGTTTCTCACCGTCATCAATATGCTTGATGACATGAATCTTGTGTCCCACCCGCAGCTGACCTTGCGCCAGCTTTGGCACTTCGTTGTTGCCGCCGAAGCCGGAACCATGGCCGAAGCTGCCCGCAGGCTGCATCTGGCCCCTTCTGCGATCTCCATGTCCATTGCTGAACTCGAGCGCATCGTCGGTGCCGAGCTGGCGATCAAGCGCCGAGCCAAGGGGCTGACTTTGACCGCCAGCGGCAAGACCGTGCTGCTCCAGGCCCGCGAACTGCTCGAACGCGCCCACGATCTGGAAACCATGGGCCAGGGAACCCGTGAAGAGCTGGCCGGCCCGCTGACCGTTGGCTGCTTCATGCCTCTGGGGCCGATCATCATCCCTCCCATGCTCAGTGCCTTTGCCCAGCAGTGCCCCAAGGTAGAGGTCGACTTTTTGGAAGGGTTCCACCAGGAAATGCAGGATGCGCTGCTCGATGGTTCCATCGACGTCGCCTTCCTCTACGGTTCGGAGATTTCTCCGGCGCTGCGTTCGGCCACCGTGGCGATGGCCGAAGCCCAGATCCTGCTTCCTTCGGATCATCCGCTGGCCGCACGCCCGTCGGTGTCACTGCGTGAAATCTCTACGGATCCGTTGGTGCTTTTCGAATCCGAACCGATCACCCAGCGCATCTTGGGGCTGTACCAAGGTAGCGGGCTGGAGCCGGTTATCCGGCACCGTTCGCGTTCCTATGCAACGGTTCGCTCGCTGGTCAGTACCGGCCGTGGGGTGGCGGTCCTGTTCCAGCAGCCGGCCCTGGAAGCACCCTATGAAGAGTTGAACGTGGTGCTCAAGCCACTGAAACTCGATGACGAGAATATCGCTGTAGTTCCAGTTTCAGTGGCTTGGCCCCGCAGCTCTCGGCTGAACTCCCGTGCCCAAGCGTGGGTGGAAGTAGCTGCCGAGCTCTTCGAGGATGCCGGCCGGCGCAGCTAGCGGCTAGACGCGCGCGCGGATCGAGGACGGGTAGGACAGCCCGAAGTTATCGCGCAGGGTGGTGCCCTCGTACTCGGTGCGGAAGTAGCCGCGGTTCTGCAATTCCGGGACTAGCTTGTCGCAGATCAGCTTGAACCCACCCGGGTTGAATGGGGCGTTCAGGTTGAAGCCGTCGCAGGCCTTGGAATCGAACCAGTCGATCATCCGGTCAGCCACTGCCGAAGCGGTGCCGGCCATCCACTGGTGTCCGGTAGAGCGGGCTAGGTCAACGATCAGCTCACGCAGGGTCATGCCCTGGTCCACCGACTTGCGGCGGTAGATCTGGTAACGCGAACCCAGAGCCGGATCATCGGAGAACCAGTCGGCAGGGATCTTCTCGTTGAAGTCCAGCGAGGACAGGTCCATCTTCAGATCCGCGCCGACCTGCACGCGACCGTTTTCCAGGTGGATGTGGTTGGCCAGCTCTTCGGCCAGCTCATCTGCTTCAGCCTGGGTGTCGCCGAGGATCGGCAGGATGCCCGGGATGATCTTGATGTCGTTGGGGTTGCGGCCCTTGGCAGCTGCCATGGCCTTGAACTTGGCGTAGAACTCCACAGATGGTTCTTTCAACGGCTGCGCGGTGTAGATGCCATCGGCCACCGAGGAGCCCAGTTCCATGCCCGGTCCCGAGGAGCCGGCTTGGACCAGCACCGGGCGGCCCTGCGGGCTGCGCGGCATGTTGATCGGACCCTGCACCTTGAAGAATTCGCCCTCATGGTTGATCGGGTGGATCTTGTCGGTGTTGACGTACCAAGCAGATTCCTTGTCGTTGGTGACGGCGTCGTCTTCCCACGAATCCCACAGCTGGTTGGCGACCTCGACGAACTCTGTGGCGCGGCGGTAGCGGGTGGCTGGATCCGGCGCGGAATCCATGCCGAAGTTGGCGAAGCCATCGGAACTGGTCACGATGTTCCAGCCGGCGCGGCCACCGGACATGTGGTCCAGTCCTGCCATCTGTCGAGCCAGATTGTATGGCTCGGAGAAGGAAGTGGAAACGGTGCCGATCAGGCCGATGTTCTTGGTGCGCGCTGCCAGAGCGGAAAGCACCGAGATCGGCTCGTAGAAGCCGTTCATTTTGATATCGCCGCGCATCACGGTGTTGGCGTGGACGATGTCGCCGAAGAAGATGGCGTCCAGCTTGGCGTCTTCAGCCATCTTGGTCAGGTCGTAGACGAAGTCCAGGTTTGCCAGCTCTTCGGAGCGCGAGCCGTCCATGCGCCACGAGTCCTTGTGGTAGCCGGCTGGGAGCATGAAGGTCGTGAGCACCATGTGCTGGGGGTTTTTGGGAGTCATTGAAACTCATCCTTTCCTGCGAATGCGAGGGGAAGCGCTGAAACCATGTTTTCAAGAGTCCCTAAAGTAGTAAATAGAGAACTTTTGCGCTTTAGAATTCAGAAAAATTGATGTTAGTTGGTAAAAGCAGGTCCGCGCACCAAGTGATACGCGGACCGTGCTGAAGTTTAGGCGTTCAAGAATTCTTTGGTTTTTGCAGCACCTTTGGCTGGCAGCGCCGCACCCTCGGGGCTCATGCGGATGGCGATCAGGCCAATAACCAAGATGGCTGCCCAGAAGATGCCTACCGCGGTGATGCCGAAGCTGACAGCCAGCGCGGTGCAGATCATTGGAGTGAAGCCGGCACCAACGGTGGAGGAGCCCTGGTAGGCCAGCGAAGCGCCGGTGTAGCGGACGTCGGCGGGGAACAGTTCGGAGATATAGGCGCCGATTGGTCCGGCCAGGATGCCCTGGATGACGCCGTTGCCGACGATGACGGCAACTGCGAAGCCCCATCCGGTGCCATTGCTCATCAAGAAGACGGCAGGGAAGGCCCACAGGATGCCGGCGGTACCGCCAACGGTCAGGATCGCCTTGCGGCCGTACTTGTCAGAAAGCTTGGCGGCCAAGAAGCAAACCAGGATGGTGACCATGGCCGCGTATCCCTTGGTATTCAGAACGAAGGAGCGGTCCACGCCCTGGGCGGCTGCTTCGGAGACGCCCCAGGAGGTCAATACGCCCTGGCAGGTGTAGAAGCCAAGCGAAGCAACAAGGGTGATGATCACGGTGCGGGAATGGTTCTTGAGCACCAGTGCGATAGGGGTCTTGCGTTCTTCTTTGCGGTTCGCGGCCTTCGCGTCGAGCTCTTGGAAGATCGGGGTTTCGGCCACTTTCAGGCGAATAACCATGCCGATGATGATCAATACTGCCGAGAAGACGAACGGAATGCGCCAGCCCCATTCCAAGAAGGCATCGCCCGTAGAGAAGGAGACGAAGGAAACCAGGAAGGTTGCCAGCAGGCCGCCGGCAGGAGCTCCTGCGTTGGCGAAGGAAGCGGCGAAGCCGCGCTTGGAAGCCGGTGCGTGTTCAAGTGCCATCAAGGTGGCACCGCCCCATTCGCCGCCAACGGCAACACCCTGGATGACGCGCAGCAGGATCAGGATGATCGGTGCTGCCATGCCGATGGTTGCGGTGGTTGGCAGCAGGCCGATGGCGATCGTGGCAAAGCCCATCATCATCATGGAAAGGACCAGCATCTTCTTGCGTCCCAAGCGATCGCCGTAGTGACCGAAGATGATGCCGCCCAGCGGACGGGCTATATAGCCGACTGCCAGGGTGCCGAAGGAGGCGAAGAGCGCCAAGCCGGGGGTCAGGTTGCCGAAGAAGACCTTGTCGAAAATCAGCGACGCCGCAGTGGCGTACAAGATGAAGTCGTAGTACTCGATGACGCTGCCCAAGAAGCTGGAACCGAGAATGCGGCGCAAATCCTTGGTGTTGAGGGAGTCGTTCGGCTTCGATGCCGGCACTGGCTGGTTCTGTTGCGAGTCGGACACGTTGGGAACCTTTCCTGATCGCGGTTTGTGACTTAAGCCATAGTGGCCCATTTCACTGATCTTGTCTACTTTTTACGCATTTTATGACTAGGAATATTTTCTTTTGAGGTCAAAAACCGCGTAATTCCGGGTTTTCTAAAAAAATCTTTAACCCAGAGCTTGATCTGGGTCACATGAGTTATATAAACTGATGCACAGAATATATTTTTGACCCGCTAGTCGGGACGTCCGATAAGGAGCAGCAAAGATGAGTGCACGCACTGGAGAGCAGTACCTGGCAGGGCTCAAGGATTCCCGTGAGGTCTGGCTAGGCGACCAGCGCATCGACGTGACCGAGCATCCTGCATTTGCAGGCTCGATCAACGGCATGGCCGCCTACTTCGACTACCAGCACAAGTATGCCGATGACTGCCTGATGGTCGATGAAGAGACCGGCGAGCAGCATAACGTCTCGCTGCTTCGTCCGAAGAACGCAGAAGACATCGCCCGCCGCCACCGCGCCTTCGACCGCCTGGCCCGCTACTCCAACGGCATGCTCGGCCGCACCCCTGACTACGTGAACGTCGTCCTGGCCGGCCACGCTTCGCGTCCGGACATCTTCGCCAAATCCGGCGACCCGGTCTACTACGAGCGCTTGGAGAACTACTGGCGCCACGTCCAGGAAAACGACCTGGCGCTGACCCACACCATCGTGCACGCAGCCATCGACAAGTCGGTGGGCGAACTGCAGGGCATCAACGAAGAGCTGACCCTGCGCGTGGTGGAGCGCACCGAAGAGGGCCTGATCGTGCGCGGCGCGAAGATGCTCGCCACCCTGGGCCCGATCGCAGACGAACTCTACGTCTACCCAGCGGTGCCAATCCAGAAGGGCTACGAGGAATACGCGCTGTCCTTCGCGATCCCGGTCGCCACCCCGGGAGTGGTCTCGGTATGCCGCGACCACTACGGCGTCGACCAGCCCGTAGTGGACAAGCCGTTCTCCTCGCGCTTCGACGAGCAGGATGCGGTCATCATCTTCGATGACGTGCTGGTTCCATGGGACCGCGTGTTCATCGACGGCCAGCTCGATGTCTACAACTCCCTGAACTCGGGCACCGCTACCGGCAACACCCAGCAGCAGACTGCCATCCGCGCCTCGGTGAAGCTGGAATTCGCCTACGACCTGTGCGTGCAGATGGCCAAGGTCACCGCCACCGACAACAAGCCGGAAACCGCGTCGATGCTCGGCGAAATCTACTCCTACCTGCGCATCGCCCGCGCCGTAATCCACTCGGCCGAGGTCAACGCCTCGGAATGGGGCGGCGGAGCATTCTTCTGCCACGACGACATCTCCGCGCTGCGCACCATGATGCCGCTGTGGATGGCCCGCGTGAACGACATCATCAAGTCCATGGGCAGCCACAACCTGCTGGCCACCCCAACCGCGGCCTCCTTCGAGGATCCGCGCCTGGGCCCACTGCTCAAGAAGTACCTGCCAGGGGCCAACGGCATCGCACCAGAAGAGCGTGCCAAGATCTTCCGCACCGCATGGGACTTCGCCGGATCCGCCCTGGGCAGCCGCATCGAACTCTACGAGCGCTTCTACCTGGGCTCGGTAGGCCGTGCCCGCGGACTGGACCACCGCAAGGCGCAGATGAAGGGCGAAACCGGTGCCTTCGAGGCGATGTTCGCCGAGCTGGGCATCAACCCGGTCATTGCCGAACACGCCGGACTGGATCTGGACGCCGCGGCAACGCGCGCCTAGGAAAGCAGAAAATCATGGCTAACCCAACACCCGATGTGCTCGATGCGCTGCTGGAGCACCTGCTGGAAACCCAGTATTCCCAGCTGCCGACGGCCACGATCCAGCGTGTGAACCAGCGCCTGCTCGATTCGGTGGGCGTTGGGGTGGCAGGCCACCGTGCCGATGATGCCTCAGGGCTCATCGAGGTCGCTCGCGCCTGGGGCAGCGGTCAAGAAGCAACCGTACTGGGGACCGGAATCAAGCTCCCGGCCACCTCGGCCGCCTTCGTCAACGCGGCCCTGATCCGCTCCTTCGACTTCGAGCCGGTGGAAGCCGAAGGGCCGGAAGGCAAGCAAGTCGCCGCCCACATTTCAGGTACCACCGTGGCGGTGGTCCTGGCATTGGCCGAGGCAACCGGCGCCAACGGCGAAGAGACCCTGGCTGCGTTGGCACTGGGAGATGACCTGGCCGCGCGTCTGGCCATCGCCGGCGGATTCGATGTGTACTCCGGCCAGGATAATACCGGCACGCTCAACGCCTTGGCCGCCGCGGCAATCGCCAGCCGGATGCTGGGCTTGAGCAAGGTGCAGGCACGCCATGCCATCGGCATCGCGGTCAACCAAGCTTCGGGCAATGTAGCTGCGATCTTCGATGGCGCCAACGGCTTCAAGCTGCCCATGGCCTTCGCCGCCCGCTCCGGAATTTCCGCAGCGCAGCTGGCCAAGGCCGGCTTGCAGGCGGCGGATGATCCGCTGAGCGGCAAGCACGGCTACTTCCAGCAGTTCGGCATCGACGCGCAGCCGGAACTGGCAGTGGTGGGCCTCGGCGTGGTGTTCCACGGCGATTGCACCATCAAGCCATTTGCCAGCTGCCGCGCCGCGCAGCCATCGCTGCAGGCCTGCGCGCAACTGGTGGCCGATGGCACGGTGAACTACAAGGACATCGAATGCCTCACCGTCCACCTGAGCGAACGGACTCTGAACGGATTCGTAGGAGCACGCTTCGAAGCCGGGGATACCCGCACTGTGGCAGCGCTGTTCTCGGTGCACGCCACCGCGGCCATCGCCTTGATCCACGGGACGGTCCGCCCCGAGCACCTGACCGCCAGCGCGCTGGCGGACCAGGAACTGGCGCAGATGCTCGGACGCATTGAACTGGCCGGCACCCTGCCCAACAGCCAGCGGCTGACCGCAGAAATCACCGCACGGCTGCGCAACGGCGAAGTGCGCCACATACGCGTGGAGCACCCGGATGGAAACATCTTGCGCACACCCCTGGAGCATGACCAGGTAGTTGAGAAGTTCTCGAAGAATCTCGAGTTCTCGCATCCTGAATTGGCGGCACGCAAGGACGCGTTGCTTGACCAGTTCGAACACCTTGCCAGCGCACCGGATCTGAGGAATCTGATCGCAGCGCTGGACCCAGCTGAAAACTTCACCCCGAATTACCAGGAGCAACTCTCATGAGCATCACCAACCTTGACTCGGTCACCCCCGTCGACATGAACACCTTCCGCAACGTCGTAGGCCACTTCGCCTCCGGTGTCACGGTGATCACCACCGCCGTGGACGGCCAGCTCTACGGAACCACCGCCTCGGCAGTGTCCTCGCTGTCCATGGAACCGCCAATGATGCTCGCCTGCCTGAACCGTTCCAGCTCCACCCACGACCGCGTGGTGGAAGCAGGAGTCTTCGGCATCAACATCTTGGCGGAAGACCAGGGTGCGCTGGCCTTCCACTTCGGACGCAAGGGCGAAGACAAGTTCGCCACCGTGCCGCACACCCTCTCCGAAGAAGGCATCCCGCTGATTGACGGCGCACTGGCCACGATCGTATGCCACGTAGCCGAGACTCCAACCGGCGGCACCCACACCGTGTTCCTGGGACTGGTCAGCCACGCTGAAGCCCACGACCGCGAACCACTGGCCTACTACCGCGGCACCATGGGACGCTTGGAGCCGACCAAGGAATTAGCTGCCTACCAGGCCACCCGCAACTGGGTGCTGCTGCGCACCAGCCCGCTGGGCGAAGACCTCGACGTGGATGCAATCGCCGCCGCTTCCCGCGCCGACGCCGATCATGTCTCCAATGCACTGGTGAAGCTGGAAAGCGAGCACCTGGTCTTCCGCACCGAGAACGGCAAGTACCAGCCAAAGCCGATCACCGCAGAGCTGACCGATTCGGCCTATGAGTCGCGCGCCACCATCGAGTCCGGCGTCATCGCATCGCACCTGGGCAAGGTGTCAGCAGAAACCATCTCCACGCTGCGTGAGATCACCGCGAAACTGGCCACCCTGCGCGAGACCTCCGAGTCCGACTTGGAAGAGTTCTTGGCCCTGAATGTGGCCTACCACGACACTTTGGTCGGCGTTGCCGGCTCCAGCCAGCTGGTTGATTCCTTCCGCCGTCTGGGCATTGGCACCGTATGGCGTCAGGCATTGACCGCAGAGCAGTGGTCGCGCCAGCTCGAACACCGCCACGTTGCAGAACTGACCGAGGCACTGGCTGCCGGCGATGCCCCAGCAGCCCAAGCAGCACTTGCTGCCCACACCGAGTTCGGCAAGACCTTGGCTCGTGAAGTCGTGGCTCGCCATGGCGGCCAGGTCTAAGCACTGAGCCTTTAGCCAGTACGCAGCAGGCGGCAGGTTGGATATCCAACCTGCCGCCTGCTGCATTAAACGTTCAGGTGCAGTCCTATTCTGCTTTAGTCCCGATAAAGAGGCGCAGCTTCCACTGTCCATCGGTATTGGCCCACACCGTGCGGTTGATCGTTTCCAGATGCTTCTCCACTCCGCCGGAAATCAGATGCATCTTCATGGTGCCTTCGACAACCGCCACGCCGCCCTGCTGGGTGACTGACCCGAAGTCGTGCTTCAGTGCCAAATATTCGGTGGCTCCTGAGCCAAGCAATTCCAGCAGCGAATCGCGGTTATCGACCCGACCGGTGGAATGCGTGTACTGCAAGTCCGGCTCGAGCAGGCTCTCCAAGGTCGCAAGGTCACCAGCAAGCATGGCCGAAAGGCGCTGGTCTTCTGCAGTGCGCAGTTCCGATTCAAGGCTCACAGGGTCAAAAGTGCTCAACGTTGACAGCTCCTAATTAGCGTTATGATCGTAGGTAATTTACCAATAAGCCGTAGCGAATTGTGGTTATTGGCGAATGCTTTCAATAGGTGAGATGGGCTTTTTGGGTTGAGGCCAACGGAAAATATCTCAACCGAGGGTATGAGTAGGAAGCGGGATGGTTACCTCGCATCGCTGATGTCCAAGGGCGCTGGAATTTCTACGATGGAGTCATGCTTAAGAAAAAGTACCTCGCCGCTGGCGCGCTTGCCCTTCCCTTTGCACTTCTGCTCACTGGATGCAGCGGTTCTGATCTCCTTTCCGATAAATTCGATGAATCCACCACGCGAACCGCCAAAACTTCTCAGAAAGCGGTTGAAGATGGCGTGCTGCCCGACTGGGTGCCGGCCGGCGGCACTGATGTGCAGCTGGTTCAACGCAACACCGGTTCTGAACGGATCTTCATCATGAACTACGAGGGCAAGCTCGATAGCGAGCAGTGCAAGGCACTGAAGACTACCGGACAGCCCACCGATGCCGAATTGGCCCAGGCCTATGCTTCTGATTCGCGCACCAAGAACATGAAGCCCGAAGAGCTGTCCAAGACCCGTACCTTGGAAGCGGAGTGGTGGCCACAGAGCGCGCAGGCCAGCACGACTGATCTGTGCGGACGGTTCTGGGTTCACCAGGCAGACGGCAAGCTCTACGCCTTCTCACCGGATACGGTCACCCAGGTTCAGGCCATCGAGAAGGAACGTGCAGCCAAGGACGACAAGTAGTGTCTGCACACGAACTGCTGAATGGCAGGCCACCAACCGGGAACATGGTTGGCGGCCTGCCGTTCGAAATCTGTCTAGCTCGACCTCAGTTGCGCGGGCGCGGGGTCGACCGGGTGGCATATAAAACGCAGCTTACGAGGCCGAGGAGGCTGACAAGTACTGCAGCGGACCCGAACAGACCCGGCAGATGCTTACTCCACGTGAGGTTGAAAGCAACTAAGAGCGACACCAGGAATCCGCCGGTCAGGTAACAGGTAGCTGAACTCATGGCAAACCTTCCGAGGGTAAAACGTGCTGCAGTGAGCCTAGCATCCTGATAATGGCAATCAAGAGAGCTGCAACAGTGTGCCACTGTGAAAAAGCTAGGAGTTGGTTTGATGAGTTACATTCCCATCGTCAATTCTGAAACTGTCACCATCGCATGGAACGAACAACTTGCCGCGGAATTGCGTCAAAGCTGATTGCCAGACTTCGAGGTCTGAAGAAGCAGGAACTAAATGGTGAAGCGCCAGATGAGACGCCCCTGCCTGCTGGGCAATTGCGCCGGCATCCTGAGGTGTCGTATGTGCTCGCCTGTGGTGTCCCATGCTTGCTTCAAGCTCTTGCTTGGTGGCATTGGGATAGCTGCGAATGACGGAATCGAGATCAATGGCTTCATGGAAAAGAAGGTCACATCCCTGTGCCAGGCCCACGAGATTCTGGCTCGGTGCCGTATCCCCGGAAACGACCACGGAGCCGTATGCGCTGTCAATGCGGAAGGCGTAGGCCGGAGCGATCGGCTGGTGCTGCACTAACGTGGCCGTAACGGTGACAAACTTGTCCGAGTAGACTTCGAACGGCTCCATCGCAGGATGGTTTGCCGTGTTGGGATGGAAATCCACTTCTTCGGGAAGCCGGATGTCTTCTCCAATAAAGATTTTCGAGATGTCTGGAGCTCCAGAATCCCGCCGGCGATCGTTGAGATCGGTGGCATGGGATCGAAGCATCAGCTCAACCATTTCCTTGGTGCCTGGAGTAGGTGATTGAGGGTAGATCGTCGGGACATCCTTTTCGGCATGCTGGACCTCCGGGAGCATGCCGCGATCTGCGGGACCTACAACGCGTACGCGTAGTTCTGGGTTGCCACGGAATGCGAGGCCGCCGAGCACCATGACCGAATTCAGGTCGATGACATGGTCGGAGTGCTGATGGGTGATGAAAATGGCGCGCAGACTCGTTGGCGAGAGCCCTGCGTCTGCCAGCCCCATGCCCACACCATGTCCGCAGTCGATCAGATAGGTGCTGCCATCTACGACGACGGCTGTGGCGATGCCTCGACGATGGCCGTTATCGAGACCTCGGCGGAGGAGCGGACCTCCGGCTGTTCCCAAGGAATAAACGGTCATTCCAGTACTCAACGTAAAACCACTTTCATTGTGAAAACTTCCAGGGATATAAAGACGGTGGGTACCGCGTTGCGATACCCACCGTTCGGAGAATGTCTAGCGGCTGAAGATGCTGCTGACGCTTTCCTGGCCCTTGCGCTGGCGATCAGTTACATCAACCAGATCCGGACGCGGCAGCAGTGGAACGTCTGCCGGGTTTTCGAATGGAAGGTCCAGATCTTCAGCGTTCACGATTGGTCCGTGGCCAGCCTTGGCCTTGACTTCATTAGCCTCTGGGGAGTTCAACCAGGTGATGAACAGTTCAGCGGCCTGCGCGTTTTCAGCGCCATCGATGACTCCGGCGTACCAGTAGGTTGCCCAGTTGCCACCCTCGATCGGGTAGGAGATCTCAACTGGCGCACCATCACCGGTCAAGGTCAGGTAGTTGCCCATTGCGCCCATCAGGCAGACATAAGCGCGGCCCTGTACTACGGCGTTGTGGCACTCAGCGGTGCTTGAAGAGATGATGGGATCTTGTGCCGCCAACTTTTCTAGGTAGTCCTTACCCAGATCCTTGTCATTGAGCACAAGGTCTGCCCATTGCATGCCGCCACCGTCGGTGGCAGGATCGGTCATGGTGATTTTTCCCTTGTAGGCAGGATCCAACAGAGACTGCCAGCTATCCGGCGTCTTGCCCAGATCCTGACGGGTGTCATAGATCAGGCCGCGTGGAGATGCGGATACCGGGGTGAGGGTTCCGGTCTCGAGCGATAGCTGTGGATCCTTGGTGACCTTTTCCGCATTGAGAGGCCGGAACTCGCTGAAGTAATCCCGATCGGCGAGCGAGACCGCTCCCACGTCGCCGGTGATGACAATGTCTGCGATGCGTTGGCCGGAGGACTGCTCCTGGGAAATCTTGGTGTCCAACTCGGCGCCGACAATCTGCAACGGCTCAACTTCAATGCCTGGGAATCGCTCGTTGAAGGCTTCGAAAACCGATGGCCAGGTGGCCGTCAGCGGGGTGTAGATGTTCAGTGAGTCCTGGCCGGCTTCAAGGGCAGCGGCGTACTGCTCTTCAATCTGCTTTTTGGCTTCTTCGCCACCCAGCGCGGCAACGGTATCGACGCCTTCGCGTTCTCCCAGACCCTCGCTGGCAGCGTCGCCGCTGCCGCCTGCGCAAGCGCTGAGCAGCAGAGCGGAGGAAAGTCCGAGTGCTGCGATGGTTGCAAATTTGTTCTTCTTGATCCCCATGGTCGTGCCTTTCATAATGATGGACGAGGAGTGACTTCGTTTTTGGCTGATGTTCCCGAGGCCTTCGCCTTAGGCCAGGGCCGGTACCTTGGAATTGAGCGCTGGCAGGCATGCCAGCGAATCCGGAGCGATGGCTCCGGAGATGGAGTCGCCGACCCGAGGGGCGCCAACTGGCCAGATGTTGGCCACTTCTGCGGTGCGAATGGAGACCTTGACCTTGTGCGGGCCCAACTGCAGTTCGTAGATGAAGTCATCGCCCAGGTACATCACGTCGGTGATGACACCCTGGAACCGGTTTGGTTTTTCGCAGGCAGGAGGCCCCAGGATCACCGAGGAAGAGCGGACCGCAATATCGACCTGCTGGCCCTCATGCACGTCGTTGCGTGGTGGGCAAGCCAAGCGGACATCGGTTCCGTCAAGCAGGACCTTGACTCCGTACTGATCGGTGGAGACAACGGTGGCGCTCACGAAGTTGTCGTATCCAACGAAGTCAGCGACGAAGTGCGAGACCGGGTGCCAGTAGATCTCTCGCGGGCTGCCGACCTGTTCGATAGCGCCCTTGTTGAGCAAGACGATACGAGTGGACAGGGAGACCGCTTCTTCCTGGTCATGTGTCACGTAGATGGAGGTGGTGCCAACGCGCTTATGCATTTCACGCAGTTCCGAACGCATGTCCTGACGCAGACGAGCGTCGAGGTTGGACAGGGGCTCGTCGAAGAGGAGAAGCTGCGGAGTTGCAACCAAGGCGCGAGCCAAAGCCACGCGCTGCTGCTGGCCGCCGGAGAGATCGGTAGCCATCCGGCTTGCATACTCTTCCAGCCCGACCATTTCCAAGACTTCGCGGACCCGGCGAGCACGTTCGTCCACGCTGATCTTCCGCATCTTCAATGGGTAGGCGACGTTGGAAGCCACCGACATATGCGGCCACAGGGCGTAGCTCTGGAACACCATGCCGATATCTCGCTTGTCCGGGGCAACATGGATACGCTGCGCCGGTGCGTCCACAACTTTGCCGCCAATGGAGACCTGGCCGCCGGTTGGGCGTTCCAGGCCGGCGACACAGCGCAGGGTGGTGGTCTTGCCGCAACCCGATGGGCCCAGCAGGGTGAGGAACTCGCCCTCTTGAATTTCCAGATCCAGTGATTCCACTGCAGCTGGCGCTTTCGGCGAGTACTTCTTTTCTAGTGACTCAATACTTACGTGTGCCATGGAATTTCCTATCACTTGGAAGCGGAGGTCGGAACTCGACGCAGGGTAGTTGGATCGTTGTCTGCTTCGACAGCCTTGGACTTTGCAGGGTCGAAGCTCTGGGACGGAGCAGCAATGTCAACCAGCTGCCCCCGCTTGGTGGTCTTGCGGTAGTTGAGGCGTTTGAGCAGCGCTCCGGCGGCGAGAAGCAATCCGCCCCCGGCCGCCAGCAGGGCCAAGAGGAGCAGCAAGAGGGCTGCGGCGGCAGAACCGTTGCCAAGCTGCGTGTAGTAGTTGTATACGAGCAGGGAGACGGTTTCCGTCTTGGCGCTGGAGAGGAGGATAGGGATATCCAAGCTGCCAGCGGCCATCACGCCGGTTATGAACCATGAAGCCAAGAAGGTCGGGCCGATCAGCGGAACTACGATGGTGACCATCATTCGCGGCGCGGAGGCTCCGCAGATGCGAGCGGACTCTTCCAGCTCAACACCTAGCTGGCCAACTGGGCCCGAGGTGGCGCGCTGCGCAATGGGAGTCACCACGATGACCAGTGCGATCAGCACGATCCAGATCGAGCCGTACAAATTCTTCAGGCCCGGAACGCTGAGGTACGCCCAGGTGATTGCCAGTGCTAGCACGATGCCTGGAACCGCAACTACAGCCCAAACAATCATTTCCGGGACTTGAGCCCACCGGCTCTTGCTGCGCAATGCCACGTAGCTGATCAAGACGGCCAAGATGGTGGCGAACAGGCCGCCAATGATGCCCATGACCAAGGTGTTTTCCAACGCCCTGATGACCTTCGACGATTCGAACAATCCCGCATAATGCTTGAAGGTGAAGCCAGCGACGCCGAGTACGGGTTGGAAGGAACCGATGATCAGCTGG
Source organism: Glutamicibacter sp. NPDC088483 (assembly GCF_044753145.1). Classification (NCBI taxonomy): domain Bacteria; kingdom Bacillati; phylum Actinomycetota; class Actinomycetes; order Micrococcales; family Micrococcaceae; genus Glutamicibacter; species Glutamicibacter sp. NPDC088483. The sequence goes on from NZ_JBIVMP010000004.1 coordinate 335,577, forward strand.
ACCAGGGGGAGTACCAGGGCGACTAGGACGTAGGCTGCGAAGAGGGAAAAACCTGCCCACTTCCAACGACCGATTTCTTCCTTTTCGAGGCGGTAGGCCTTGCCCGTGACGGTGATGAAGTTGCGGTTGCCGATGGCCTTGGAGCGGATAGCGACCAGGATGTAGATGATAGCGATGAGCAGCAGGGCCAGTGCGCTCGCAGAGTCGTAGCGAATCGGGGTGGTGGCCAGGAAATCGTAGATCTGCGTCGGGAACACGTAGATGGCTGCCGGCACACCGAGAATCAGGGCGACATCCAGTTGGCCTAGAGAGTTGACAAAGCCGAGAATTGCCAGGCCCGAAAGCGTAGGCAGCAGGATCGGGATGTTGATATCAAGGAACAGGCGCAGTCGGTTGGCGCCCGAAAGCAGAGCAGCTTCTTCGAGTGAACGGTTCAGCGCGCGAACCGGACCCAGCAGCAACAGGTACATGACCGAGATGCTCTTCAATCCGCTGACAACGATCAAGCCCATCCAGGAGTAGGCATCCAGCCGAGGCATTCCGTCGCCGGAGACCCCGAAGATCAGGGTCAGCAGGCCAGTTGGCGAGGTCATCATTCCCCAGCTGATAGCGAAGAAAAGGGTTGGGATGGCGAATATGGTAACCATGATCGGAGTGATGGCTCGACCCGCGGGAGTCTTGGTGCGCATGGATATCCAGGCGAAGATGAATCCGCCGATAATGCCGATGCTCTGAACTGCCACCGCATAGATGACCGATGCCCACAAAGTATCCCAAGTTGCAGGATCACCATAAGCGTCGACGATTCCGGCGAGGCCGAACGATCCATCCGTGCCCGGCTGTCCGCTACGGAAGGTTCCGTAAACAAGCATTGCCAGCGGGTAGCCGAAAAAGGCGCAGATGAACAATAGGAAAAGCGCTAGGAGCGCCCCGGATGACCTGATTCTTTTCACAATTTCTACTCCCCATCTTTTCTTTTCGGACAGGAAATGCATTTGTGCGAGGTGCACCCTGGCCGGAAGCTTATAAACATATTGCGTGTGATCTATTGCACTGTCAAGCTAAAAATGTATTTTTGAGATGAGAAAACTTTCTTTTCGGTGGACTCGGGTAGCGGGACCTTGCCAGTGAGCTTCCTCACATCGTCCTGATCACGGGTTGTTAAGGCAGAGAGGTTCGAGTAACCATGTCCTGGGCGCAGGCGACGGGACTCGGCCGCCAGACGCGCGTTTCCGTCGTTCAGCTGTATGTGACGGATAGGATGAGCTCATGCGCGAAAAGGAGCAACCCCGGCTGGCTAGCGCGTTGGCGCAGAAAGTCGTCGACACGATTGCGCCGACCATCAACCGCAATGTGAACATCATGAATGCTCACGGAGTCATCATTGCTTCTACGGATGCTGCGCGTATCGGTACCCACCACGACGGCAGCGCAGAGGCGATCCGACGCAACGGCATCATCCGTGTCAGCCAGGCCGACGGCTCGGCCGGAACCCAGCCAGGGGTCAATGTGCCGCTGGTGCTGAACGACCAGCTCTGCGGCGTTGTGGGCGTGACCGGAGCTCCCCACGAGGTGGAACCGCTGGCCGGCCTGATTGCATTGACCGTTCAATTGCTCTTTGCCCAAGAACGCGAGCACTCTCGCAGCGCGCGGCGCGAGACCGAAGCCCGCGACATTATTTCTGCGTTGATCGCCGGTCGCGTTGCACCTGAAGTGATCGACCGCTCGCTCGCAGCGCATGGTTTGCGCGGGCCGAAATGCATTGAAGCTTGGCTGCCCCGAAGCGTGGGGGATCCGTCGCTCGAAGAGCCGGCGAAGGATCATCACCGCACGTCATGGATTAGCCTTTCCGGCGCGTACTGGAGGCTTTGCGCTGCCAGTGAGACAGCTTTCGCTCCCGAGCGCATGGACCAGGAACGTTTCCTGGTCTCCGCGCCTGTCGAAAAGGCCGAGGATCTCATGGCCGAAACCGAAGTGCTGCGCGTATTGGTGGGCTATCCGGCACTCGTGCCATCCCACGCGCGGCGCCGCATGTGGAGCCGGGAAATTGCTGTGGCTATCGCCCGCACCCCAGCCCGCAGCCTGGACCATGCAGCTGCTCCAGCGATGCAGCTCAATGAGGAACAAGCCAGAACCCTGCTGGTCGTTGCGACAGCTGCTTCGATGAGCCAAGCAGCCACGGATCTGCATATTCACCGCAATACCTTGGTTCAAAGACTTGAGCGGATAAGCCAGGTCAGCGGCATCGATATTCGGCGGTCCAGCGAGTCCCTGAAACTCCAGCATGCCATCTACGCGAGAGTGGCCTTGGGCCAGCTGCATGTTTTCTAGGCCCTGGAAACTAGGGGAGCTGGCGCCGGGGCTGGGAAGGGTGGGATGTTTGCACACATTGGCTCTTTCGAACCCAGGCAAATGTGGTCGTGTGCCCATAGGTATTCGGGGTCACTTTTCCTAGTATTGGCAGGATGATCGATCTTTGCGCCCGAAACCCGGGGTGGCACGGTGGCATCTAGCCCAACGGGCAAAGCCTTGAGCGGCTTTGCCGATAGGGCTGGTCCACCCGTTGAGCCATTGCGGGCTGGGCGCATTGAACTACCGATATTGGCAAAGGAGCCAACCCGCCGTGTACGAATTGCTAGTTCTGCTGATCCTTGTTGTGGCCATCGTGATGGTCACAGCACGCTTGAAGATCAGCCCATTTCTCGCCCTCGTTGGCGCCGCTATCCTGGCGGCCTTCGCCTACCGGATTCCGCTGGCCGACGTGGCTTCGACGGTCACCACGGCTTTCGGCAGCACCATGGGAAATATCGGACTGGTGATCCTGTTCGGAACAATGATCGGTGTCATCCTGGAGAAATCCGGCGCCGCGATCTCCATGGCAGATGCGCTGATCAAGGTCCTGGGTACCCGGTTCCCCAACCTGACGCTATCGATTATCGGCTACATCGTTTCCATTCCGGTCTTCTGCGACTCGGGATACGTGGTGCTCAACTCGCTGCGCAAAGCCATCACCCTGCGTACCGGGGTCTCCGGGCTGGCAACTTCCATCGCCCTGATGACCGGCCTGTACGCGACCCACACCATGGTGCCTCCAACTCCGGGCCCGCTGGCCGCGGCCGAAAGCATCGGCATTGCCGATAACCTGGGCTTGATCATCGCAGTCGGATTGCCCGTTGCGGCCATCTCGGCACTTGCTGGCTTGGCCTACGCCAGCCGCTTCAACAAATCCCAATGGACCCCGTTGCCAAGCGACGACCACAATGACATCTCCGAACTCGACTATGAGCAGCTGCGTGCAAGCTTCGGAAAATTGCCCAGCCCGGCGCTGGCCTTCATGCCGATCCTGATTCCGCTGGTGCTGATCTGTGCCGCATCCATTGCGAAGCTGCCCTCGCACCCGATGGGCGAAGGCGCTGCCCTGGAAATCCTTTCCTTCCTGGGGACGCCGGTTATTGCACTGATCTTCGGCTTGATCTCCTCGACTTTCCTTTTGAGCGGTGGCAGCAAGCTGGCGGTTTTCAATGAGCAGATGAACGAAGCTGTACGCACCGCTGCTCCGATCTTGCTGATCACCGGTGCCGGCGCCGGCTTCGGCGCGGTCCTGGCCGCGTCGGATCTGACCACGATTCTTTCGGATTCACTCAGCGGACTGGGCTTGGGCCTGGCTGTGCCATTCCTGATCGCCGCTGCACTGAAGTCCGCCCAGGGCTCGTCCACCGTCTCAATGGTGACCACTTCCGCGCTGGTCGCTCCGATGCTCGGCTCCCTGGGATTGGGTTCGGAGCTGGGCATGGTGCTGTCCGTATTGGCCGTAGGTGCCGGTGCGATGGTTGTCTCGCACGCCAACGACTCCTACTTCTGGGTCGTCTCGCAGCTCAGCCGCATTCCGGTGATCACCGCCTACAAGACCCTGAGCGTGGCTACCGCCATCCAGGGCACCGCGGGGTTCCTGACTGTACTGGTCCTGGGAGCCGTACTGCTTTAGCAGCACGCCTTCCAAGAAAGCAACGGATCGCTCCATCGGCAGATGGCGCGATCCGTTGCTTTAAGCAGTGCTGGATTAGCCCAGGCCTGCCGCCGGGAAGCTCCGCGCGGCCTTATTCGCTGTGGCAGTCGAGATCACCAGCAACGCGATGGCGGCCAGGTAGCCGGTTCCGATCGCGGCGAAGGCGAAACCGAATTGGCCCAGCAGGCAGAGAACTGCTGCGCTGGCCAATGCCGCCCAACCGGCCCAGGAAGCCGCGGCAAGCAGGGGCGCAGCCTGCTGATGCTCGGCGAACCAGGCGTCATCGCTGGCCAAGGTGTGGCGCGTCTTGATGCCGATCGCCGCATTGCGAGCGAGCTTCCGGTCCCGTGCCATCGGGGCGAGGAACGCTGCGACCAGCGTTATGCTCAGCAACCCGAACATGAAGGCAATCACGCCTGCTGGATCCACTTGCCGCCTCTTCTGCCGATTGATCTTGAATGGCCATTCTATGCGGTCGCATGGAAGTGCCCTGATCCACGCTGTGTTCCCAATCGATGCCTGCGGGAACGCTCTTGAGATCCAGTTCCGGCATGCCAAGTGCGTCATGCGAAGGTCATATGACGTCTTATCTGCCCGTTTTCCGGCAGGGCGAAGGCGCGAAGATGACGTATTTTGTCCTGCTGTTCCTCCGCATGACAGCGCCCTTCCCGAGGACCTGCCAGTAATGCTTGACTCGGAGCACAACCCATCCAGAGCGGCTGAGAGGCCTGGCTCCGAGACGCCGCAGCAAGCCTGCACTCCGCAGGTAGTGCTAACGCCAGGTTCGATGGATCCGCAGATTTTCTGCATCCTTCGGAATCCATAGCCCAAGAGGAGAACGAAGATGACTGTACTGGATACCCAATTGCCGCGCGTGCCCTACACCGGCACTGCTGATGAAGCTGAACTGGCTCATTGGCGCGACGTCGCCCAGCAAGTAGCTGACAAGCTGGCGGCTGACGCGCTCGAACGCGACCGAAAGAACGCCCAGCCTTTCGCCGAAGTGCAGCTGCTGCGCGAAGCCGGGTTGCTCAATCTCTTGGTGCCTGCAGAATTCGGCGGAGCCGGAGCCCATTGGGAAACGGCCTTCGAAGCGGTCCGCATACTGGCCGCAGCTGATGGATCCATCTCGCAGTTGCTGGCTTACCACTACATCAACCAGTCCGGCATTGCGTTCTATGCCCCGGCAGAAGCCCAAGGGGCATGGTGGCAGCGCACCGTGGAAGGTGGCTGGCTCTGGGGCGATTCGGTGAATCCAGTTGATCCGGATTTGACGCTGAGCGCCGAAGGGGACGGCTACCGACTGAATGGAGCCAAGCGATTCTCCACGGGTTCCGGTGTTGGCGAGGTCATCGTCATCAACGCGCTGGTCCAGGGCGGAGAATACGACGGGCAGATTCTCGCGTTGGTTCTGCCACGCGATATCGATGGCTTGGAAATCGTTGACGACTGGGACTACCTGGGACAGCGGCTGAGCGCGTCGAATTCCTTGAAGTTCCACAACGTGCGGCTCGAAGCAGGGGACTTGCTGGGATTCGTCACCGATGAACCGGTCTCCACCCTGCTTACCCCCGGTATCCAGTTGGCCTTCGCCAACTTCTACCTGGGCATCGCCCAGGGAGCACTGGAGCGCGGCAAGCAGATCTTGCTGGGCCGCAAGAACGCCTGGCTGTTCTCGCAGGCAGAGACCTACTCGCAGGACCCGATCTTCCAGCGCACCGTCGGAGAGCTCAAAGCCCGCACTGCAGCAGTGGCGGCGCTGACCGAGAAGCTGGGCCGGAAATTCGATGCCCTGCTCTCGAAGGCCGGGGAAGTCACCCAGCCCGAACGAGCGGCGTTGGCCGTGGAAATTGCTGAAGCCAAGGTGGTCTCCACTGAGGTGGGAGTGGATGTGGCGAACCGGATCTTCGAGGTGACCGGTTCATCTTCGACTGCGAACTCGGTGGGTCTGGACCTGTACTGGCGCAATGTGCGCACCCATTCGCTGCACGACCCAGTGGACTACAAGAAGATCGAGGTCGGCGCCTACTTCCTGCGCGGAGAGTCCCAGCCGCTCTCGCTGTACACCTAAGAAAACTTCTCCCGGATTGGACTGAACGATGACTGTACTGGCAACTGGCAATCGACTCGCAGGACTCAAAAACCGCTTCGCACCGCTCTTCGCGCGCATTGCGCAGGGCGCAGCCGAACGCGACCGCACCGGCGAATTGCCCTACCAGCAGGTCGCGGACCTGGCTGCTGCCGGCTTTGGTGCGGTTCGGATCCCGGAATCGCACGGAGGTGCCGGTGCTACGCTGCCCGAACTCTTCGAGCTCTTCGTGGATCTCGCGGCCGCGGATTCCAATATTGCCCAAGCGCTGCGCGCGCACTTCGCCTTCGTCGAGGACCGTCTGGTTGCGGCCCCCGGCCCGGGGCGCGACAAGTGGCTGGCCCGCTTCGTGGCGGGAGAACTGGTGGGCAACTCCTGGACCGAGGTCGGCACCGTCAAGGTCGGGGACGTGATCACCAAGGTCACCCCGGACGGCGAGGGCGGATTCAAGATCAACGGCACCAAGTACTACTCCACCGGCTCGATCTTCGCCGACTGGCTCGATACCTACGCAGAGCGCACCGACACCGGAAAGCGCGTGATCGCCGCAGTCAACCGCCACCAGCCCGGCGTCGAGCTGGCCGATGACTGGGATGGCTTCGGCCAGCGCACCACGGGTACCGGCACCTCCACCTTCACCGATGCGATTGTCGCCGAAGAAGACCTCATCGACTTCGATACGCGTTTCAAGTACCAGACAGCTTTCTACCAGCAGGTGCTGCTCGCTGTTCTGGCCGGCTCCGCCAAAGCAGCCGAGCGCGACTTCGCCGCCGAGCTGAAGGCGCGCAAGCGGACCTTCAGCCATGCCGCGGCCAATCTGGCGGCCGAAGACCCGCAGCTGCTGCAGGTGATCGGCGAGGTCTCCGCGGCGGCCTTCGCTGCCGCGGCAACGGTGGAACGAGTGTCGACGGCATTGCAGGGAGCCTATGAAACTGCGCAGGCGCTGCACACCGGCGAGGTGACCGGGGAAGAGGACGAAGCAGCCAACGATGCGGCAGAGCTGGCCAGCGCCCAGGCGCAGGTGGTGCTCACGCCATTGGTCCTCAACGCGATCACCCACGCTTTTGATGCGCTGGCCGCCAGCGCCACGAGCGTTACCAAGAACCTGGACCGGCACTGGCGCAATGCCCGTACCGCCGGCAACCACAACCCCTGGGTGTTCAAGGCGCGGTTGATTGGCGACCTGGCGGTCAATGGCACCGAGCTTCCGCGCGTGTGGGCGATTGGTGCATCAAAGTAGATTCCATGGTCTTGCGAGCCCAGCATCCTTTGCCGGTGCTGGGCTCGTGGTCGTCGGCCCGGGGCAATTGATCGACCATCGTTCCAGTCGCCTGACGGATAGCTGCCGGCCTTGGCCCTAGCGCACCTGGGTAACCGTGCCACTTGCGATATGGAAGATATCCAAGTCGCGGGGCACGAGGAGGCCGCCAGAGAACTGTTTCAAAGCCCGCTGCCAAACTTCCATTCCAGATCCAGCGGGAACCAAATGATGCAGCGCCAAGTTCCGTGCTCCAGCCCGCTGGGCGATTCGACCTGCGTCTTCTGCGGTGGTGTGCGCGCGCCGATGATGTCCCATGCTCGCTTCCAGTTCGGAGGATGAAGCATGCCGGTAGCTACGAGCGATGGCCTCCAGATCAATAGCTTCATGGAACAGCAAGTCGCAGCCTTGGGACAGGCGCGCAAGATTTGTGCTTGGCGCTGTATCGCCGGAAACCACGACCGATCCATATCTCGAATCAAAGCGGAATGCGAATGCCGGAGCGATAGGTTGGTGCTGGACCAGGATAGCGCTAATTTTTACATGCCGATCAGCGTATATTTCGAAAGGCTCCATGTCCGGATGGTTGTTGTGGTTGGGGTGGAAGCCTGTGCCGGCGGGAATCTCGATATCTACGCCATGGAAAATATCCGAAATATCAGGTGCCGCCGAATCCCGTCGGCGATCGTTGAGATCTGTCGCATGAGCGCGCAGCAGCAAGTTGACCATGGCGTTGGTCCCGGGTGTGGGCGACTGCGGAAATATGGCTTCCGGCTCTTCGGCCGCTGTCTGCATTGAGGGCAGCACTCCTCGATCACCCGGTCCGAAAACAGGAACCTGCCGACCCTCGGTGCCGCGGAACCCAAGGCCGCCCAGGACCATGACAGAATTCAGGTCAATGACGTGGTCTGAATGCTGATGGGTAATGAAAATTCCGCGCAGGGCAGTGGGGTGAATCCCGATCTCAGCCAGGCCCAAACCGACGCCATGGCCGCAATCCACCAAGTAAGCGTGGCCGTCCACAACGATCGCGGTAGAAATTCCGCGACGGTGACCGGTTCCTGGATCCGGCCTCAATAGCGGGCCGCCAGCAGTTCCAAGCGCCACTGCATGCATTCCGGTCTTCATCACTGGCTTCATCTGTCTCCTGTAGACGGGTTATTTCATCGGCAAGCTGATGCCATCATCCGCGGAGGCAATGAAGTAGTCAAGGAATAATAGATTATTCGCCTCATAACATTTTCTAGTGGGCAGCGGTCCGCTGCCCGCTGGCTAGACTGGGCGGGTGATCAACTACACCCTGCGCCAGCTGCAGTACTTCGTCGCCGTCGCTGAACTCGGCTCCATCTCCGCCGCAGCGAAGCAGTGCCATATTTCCCAGGCAGCCATGTCCCAGTCCATGGACGAGCTGGAACGCGCCGTCGGCTCGCAGCTGCTGGTGCGCAGACGTGCCCGGGGCGTGGTGCTCACGGCTGTCGGCACCGACTTCCTGCTGGACTCGCGGGCCCTGGTGCGCCATGCCGAAGAAGTGCAGGACCAGATTGTCGAACGCCAGACCAAGCTCTCCGGCCCTTTGGTGATCGGCTGCTATTCCTCGCTGGCCGCTTTCTGGATCCCGGTGATCTGCGAACGCTTCACCAATGTGCACCCGGACTTGCAGGTCACCCTCGTGGAGGGGGACGGGGCCGACCTGCAGGAGCGCATGCTCAAGGGCCACCTGGATGCGGTGCTCACCCATACCCGCCACCTGCTGCCGCAGGTCTCTTCGCGTACGGTGATGTCGGGCCGGCCCTATGTGCTGGTGGGAGGCAATCACCGGCTGGCCGATCGCACCTCCGTCGCCTTGAGCGAACTGGCCGACGACGACTTCGTCTCCCTGGACATCCCCACGGTGCGCGATAACCAGCTGGTGAATCTTCGCATGTCGGGCTTGGACCCCAAGGTGCGGTGGAGTTCGCAGAGCTTCGAGGCGGTGCGCGGGATGGTGGCTCGGGGTTTGGGCTATACCGTTCTGGTGCAGCGCCCGCCGGTCAACCTGAGCTACGACGGCTTGCCGCTGTCGGTATTGGAGATCGAGGGCGAGGTTGGCGTGAGCGATATCTGCGTGGCCTACACCGCTTCGGACCGCCCTAGCTTGCGGCTGCGCGCGTTCTTGGATTTCTGCGAGGAAGCCGGAGCCGAGAAAGAGCGCAAGGCCGGTTAGAACCCGTAGGTTCCAACCGGCCTGCGCTCCAGCCAGTCGGGAGGCTAGTGGCTCATTTCCTCGGCCTCGAGGTCGGCGTCGCGGCCTTCCTTGATGCCGCGCATGGCCAGGGCGGCGACGATGAACGCGGCGGCCCAAACGGCTCCGGCGATCCACAGCGATCCGCCGCCCAGCAGCACCAGGCCTGCAACGATCATCGGGGTGAAACCCGCGCCCACGGTGGAGGAGAGCTGGTAGACCAGCGAAGCGCCGGTGTAGCGGATGCGGGTTGGGAACAGCTCCGCGGTGAACGCGCCGAACGGCCCGAAGATGAAGGCCTGGATGATGCCGTTGGCCACGAACAGCGCGATGGCGAACAGCCACAGCTGGCCCAGTTCCAGCATCCACATGATCGGCAGGGCAGCCACGGCGCCGGCGAGGATGCCGACCATCATGACCGGGCGGCGGCCCAGCTTGTCTGAATAGCGCGATGAAACCCAGATGCCCACCACGGTCAACGCGGCGCCAATGGCCTTGATGTTCAGCACCGCAGTGCGGTCCATGCCGACTTCCTCGACCACGTAGGAGATGGCCCAGACGGTCATCAGGCCCTGCACCGTGTAGGAGCTCATGCCCACCAAGGTTCCGCGGATGACGGACTTCGGGTACTTGGTGATGACCTCCATGAAGGGGGTCTTGCGCTCTTCTGCCTTGTTTTCCAACGCGAGGAACAGCGGGGACTCGGTGACCTTCAGCCGGATGACCAGCCCGATGCCCACCAACGCGATGCTGATCAGGAACGGAATGCGCCAGCCCCAGGCCAGGAACTGCTCATTGGGCATGAGCGAGACGGCCGAGACTGCCAACGTGGCCATCACGGCGCCGGCCGGGCCGCCCATGTTCGCGAAGCTCGCCGCGAAGCCGCGGTGCTCCTTCGGCGCGTGCTCCAGTGCCATCAGCATGGCCCCGCCCCATTCGCCGCCCACGGCCAGGCCCTGGACGATGCGCAAGATGATCAGCGCGATCGGGGCCAACATGCCGATCTGCGCGGTGGGAGGAAGCAGGCCGATCAGTGTCGAGGCACCGCCCATCATCGCCATTGAGGTGATCAGCACGCCCTTGCGGCCGATCTTGTCGCCGAAGTGGCCGAACACGATGCCGCCCAGCGGTCGGGCCAGATATCCCACGGCCAAGGTGGCAAAGGAAGCGAAGATGGCTACGCCCGGGGTCAGGCCCACGAAGAAGACCTTGTTGAAGACCAGCGAGGCCGCGGTGGCGTAGAGGATGAAATCGTAGAATTCGATTGCGCTGCCGATGAAGCTGGAAGCCAGGATCCGGCGCATCTGCGGTGATTTCAGCGAGGGAACCAACGCCTGTGCCTCCACGCCGTTGCCATTATTCAAGGTGCTGCTCATCGTACTGCCGCCATTTCACTGTTGACGCGGGAAAAGGATATCGTGTCCAGGTCGCTGGGCACTAGGTAGTCGCCGGAGAATTTCGCGGCGTGGGCTTCCCAGACCTGCAAAGGCGTAGTTCCGGGGACCAGATGGTGCAGGGCCAGGGTGCGCGCCCCGGCCTGGTGCGCGATCTCGATCGCCTGCTCCGGCGAGGTGTGCGAGGCGCGGTGGTGGTCCATCGAAGCCTGGGCTTCCAAGGTGCCAACCGAACCGTAGGCGCGTTGCACCCAGTCGAAGTCGATGGCCTCATGAAGCAGCAGGTCGGTATCCTTCGCCAGGGCCACCAGGTTCTGGCAGGGCGCGGTGTCTCCGGAAATGGCCACCGAGCCTTCAGCGGTATCGAAGCGGAAGGCGAAGGCCGGAGCGATCGGCGGGTGCTTGACCAGTGTTGCGGTCACCGTGACCAGCTCGTCGCGGTAGATCTCGAACGGCGCGAAGCCCTTCGGTGTCGGGTTCTCGTTGGGGTGGTACCCGGTGCCGGCCGGAATCTCGATGTCCGAGGCGATGAAGTGGTCCAGCGGGGAGGGGCGCAGGGCGTCGATCACGCGGTCATTCAGGTCCGTGGCGTAGGCCTGCATCAGGTGGTCGAACATCGAGGCAGTGCCCGGGGTCGGGTTCTGCGCGAAGACCGGCTGCGGGGCGGTCACTGCGCGCGGGGAGGCAGGCGGCAGGGCGCCGCGGTCGCCCGGGCCGATGATGGAAATCGGAGCCTTGCCCGCTGGCAGGGTGAACATTCCGAAGATGGACAGCGAAGCCAGGTCGATGGTGTGATCGGAGTGCAAGTGCGTGAGGAAGATGCCGCGAAGGTTCGCAGGGGTGAAGCCGGCTTTCATCAGCTGGTTGCCCACGCCGGTTCCGGCATCCACCAGGTAGACGCTTTCGCCCACGACTACGGCGGTGGAAATTCCCGCCCGCTTGCCGGCGTTCTCGCCGGTCCACCAGCGGGGTCCGCCGGCGGTGCCCAGCGTAACGACGTGGGGATTGAGATTGGTGGAGGCCATGGAATGCGCCCTTTCTTTGGTTCAAGTGCTGCATTCAATTCTTATGCGTTGGATCACATTCGTAAAACTGTTTTTATCAACCAACTAAATAGGTTTAGCCGATAATAGGTTCGGTATGCTCATAGCATCGACGCAAGCCAAGGAGGGTCATGTCCGAGCAAGATCGCAGCCGGCTTTCACGCTGGATATTGCCACGGGGCAGTGAGCCTGACCCGCGCTTCACGCTGGCCAACGAGCGCACCTTCTTGGCCTGGATTCGAACTTCGCTAGCCTTCCTCGCGGGCGGCACAGCGCTGGAGGCCTTCGCCGCAGAGGCCTTCCCGTCGCCAGTTCGCACCTGGCTGGCGGTGCTGGTGATCGGCGTCGGCATCCTGATTGCTGCCGGTGCAGCCGTGCGCTGGGTCCGCGTGGAACGCAGCATGCGCACCGGCAGGCCGTTGCCGATTCCCGCCATTGTCCCGCTGCTGGCATTCGGTGCCGTGGTGGCCTCACTGGCAGCGATCGCCATGATTTTCTGGTCCCTCAGCTCGTGATGAAAGAGCCCATCGAGATCAGCGACCCGGGGTTGCAGCCAGAGCGCACCGTCTTCGCGTGGAACCGGACAATGGTTTCATTTCTCGTGGTTTCCGCGGTCTTCCTGCGCTGGCTTCCGCACTACGGGATGGGCATGATCTTGCTGATCGCGGTGTCCTCATCGATGGCTATGGGCATCCTGTTCTCGCAGCGTGCGCGGTACCGGAAAATGGCGCAAGGCGTGAAGGCTGAACGCGTCAGCGCGGATGTTCTCGCCGTGCTGCTGACAACAGCGGTGCTGCTGGCTCTAGGCGCTTGCGCGATCATCCTTGTGCTCGGCGCCTAGTTCCGGGTGCTCGCCAGGCGCAGGTTTATCGAGGCTGCGGCAGTAGCGGCCAGAGGAGTTGCAGGCGCGGCGCGAGTGCTGTTCCGGCCCTATTGCGAATGCCCGGGCCGGTGCAGCCAGTCCAGGCGCTCTAGCTGTACCGGTGCTGGGACCCGGATTTACCGAAGGGTCAGGGCCCATGGAGCTCGAGAATCTCCGCGGAGCTGAATGCTACCGATTCCGCGAGCTTTTGCACCGCTGCATAACGCTGTGACTCCGCATCGATATCCTTGTGGAACCGGGAATTTCTTTCGTCCCTATCAGCCTCGAACTTCTTTCCGGCGAGAGCCAGCTCCCGGGCAATTAATGCTGCCAATCCGTCACGCAGTTGTTCCAGGGAGGTGTTGGAAATTTCCAATCTTCGGTTAGCTGCGCTCAGAACGGCATCAGGGTAGCCGGCGGCATCGAGTTGGCCGCGCATGAAATCGCTGGTCAAGAACTCTGTTTCCTCGGCTGCGGGCTGGCGGTTGAAAACGGCGGCAACCCGGTACGCGCCGGGCGCCTTGTCGCTGAGCAAAGTTCCCGGCAGAGAGTTCATGAGCACCGGGCCTATCTTCAGCGGCTGGTGCTTCTTGCCAAGAGTGCGGGAGAAGTCCATCATGGCTTTTCCTTTCCATGTCCGTTCCATGCCGGCGACCAGGGTGCTCTGCCGTGGGCAGCAGCGCCTGGCGCCAGCTCAGCTAGGCTTGCCGTAGGGTTGCTTGGCCCGTAGCAGGCAAGATGTCCACGCGGCGCTCTGGTCCCTGTAGTGGTTCTTGCGAACTGTAGGCAACCTTGCGCCATCCGCATGAGGTGCAGGTCCAGAGCACTTCACGCATCGTTACCAGCATGTCCTGGCGCTGGCCAGCTTCGTGGCCGCCTTCGTTGTCCCATCTCTTGAGCTGGTTTTGATCATCGACGAATCGACGGGTTTCTGTTTCAACCAAGGTATTTCTGTAGCACCTCGGACAGCTGTTCGGCTTGTCCATGACATTCCCTCCGTTGCTGCATAGTCGTTTTTATTGCCGTGCTCTGCCCTCGGTGCTGCAGTTCAAGGCCGGTTCCACGGGAAACGCCGTACCATTTCTTGAGTTGGGCATCGCGGGGACCGCGGCAGTTGTGCGCGTACTGCCGTTTTGCACTGTCGGCTTCAAAGGTATTGTCCGGCTGTGCTGGTTGCATGATTCGCCACTAGCGGACCGAACCGGTCTGTGGGCTGCTGGAGCAAAACTGTGATTCGTTCCTGGCGGGCAACCCTTATCGGGCAAATGGGAGAAACGCAAGGAAGCGGGCAGTTAATTCGAGCCGCCTCGATAAAGATCCCGGTTCAACACTGCTGCGTTAATCTGAACGCCGTCCTCGGCAATGAGGAGGGCACAAAAGCTCTACGCCGGTAGGAAGTGCTTCCGATGACGGCATTTCTACGGAAGTTAGATCCAATTCCAGTCTACTCCGGTTTCCCGGTTGTGGACCGGAAAATGGCCAAGTGAAGCGACGAAGGGTGCCCGCGGCTGCAACGGCTTGTGTTGCCGAGGGGCGTCACCCTGTCGCGGTCCGGGCCATGGCGCGGGAGGCCAGCGGAAACCGCCATCGGCTAATGCGGGGCCCGATCTTGAATGTTCCGGAGTTCGGGGTCCAACGGGCGGGAATGCGCGTACAGTGAAAATACCGGTCCAGCTCGAATTCGCTGTAAAAGGGGATGATTCGCGATGCAGGCTGACGCTAGATTCAAGATGCCGTTCAATTTCGCCCAGGTGGTTATTGCGGCTTTCGGAGCCATGGGGCTTAGCACCTTGGCCTATTTTGTTGCCAGGGTTATCGGCGCATACATGGAGTACTCCGGCGGCTTATTCCGGAACCTGGATTTCATCCACATCGTGCGATTCACTGCCCTGCCCATTCTCATTCTCGGCTTCCTGACCTTCTTGATCGGCCGGGCCAAGCCGGGCTTCTGCCGCATCGCCCAGTGGGTCGGGGTTGCCGCCGTCTTGACCTCAGCGGTGGTGCAGTGGTTCTTCGCCGAGGACTGGGGGACCGCGCTGACCCTGGCGATTATGCACCTGGTTGTTGCAGCGTCTTGGTATATCGCGGTGAACTACTCGAATAGGAAGTTCAACGAGATCGCGGCCCTGGAAAACCTATAGCCCTGCTAAGTGTCGCGGTTCTCACGGGCTTCTGAGAGCCGTGGCACAGGCACTCGGGAATAGAATAGTTGCGAACTATCAACAATTCTAGGAGTGCCATGACGTCTCAGGGACAACCCAATAGCCCATTCAATTTCATTCAGGTGATTATCGGTGCGCTGGGTACCAGCTACCTGAATGTCATCATTTTCTTCCTGTCTGGCGCCGCTGGGGCATCCCGCCGGATTGGTCCTAATTCAACTGATGTTGTCGCCTTTGACCACCTGTTGCAGTTCACGTTGATCCCGATTCTGTTCTTCGGCCTGGTGGTCTTCCTGATCGGACGGGCAAACAAGGGCATTTGCAAGATCGCGCAGTGGGCTGGCTTGCTCATCGCGGTAGTCTCGATCGTTTTCCCGATCATGAACGCAGCAGATGCCGCTACCGCTGTGGGCCTGTCCCTGATCCATATCGTGACCGGTATCGGCTGGTTCTTCTCGGTGCACTACGGCAACAAGGAGCTCCACGTTCCTTCCAAGGACGTAGCGCTCGTCTAAGCACGAAAAGCAAAACCTCGCAGAGCGATCAGCAATGATCTGTTCTGCGAGGTTTTCCGTTAAGCCGTGAGAGCTGCTGGTGCTGATTCGGGCTACACCCCAACTTTCTCGAGCTGAGGATGCTCGTAGGCTTTGCGCATGCGCGGCAAGAACAGCAGGCTGACGGCTGCCGCAAGGCACAGCACCGCAGCGGTAATCCACGCGGCCAGGTAGCTGCCGGTGGTTTCCCGCGACAGCCCTGCGGTCAGCGAGCCGGCGCCGGCGCCGATCATGTGGAAGGCGAAGACCCAGCCGAAGACCACGGTGGCTCTAACCGGACCGAAGTACTGGCGGCAGAGCACCACGGTAGGAGGCACGGTGGCCACCCAGTCCAAACCGTAGAAGACAATGAAGATCCACATCAGCGGCTCGACGGTTGGACCCATCAGCGAGTGCAGGAACATCAGGGACAGTCCGCGCAACGCGTAGTACACCGCAAGCAGCAGCCACGGGCGTACACGGTCGGTCAGCCACCCGGAGAGCACCGTGCCGAGGATATCGAAAATGCCAACCAGCGCCAGCAACCCGGAAGCGGTCGTTGCCGGCATGCCATGGTCGTGCGCCGCAGGGATGAAGTGCGTCTGCACCAGCCCGTTGGTAGACCATCCGCAGATCCAGAAGGTCATCGCCAAGACCCAGAATGCCGGGTAGCGTGAGGCCGCGAACAGGGCCTTGAGAGTCGCGGCAGCCATCGAACCCTGCTGCGTTCCGGATGCCGGCGCGGCTGCAGCTCCGGCCCCGCCGTAAGGCAGTACACCGGCTTCGGCAGGGGAATTGGCGAAGGGCCAGCGCAGCAACGGGATGATCAGCACCGCGAAGACCGCAACAACCAGAGCCGCGGCCCTCCATGAGTACTGCTCGATGATCAGCACAATGCTTGGCAGGAACACCAGCTGGCCGGCGGCATTCGCGCCAGAGAAGATGCCCATCACCAGGCCGCGCCGTTCGCAGAACCAGCGGTTGGCAACCACAGAACCGAAAACCAACGCCATCGCCCCGGTGCCCAGTCCAACCAGCACACCCCAGAGCGCCCACAACTGCCAGATCTGGCTGATGAACACGGACAATCCGGCTCCGGAGGCCACCAATGCCAGAGCGATGGCAGCCACCTTGCGCATGGAATACCGTTCCAGCAAAGTCGCGGCGAAAGGAGCTGCCAGGCCGTAGACCACCAGGTTGATGGTCACCGCGGTCGATAACTGGGAGCGGAGCCAGCCGAATTCGGATTCAAGTGGTTCAAAGAACGCGCCGGTGGTCGAGCGGAACGCCGCCGTGGCGACTAGCGCCAGCGTGGTCACGATGGCGACCAGCCAGGCTCGATGGATCCGCAATGGCTTCGGGGAGTTCAATCGCATGCTCCTTCTGGGTGTTGCTTTAAGCATTGCACCGGCGCTAACAGGCGTTGGAGTTCGTGACGTGCGAAGAACAAATATTGATGTCCGAAACAGGTGGAGCGCATTGCCTCGCCGGGATTAGCTGTGCATGGCGAAGCGCGGCAGACTCAGTTTTTGCGCCTGATCGGCTCTGCTTATTCGCTATGCGGGGTCGTTGCCGTTGCTGGGGTTCTGGCGCCGGCTGCGAGGGTGCCGGTCCTGCGGGGCCGGCGCACCCAGCGCCTGCCGCGGAAAGGTTTTTAGTTTGGCCCCGGAAGGCGGTTCGTCCTGGTCCAGCGGATCGGCCATGGCCGATGGGGCAGCGGAGGCTTGGCCTGTTGCGGCTGCCTCGGCGGTTTGGGCCGTCACCGGGGCATCGCGGATGACCGGCATCCTGCGTGGCGGCAGCGGACGACGATGGTGCACGAGATAAATCAGCATGGCCAGGGCCTTGTGCATGACCACGATGGTGAAGATGGCCGATCCGGCATAGCAGCCCCAGGCGACCAGGTGAAGCGTGGTCACTTCAAGGACGTTCAGCTCCAGCGAGCCGTTGAGCATCATGACGGCGCCGATTTGCTGGATGACCATGCCGAGCACGGCCAACCCCACCGCAAACCAGAAATACACCAGGGTATCGGCTCCGGGTTTCTTCACGACAGGCATTTGAACCTCCGTTGGCCAGCTGTCGGCGGTCATTGCTACACACTGTAGCCCATGGCGGGAAACAGCTTATCTGCCCAAGGTGGCCCGGGCCTGGCGCAGCAGCGGCTCATCGACCATCTGCCCTTCGAAAGCGAAAACTCCGGGATTCGCCTCCGCGGCGTCGAGGATCCGCCGGGCACGTTCCCGTTCTGCTTCGGTCGGTGCGAACGCCTCGCGAATGACCGGCATCTGGTTCGGGTGGATCGAGGCTTTCGCGGCGAATCCCGAGGCCTTGGCATCGCGGGACTCCTCGCCCAGGCCTTTGAGATCTGGAATATCGAGGTACACGGAATCAATTGCGGCCTTGCCGTTGGCCACCGCATGCAGCAGCACCTGCGACCGCGCGAACCGTGCCACCTCGCGGTAGCTGCCATCGTGGCCGCGCGAGGATGTGCCGCCGAGCGAGGCGATCAGGTCTTCGGCGCCCCACATCAGCGCGACGACATTCTGCGCCCCGGCAATGTCCGAGGCATTGGTGATGCCCTTGGCGGTTTCGCACAGTGCCAGCACGTCGTAGCCTGCCAGCGCGGCCGGCTGCGCCGCCGATTCGCACTTGGGCAGCATCACGGTGCGGTAGGCCGTTTGCCCCAGCGCTGCCAGGTCCTTGGCGAAGTGCTCGCTATCGACCGGGTTCACGCGCACGATGACCCGCGCGGGATCCAGCGGCGTATCCAGCAAGGCGCGGCGGGCCGCGTCCTTGTTCCCGGCAGCCACAGCGTCTTCCAGATCGATGATGACCGCATCGGCACGCTGTGCCGCCTTGGCGTAGCGCTCGGGCCGGTCGGCCGGGCAGAACAGCAGGGAAGGGCCCATCAGGAACTCAGTCATCAGCTTTTCCTCCCTTGGCCTGCATCGAATCTTGGTGTGCTTGCCTGGTCCACATCAGGCAGGTGCGGTTTGCGGTGGTCACGATGTCGCCGTGCTGGTTGCGGCCGGTGTGCGTCATGGACGCCAGGCCCTGCCCGGGGCGGGACTTGGATTCGCGCAGTGCGGTGATCTCGGTTTCGGTGTAGAGGGTATCGCCGTGGAACATCGGGTGCGGGAAGCGCACGTCATTGATGCCCAGCTGCCCCACGATGGTGCCCTCGGTCAGCTGGCCCACCGACTGCCCAATCATGGTGCTCAGGGTGAGCAGGGAGTTGACCAGCGGCTTGCCGAAGGGCTGGGTGGATGCCCATGCCGCGTCCAGGTGCAGTCCCTGGTTGTTCATGGTCATCGTCGTGAACGCGACGTTATCCGCTTCGGTCAGGGTGCGCCCGGGCTTGTGCACGTAGGTGGCCCCCAGCTGCAGCTCATCGAAGTAGAGGCCGCGCTGCTCGACACGTTTGTGGGTTTGCTCGCTCATGCGTCCTGCTCCTGATGCTGTGCTTCGGTTGGCTGGGTTGCTTCCACGGTGGCCACGACCTGCTTGGCCTTGACCAGATCCCCGGTCTTCAACCCGGTCATGCGCACGATGCCGTCCGCGGGGGAGAAGAGCTGGTGCTCCATCTTCATCGCTTCGATGCTCAGCAGCAGCTGGCCTTCGGCGACCGCATCGCCATCGGCCGCCTGCACGTTGATCACGGTGCCGGGCATGGGCGAGAGGACATGCGGGGAGAAGGTCCCGGATTGCTTGGCGATGGTGGCCAGCTGGCGTTCGAGGACTTCTTCGCGGGGCAGCTTGCGCACCGCCGCGGTCCAGCCTTCCTCGCACAGCCACAGCGTGCCATCGGCGGCGAAGGCATGCTGTAGTGCTGTGCGCTGGCCGTTGACGGACAGGGTTCCATCCGGTTCCTGCCGCACGGTGAATTCTTCGGCGCCCACGCGCACCCGGCTCGAATCGGGGTCCCTGAGCAACGCGGTCCTGCCCTCGGCGGCCTCGACGTCGAAGTGCCCGATGCTGGCCCGGCGATGCTGGGCCCGCCATCCGTCGCGCAGGCCCCACGGGGTATTCGCGGCTGGAATGCGCCGATCCTCCAGATGCGCTGCCAGTGCCAGTTCGCGGGCCCCGACCTGGCGGAAGGCGAACTGGTCCATCTTCCGCTCGATCAGGTTGGTGTCCAGGGCCCCGGCGGCCACATCCTCGTCGGCCAGCAGCAGCCGCAGGTATTCGCTGTTGGTCAGCACGCCCAGCACCACGGTGCCGGCTAGTGCCTTATCCAAGCGGGCCAGCGCCTCGGTGCGATCCGGGCCCCAGGCGATGAGCTTGGAAAGCATCGGATCGTAGTGGGCGCTGATCTCCAGGCCGTCGCGCAGCGAGGAATCCACCCGGACATTCTCCGGCTCGCGCACGTGCAGCACGGTGCCCACCGAGGGCAGGAAGCCGGAGGACGGGTCTTCGGCGTAGAGCCGGGCCTCGATGGCATGGCCTTCCAATGCCACCTGGTCCTGGGTGAAGTCCAGTGGCTGTCCGGCCGCGATGCGCACCTGCCACTGGACCAGATCCAGCTTTGCGCCGTTCACCCGCACGACTTCCTCGGTGACCGGGTGCTCCACCTGCAAGCGGGTATTCATTTCCATGAAGAAGAATTCGTCGGGGTTCTGGTCGCTCACCAGGAACTCGACAGTTCCGGCGCCGACGTAGCCCACCGATTGCGCAGCGGCCACCGCGGCGGCGCCAATGCGCTCGCGGATCGCCGCGCCGTGCTCCAGATTCTCGAACAGCGGAGCCGGGGCTTCCTCGATGACCTTCTGGTGGCGGCGCTGCAAGGAGCATTCGCGTTCGCCCAGGTGCACGGTGTTCCCGTGCGCATCGGCCAGGATCTGCACCTCGATATGGCGTGGATTGCGTACCAGCCGCTCGAGGAACAGGGTGTCATCGCCGAAGGCATTGCGTGCGGTGCGCCGGGCGCTGGCCAGTGCTTCGGTCAGTTCTGCGGCGGATTCCACGGCGAACATGCCCTTGCCGCCGCCGCCGGCCGAAGGCTTGATCAGCAGCGGGAAGCCGACGTCCGCGGCGGCGGCGAGCAGCTGCTGATCGCCCAGGCCGGGTTCGGCGATGCCGGGAACCACCGGCACCTGGTGGGAGAGGACATGGTTCTTGGAACGGATCTTGTCGCCCATGAGATTGATGGAGTTCACCGGCGGGCCGATAAAGGTGATGCCGGCAGCTTCCAGCGCCCGGGCGAAGTCCACGTTCTCGGAGAGGAACCCGTAGCCGGGGTGCACCGCCTGGGCACCGGTGTGCCGGCAGGCGGCGATCACCGCGTCAATATCCAGGTAGCTTTCATTGGCCGCAGCCGCACCGATGCGCACCGCGCGATCGGCTTCGGACACATGCAGCGCCCCGGCATCGGCATCGGAGTAGACGGCGACCGATTCGATGCCCAGCGCCCGCAGGGTACGGATGATGCGCACCGCGATTTCTCCGCGGTTGGCGATCAGGACAGTGTCAAAGAGCTTCGTAGTCATGGTGTTTTCCTCGTACTACATCCGGAAGAGGCCGAAGCTGGTCTCCGGCAGCGGCTGGCGGGCGCAGACATCCAGGGCCAGGCCGAGCACCCGGCGGGTATCTGCCGGGTCGATGACCCCGTCGTCCCATAATCTGGCGGTGGAATAGTAGGGGTTTCCCTGGGTTTCGTACTGCTCGCGGATCGGGGCCTTGAACGATTCCTCCTCCTCGGCGCTCCAGTTGCCGCCGCCCGCCTCGATTCCGTCGCGCTTGACCGTGGAGAGCACCGAGGCGGCCTGGGCCCCGCCCATCACCGAGATGCGCGCGGCCGGCCACATCCACAAGAAGCGCGGGGAGTAGGCCCGGCCGCACATCGAGTAGTTGCCGGCGCCGAAGGAGCCGCCGATGACCACCGTCAGCTTGGGCACCCGGGCGGTGGCCACGGCGGTGACCATCTTGGCCCCGTGCTTGGCGATGCCGTCCGCCTCGTAGTCGCGGCCCACCATGAATCCGGCGAGGTTCTGCAAGAAGAGCAGCGGGATGCCGCGCTGGTCGCACAGCTCGATGAAGTGCGCGCCCTTCATCGCGGACTCGGAGAACAGCACGCCGTTGTTGGCGATGATGCCTACCCGGTGCCCGTGGATCTGCGCGAAGCCGGTGACCAGGGTGGTGCCGTAGTCGGCCTTGAATTCGTGGAACTCGCTGGCATCGACGATGCGGGCAATGATCTCGTGCACGTCGTAGGGCGCGTTGACATCCACCGGCACCACCCCGGCCAGTTCACTGCCCGGGTAGAGCGGCTCGACGACCTGGCTTTCGATACTCCAGGCGGGGGCCGGGTTGGCCGGCAGGGTGGAGACGATATCGCGGATGATCATCAGCGCGTGCTCGTCGTTCTCGGCCAGGTGGTCCACCACGCCCGAGGTCTTGGCGTGCAGGTCGCCGCCGCCCAGCTCCTCGGCGGTGACGATCTCCCCGATGGCGGCCTTCACCAGCGGCGGGCCGCCCAGGAAGATGGTGCCCTGGTTGCGCACGATGACCGTCTCGTCGCTCATTGCCGGAACGTAGGCGCCGCCGGCGGTGCAGGAACCGAGCACCGCAGCCAGCTGCGGGATCTTCTTCGCGGAGAGCTGCGCCTGGTTGTAGAAGATGCGCCCGAAGTGCTCGCGGTCCGGGAAGACCTCGTCCTGCATGGGCAGGAACGCCCCGCCCGAATCCACCAGGTAGATGCAGGGCAGGCTGTTCTCCAGCGCGATTTCCTGGGCGCGCAGATGCTTCTTGACCGTCATCGGGAAGTAGGTGCCGCCCTTGACGGTGGCGTCGTTGGCGATGACCAGCACGTGGCGGCCGTGCACCAGGCCGATGCCGGCGATCATTCCGGCGCCGGGGCTGGCGCCGTCATACATGTCCTCGGCGGCCAGCGGTGCGATTTCCAGGAAGGGCGAGCCGTCGTCCAGCAGCGCGTCTACGCGTTCGCGGGGCAGCAGCTTGCCGCGATCCACATGGCGCTGCCGGGACTTCTCGGAGCCGCCGCGCGCAGCGCGTTCGAGCCGTTCGTGCAGTTCGGCCAGCAGTGGTGCCTGGTCGGCGGCGTTGCGCTCGAACTGCTCGGGATTCAAGTGGGAGGAGAGGGTCTTCACGAAGTCAGTCCTTGCTGGTCGGTTCGCTGGCGATCACCCGGGGTACGGGCAGCTGCTGCGCAGGCAACGGGAATTCGTCGGGCACGGCCAGGATGCGCATGGCCAGGGAAATGAAGTTCAACTGCACTTGGGCCAGTGTGAGCCGGCCGTCCTTGCGGTACCAGTGCGAGACACCGGTCCCCATTTCCATCAGTGCCAAGCGGGCGATGCCCAGGTCCACGGTGCTGAAGCTGCCCTGGCGCTCGCCGGCCTGAAGCGCGTCGGCGAAGAGCTGCTCGTAGGCGTCGCGCAGTTCCTGCATCTGCTCGCGGGCCTTGGCCGATAGCGCGCGCATCTCGTATTCGGTGACACGTGCGGTGCTGGGATTGGTGGCGGTGAACCCCACGTGGAAGGCCACGAGCAACGCGAGCTGGCGTACCGGGTCCTTGCTGCCGGCCAGCGCCTGCTCGGCGCCGGAGATCATGGCGGCCAGGCAGTCGTTCATGATGCCCACCAGCAGGTCTTCCTTGCCGCCGACGTAATGGTAGAGGGTCGCCGAGTTCAGTCCTACGGCACTGCCTAGTTCGCGGATGCCGGTGGCGGCGAAACCGCGCTGGGCAAAGCAGGCTACGGCTGCTTGCTGGACCTTTCCCAGTTCCATGGACACCACCCTGTGACTCAAGAGCCAATCAATCGATTGACTGCTTCCATCCAACCGAAGAAAAAGTGTGGTGTCAATCACCATCTTCCGCGGACGGGGAGACCGAGTGGCGCTGCCATCCGCACCTCATGCAACGCTCACGTTAAAAGGGGCCGAAATATGACGTTTGCTATTTATGAATCAAATGCAAAACACTAGACTGCTTGACGTTATTTACTGTCAAGCTCTAGTTAATTCTGCTGGGCAGCTGATCAGACGCCACTGGAAGGCATGATGCCGCAACCTGAACCACGTTTCCTCAACCGCCAAAACCCAACCCCAGCCGGACCGTCGCGCCGCGGCCTGCTCGCCGGTGCCTCCGGGCTCATTGCCCTGGCTGGACTGGCAGCCTGCGCATCACCGCAGGCCCCGGACGCGGACAGGGCAAACCTCGCCGGACCCCCGCAGACCCCCGATGAAGTGCTGCAGGTACTGCGCGCCGGGAACCAGCGCTACGCCGACGGCATGCCAGAACGCCCCAATCAAGCAACCGAACGGCGCAGCGAGCAGGCCGAGCACCAGAACCCCTTCGCCCTGATCCACGGCTGCGTGGATTCCCGCGTGACCCCCGAGCTCCTGTTCGACCAGGGGATCGGAGACCTGTTCGTCACCCGGACCGCCGGCGGAGTGCTCGATGACACCTTGGTTGGCAGCATGGAATTCGCTGTTTCCAGTCCCTATTCGGTCCCGTTGCTGGTGATCCTCGGCCATACGGCCTGTGGTGCGGTGGCGGGCACCTTGAAGGCAATGGAAGAAGATGCCAAGAATCCGCAATTGCCCGGCGAGATGGTCGACTTCGCTGAACAGATTGCTCCTGTTGCCCGCAGGGCAAAAGTTGAAGGTTCGGGTAGCGAAGAGGTGGACCAAGTGGTGCAGGCCAATGCCCGTGCCGTCACCGAGCAGCTACTGGAGCGATCTGCCATCATTCGCGAGGCAGTGCAAGAAAAGCGGACCCGGGTGGTGGCAGCTGTCTACGACCTGGACAGCGGAGAAGTGCGCTGGCTCGATGGCTAGCTCCGATTTTCCGGTTGCGAATTAACCAGAAGTTCCCGCCGGTGGAACCGGCGGGAACTTCTGCGATCATCACTCGCACCCTCGCTGAGGTTGTTTCTACGATATTGACAATGCCTATGGCCACGCTGAGCGCAGGCTCCACGGCGGCAGGGCATCTGGCGAACGGGGCGATCCAGCTGCTGGACCAGCTGGGCTTCCAAGGTTGCAGCCGAAACGCGAATACCGGCGGATGGCCAGCTCGCCGCTATCCTGATGCAGCTGGTCAGACGCAAAACACCCATTCCCGGGCCTTTCGGCACGGTTTCGGGATTTGCCAGCAGGTGCACTGGTACTCTCGACGCTGGATGCTAGTGAAGCATTCCCCGTGAAGAATCCGCATGCACATGCAGTGAAAGGCCCCATGGCAGCCAGCGAATCCAGCGTCAACTCCCGCGCCCGCGCTGCAGTCGCGGCCCTGTTCCTCACAAACGGAGCACTCTTTGCCAATATGGCGCCGCGCCTTCCCGAGCTGAAGCGGGAACTGGAATTGGACACCGCCGGCTACGGCTTGCTGGTCACCGCATGGCCTGTTGGGGCAATCCTTGCAGGGTTAGCTGCAGGTGCGCTGGTGCGCCGTTTTGGTTCCGCGCAGGTTGCCGTCGTGGGCACGATAGTTACCGGTGCTGCCTTGCTGGCCGCCGGCAGCGCGCCGGGCGTGGTCTTGGTCGTGCTGGCTTTTGCCCTGGGCGGCGCCATGGATTCGATTACGGATGTCGGGCAGAACGCGCACGGGCTGGTGGTGCAACGGCGCTATGGGCGTTCGATACTGAATTCCTTCCACGCATTGTGGTCTGTCGGAGCGGTGATCGGCGGTTTGATGGCCGCCGGAGCGATCCAGATGAACTTGGCATTGCCAGTGCATTTGGGCATATCGATGGTGCTCTTCGCCGCGGTGGCACTGACTGCCCTGAAATTCTGCCTGCCTCGATCCGCCGAACTGGCGGTCATAGAACCTGTTGCACCACCTGCACCCGGAACCGCCCGGGCCGCGGCCCCAGCAGGATCCCGCGGACGGCTGCTGCTGATGATGAGCGCCCTGGTCTTGATCTCCGTAGCCGGCGTGATGGTTGAAGACGCCGGGAATTCGTGGTCCACGCTGTATCTTGGCCAGCTGGGGGCGCCAGCGGCGCTGGCGGCCAGCGGGTTCATCGCTCTGGTCGGGGCCCAGTTCATTGGCCGAATTCTCGGCGATGGCATGGTTAACCGCTTTGGCCAACGCGGCATGGCCCAGTTCGGGGGAGCGCTGATAGCAATCGGTATGGGTCTGGCGTTGTTCTTCCCCACGGTTCCAGGCACGCTGCTGGGATTTGCCGCGGCTGGATTCGGCTCGGCAACCCTGGTCCCGGCGGTGATGGACCAGGCCGACAAGCTGCCCGGCCTGCCTCCGGGAACTGGGCTGAGCATCGTCTCCTGGCTCATGCGATTGGGCTTCTTGTTCTCCCCGCCGCAAGTGGGTTTCCTTGCCGAGAACTTCGGGTTGCGCATGGCCCTGATGGTGTTCCCCATTGCTGGACTTGTGGTGCTTGCTTGCTCGCCAGTGCTGCGTGGAAAAAACCCGCGGAGCGATGGAACAGGGGAGCAAGGAAGCCGTAGCTAGTTTTCGCCCTGAAGCGTGATGGACTCGATGGCTTCTCCGTGCAGGTCTTCAATGACCAGATTAACTACCAGTTCCCTCCAGCTGATCAACGGGCTGATGGCACAGCGAACATAGTCAAGGACTTGCTGCTCGATAACCTGAACCGAACTATCCCCAGCCATGCTGACATGGCATTGCACCCTCCAGTTAAGGTGGGGAATCTGCGTGTCAGTCGCCTTGATCTCCGTGTAGTTCAATTGCGATGTCGGCGACTCGGAAAATGCCGCTCGAATCGCCTTGATTAATTCCAGGGACGATACGCGTTTGGCCAGTCCCGTGCCCGCATCTTGCACATCCCACATCCGCTGGAATGGCGAGTGCTCGGCTATTTTGCCCAATATTCGCTGCGAGAATGCTTCAGGCTGGTGCTCCGGGGTCGAGCTGTGCAGCAGTTGGGTGATGAATCCGTTCTGGTCCTTGAGCCGCTGCCGTTCGGCGTGGCACCACCGGCACTGCAATTCGTGCAGATCTGCAGGTTCATCCAGGTTCAGCAAAACGTCTTCGGTAGTACGTCCGCAGGGAAGGGTTTTCATGACACCGCCTCGCTGATTGCATTGCGTGCCCGTGCGAGTCGCCCTCGCACAGTTGATTCTGAAACGTTGGTCACCAGGGCCGCTTCCTTATAGCTCATGCCTTGGAGCGCGACCAGTACGAACGCCTGGCGAAGCGCCGAAGGCAATCCGTTGATGATCTGCCAGGCATCGGCAATCTCGCCGCGTTGCACGGCGACGTTTTCTGGCAATTCACGGTCAGGGACTGGGCTTTGCTCTAGCACTTCATCATCCACGGTTTGCTGGTCATTGGCACGCTGGCGGATGCGATCAAGACAAATATTTCGTGCCATGCGGTAGAGCCAAGTCTTGAACGCGGCACGTTCGCGCAGCGAGCCCAATGACTGCCACGCGCGGATCCAGGCATCCTGGGTGGCATCCTCCGCATCGTGCCAGCTGCTGAAAAAAGTCTTGCAGTATTGGCGCAGGCCGGGTGTCAGAGCGGTGACGAGTTCGCCGAAGGCCTCGGGGTCCCCCTCCATCGAACGACCAACAAGCACGGTCAACCGGGTCGGTTCCAAACACCCCTCCTTAAGTGATCTATATCACACTCATAATGTGTGAGGATTAATCTGTAGCTCTCGTCTGTATGAGTGTAAGGCACAGAAATATCCGTTCAATGAATGAGGAGACCATCATGGTGCAACGCGATTCACAAGGGCCAATCATCAAGCCAACCGGCGAAGAGCTGGAACGCCAGGCCAAGGCAAAGGCCGCAAATGACACGCCGGTCCACGAAGAGCTGCGCGGTCCGCTGCACACCGAACTGGGCAAGACGACCATCGAAGACCGTGTGGTCCAGAAGATTGCCAGCATCGCCACCCGCGAAGTTTCCGGCGTATACGCCATGGGCAACGCCGCCCGCCGGACCTTCAACTCGCTGGCCGAACGCATCCCCGGTGCCCAAGCCAACGCGGCCGGAGGCGTGAGCGTCGAAAAGGGCGAGCAGCAGACCGCCATCGACGTGTCGATCGTTGTTTCCTACGGGTTCTCGATCGTTGAGGTCTCCAACGAGATCCGTTCGAATATCATCGCCCAGGTTGAACGCGCCACCGGTCTGGAAGTCATCGAGGTAAACATTGAAGTCACCGACGTGCACCTGCCGGAAGACGATGACGATGACGCCGAGCCCCGCGATGGCCTGAAATAACTGTCCTCATCTAAGGAGCAGAACATGTTACACGTCAAGTGGGGTTTGGCCATCGGCTGCCTAGCCGGATTGCTGATTGCCTTCGGATCATTCACGCAGTTCGTGGTGGTGGCATTCTTTGCCATCATCGGCGCTGGAGTCGGATGGCTTTTGCAGGACAGGGTTGACCTCGGCCAAGTGTTCAGCAAACGTCGGCGGTGAAGCAGATGGCAGAGCTGTCCTCTAGCCGTGGAAGCACCACGGTGAACACGGCCGTCTATTCAAAAATCGCTGCCCAAGCAGCCTATAAGGTGCCAGTTGTCGGCTCTGCCGCGGGTGGGATCCTGGGGCTGGGCAAGTACAAGGATTTTGACAGCCGGCCCAAGGCCAAGGCCGAGGTGCTTGGAAGTGCAGTGGTGGTCGATTTGGACCTTGGATTGAGCTATCCGAGCAATGTCCAGCAAGCCTGCGAAGACGTGCGGAACATGGTTGCGGCTGATCTGCGCAAGTATCTGGGCGTTGAGCAGGTGCAAACCGATATACGGGTGAGCTGGATGTCAACGCCGGATGAAGGAACTAGCAACAGGAGGCTGCGATGAGCAGGTTCTGGCACGTTCGCAGTGCCCGCACCCTGGCCTTGATGATCAGCTTCATCGTCGTGTTGGCCACGAGCATTCTCCTGGCGCTATCCTGCCTGCTGCGTTTGACCAGCGGACAATGGCCCGGTTTTGCCCAGCAGGGCATTAACGCGGTCAGCAACTTGCGCTTCAATGACAACCTGGCAGTGATCGCCATGGTGGTTCTTGCGGTGCTCGGTCTGCTGCTGTTGCTCAGCGCGCTCATTCCAGGGCCCCGGCAGAGCATCCTGCTGACTACCGATGATCCTTCAGCGGGGTCGGAACAGGCAATCTCATGCCGTGGAATATCAACCTTGGTGGGGCATGAGGTCGAGCGAACCGATTCGGTGACCCGCGCAAGCGTGAAAACCAGCCCGGCCCTGGTCCAGGTTACCGTGCAGACTCCAGCCCACTCGGTTCAGCGCGTGCGGGAAAACGCGCAGGCGCGGGCGCAGCGCGTGATCGACGGGTTGCCATTGCAACGCGCTCCCAAGGTCAAGGTCTCAGTGCAACGCCGAGGGGGAAACTAGAAATGTTCAGAACGCATGTGGTGCGCCAACGACTTATTCTGGCGATCTTCGGTTTGGTCCTGCTGGCGGCCGGTGCCTCGGGCCTCGCAGCAGTCTGGTGGGGGCTTGGCCAAGGCGCTGGCCTCGGCCAAGCCCGGATTGCCAGCAGCCTGCCGATCGATCAGCAGTACCTGCTGCCACTGGGACTCGCGCTCGGAATTGCCGGCATCGTGCTCTCGCTGGCGGTGCTGATCACTGCCATTCCGCGCCGCCCATCGGCGCATGAATTCAGATACGAATCGAGCAGCGAAGGAGTCAGCGAGATCGAGACTTCGGTAATAGCCAAAGCCGCGGAAACGGCCGCTCGAACGCAACCGGAAATCGTGGATGCGAACGTTCGAATTGGCGGCAATGCAGCTGAACCCGTGCTTTATGCGCGATTCACCCTGCGCGCCGACGCTCCGGCGAATCGAGGGATCGAGCTGGTCAATGGCCGCGTGGTACCTGACCTTGAAATGGTGCTGGGGGTGCCTTTCTCCCGCAAGCACATCTCGTTCAGCTTCCAGAAGCCGGAAAAGCAGGATTCGAATAAGGCCGTGCTCATCTGAGCCGGCCCAGGAAAACAAGAAATAGCCATTAACGGCACGGGCATCGTGCCGCATCTCTTGGGGAAGTAGGAATGCATGGGAATAATCGGTTGGATCATCCTTGGCCTCGTTGCCGGTGCGATCGCGAAGGCAATCAAGCCCGGAAAGCAGGGAGGCGGCTGGCTTGCCACGCTACTGCTCGGCGTGGTCGGGGCGGTGCTGGGAGGCTGGATTGGCTCGGCAGTTTTCGGTGTCGGAGTGAGCGAGTTCTGGTCATTGTCCACCTGGCTGCTGGCCATCGGCGGCTCGCTGCTGGTCCTGGTCATTTGGGGTTTTGTCAGCAGCAAACGCGACTAGGGGCATCCGCTGAACTGCCTGCAGCCTGATGGCGCTGGCTAATGGGAACGGGCGGGATCCTTATGGATCCCGCCCGTTTCCTTCTGCCGCAACGCCTGCATGATGCCGGTGAGAACCTGCAGTGCCCAGGACAGCGCGGGGCCAGGTGCAGCGCGAATCATCCAGCTTGGCATGCAAGGCGCCCTCCGCTACGAAGGCCATCATCGACAAGACCAGGCAGATCCCAGTCGAGCGAACGTGGCGGCTAGGACCGCCTGGAAACCGTAGGGCCAGGACCGCCTGGAAACCGTAGGGCTAGGCTTGGGGAATGGAAGATGCGCTGAAAAAGATCAGCTGGCCGGTACGCACTGAACGCCTGTCCCTGCGTCGCGTGAATTCGGCTGATGTGGAAGACCTCTGGCGCTACCGGCAGCTTGCCGATGTCACCCAGTGGATTACCGCTGGCCCAGCAACCGTGGAAGAATTCCGTTCGCTGTTCTTCGCGAAGGACTATCCGCTGAGGAACCTGGCTGTGGAACTGGACACCGGGCAGGGGACCCAGCTGATTGGCACGGTCATGCTGGATATCGTGGATGGCTGGGGGCAAAGCGAAATTGAGCAGCACGCCAAGGGCGTTGAGGGCAACCTCGGCTGGAGCTTCGATCCCTCCTTCGGTGGCAAGGGCTACGCCACCGAAGCCGTTGCCGCTGCCATGGGCCTGTGCTTCGGCCCGCTTGGCCTGCGCAGGGTTACTGCCGAATGCTTTGCCGCCAATGAGCCATCATGGAGACTGATGGAGCGTTTGGGGATGCGCAGGGAATTCCATGGCCGCAAGGACAGCCTGCATCGCAGCGGTGAATGGATGGATTCCGTGGGCTACGCGCTGTTGGCTGAGGAATGGACGGCCCAGGCCTCCTGCTAAAGGATGAGGGATGGATCCTTGATCACCGGTGTGTTCTTTGAAAGGCTGGAAGGGAACAGCACCACCCCAACGAGCTAGGCGGTCCCATGGGCAAATCAACGCGCACCAGTGTTCTTTTGGCGCTGGCAACCGCCGCTATTCTGCTCATGGCGCTGTCGGAGGAACCTACCTGGGGGTTGCTCGTAGGCAGCTGGACCTTGATGCTTTGGGGTTGGACTGGTAGTCCGAAGCCCCAAGAAATCACCGTCGATGCACAGGGGCTCTCACCCCGGGATGTGAAGGAATACCGCCGTCAGCATCCGGGCGTGACGATGGTTGACGCGATCAATGCGCTGGGGAAGTCCAAGCAATAGCAAAAGCAGGGCCCGCAGTGCGGGTGAATGGATGCAGTTGAGCCCCATGAACTAGTTGTCGTTCATGGGGCTCAACTTTTGGTGTTCATGGCGTTGCCTAGTAGTAAACCGCCAGCGGGCCATTGGGGCCCGGGATGACCTTTACCGGGGTTTCGAAGACCTTGGTCAACACCTCATCGCACATGATTTCATCAGGGGTGCCGAACTCGACGACCTTGCCCTGCTTCATTGCGCAGATGTAGTCGGCGTAGTGGCCGGCGAAATTGATGTCGTGCAGCACGATCACGATGGTGCGGTTCAGCTCGCGGGCAGCGCGCTGCAGATGCTGCATCATCACTACCGAGTGCTTCATGTCCAGGTTGTTCAGCGGCTCATCGAGCAGCACCGTGTCGGTGTCCTGGGCCAGGACCATGGCCACGTAGGCGCGCTGGCGCTGGCCTCCGGAGAGCTCATCGAGGTAGCGGCGTTCCAATTCGCCCAGGTCCAGGAAGTCGATGGAGCGCGAGATGATCTCTTCATCGGCCTGGGTCAACCGGCCCTTGGAGTGCGGGTAGCGGCCGAAGCCCACCAGCTGGCGCACGGTCAGGCGGGTCACGAAGTGGTTTTCCTGGCGCAGGATCGAGACGATCTTGGCCAGATCCTTCGAGTTGGTCTTGGATACGTCGTAGCCGGAGACCTCGATGGAACCCTGGTCGATGCCCAGCAGGCGCCCGACCATGGTGAGCATGGTGGACTTGCCGGCGCCGTTCGGGCCTACCAGGGCGGTGATGCCGCCGGTGGGGATTTCCAAGCTGACCGGGCCGATGGAGACCGTGGAGCTGTACTTCTTGCTGACGGAATTGAGGGTAATCACAGCCGGCCCTTTCGCAGGATGAAGATCAGGAATGTAATGCCGCCGACGGCTTCGATGATGATGCCGACCACGCCTTCTGCGTAGAAGATGTTCTTCATGACGAAGTAGGCGCCGGCCAGGACCACGAAGCCGATGAGGAAGGACATCGGGTAGATGTAGCGGTGGTCGTAGGTGTCCGCCAGCTGGTAGGCCAAGGTGGCCACCAGGAAGCCGAGGAAGGTCAGCGGGCCCACCAGTGCGGTGGTGACCGCCATGAGAATCGATACGAAGAACAAGGTCTTCATGACCTCGCGGCGGTGGTTGATCCCCAGGTTGATGGTGGTTTCCTTGCCCAAGGCCAGGATGTTCATCTTCTTCGAGGACAGCACCAGGTAGCCGCCGGCAATGGCCACCAGCGGGATGGCCACCGGCATGTAGCTCATGTCGGCGTTGGCCATCGAGCCGAACAGGCGTGCGGTGAGGACATCGAATTCGCTCGGGGTCAGCAGGCGCTGCATGAAGGTCGAGATCGAGCCCAGCCCGGTGCCGATGATGATGCCCACCAGCAGCATGATCTGGATGTTGCCCAGCTTGCCCGAAAGCAGCCAGCCGTACAGCGCCACCGAGAGGCCCACCATGATCGCCACTTGCAGGACGAACTGGCTGACACCGGTGAAGAAGGTCACCCCGGCAACGCCCAGCACGAAGATCGCACCGGTCTGCACCACCCGGTACAAGGCTTCGAAGCCCATGATCGACGGGGTGATGATGCGGTTGTTGGTCACCGTTTGGAAAGCCACCGTGGCGATGGACTGGCAGGCGGCCACGATCACCATGGTCAGGATGTTGCTGGCGCGCAGCTTGGCGATGATCCAGAATCCGTCGGAGCCAAATGGCATGGGGTTATCCCAGGCGAGCAAGCCGATCCCGAAGAACAGGGCCAGCCCGATCATGATGGACAGGGTGATCCAGTAGCGCTTGCGGACCTTCTTGGTGGGCAACGGCCCGGCAGAACGGGCGGAGCGGTGGATGCCCAAAGCGGGGTGAGTCATGAGATTAGCCAACTTTACGCTGCCTCAGAAGCAGGAAGATGAAGACGGCCGCGCCGAGCACGCCCAGGATCAGCGAGACCGGAATCTCGAAAGGCATGATGATGGTGCGGCCGATCAGGTCGCACACCGTGGTGATCGCGATGCCCAGCAGGCAGACCCAGGGCAGGTTGCTGCGCAGGTCGTCACCGCGGACCATCGAGACGATATTCGGCACGATCAGGCCGAGGAATGGCAGGTTGCCGATGACCACGGTGACCACGCCGGTGGCGACCGCGATCAGCGCGGTGCCCAGCAGCATCACCTGGCGGTAATTCAGCCCGACGTTGGTGGCGATTTCCTCGCCGAGCCCTGCTACGGTGAAGCGGTCGGCCACGATGTAGATGGCAATGGCGACGATGGCCACGATCCACAGCACCTCGTACTGCCCGCGGATCACCGAGGTGAAGGAGCCGGCCAGCCAGATGCCCATGGACTGCAGCTTGTCGGTGGACAGCGCGAAGAAGGTGGAGAAGGCGCCGACCACGGAACCGAGCATGATGCCCACGATCGGCACGGTCAGCGAGGCCTTGAGCGAAATGCGCTGCAAGAACAGGAAGAAGATCATGGTGCCGATGAAGGCGAAGACAATCGCGACGCTCATCTTGGCCAGCAGCGACGCGCTGGGGAAAAGCACCAGCATGGTCAGTAGGCCCAGGCCCGCCCATTCGGTGGTGCCGGTGGTGGTCGGCTCCACGAAGCGGTTCTGGGTCAGCAGCTGCATCACCAATCCGCTCATGGCCATGGCCGCTCCGGCCAGTACCAGCGCAAGGGTGCGCGGAATGCGGGTGACGGCGAACATCATGGCGCCGTCGTCCATGCCGAAGATGTCGTAGACGCCGGTGAACAGGGAGAACGCCAGCAGCACCAGTACTGCGAGGATGCCCAATGCGAGTTTTCCGGAAAGGGCCTTGCTCTTGGTCCGGGCTGGGGAGGTCGTGCTTGTCATTATGCCGCCGTGGAAATAAGTGGTGGGAAAACAGCTCTAGTGGCGAAGCCGGAATACGGCTTCGCCACTAGCTGGCTGGGGTGTCCGGAATGCTACTTGGCAGCTTCCAGCGCGTCAGCGAAAGTATTCAGGAACTCGGTGTAGGTCTGGATGCTCTCGTTGGTGTAGGTGTCAGCAGGCATGACGACAACCTGGGATTCCTTCGAGGCGGTGACATTCTGCAGCGCCTCGGACTTCTCCAGCAGGTCCTTTGCCGGCTGGTAGTCCGCACCGTCGGCTTCAACCGCTGCGTCGCGGTCCATGACGATGATCCAGTCCGGGTTGGACTTGGCGATGGCTTCGACCGAAACGTCGTCGCCCTCGTGGTCGGTGGAGGATTCGTCGAGCTTCAGCGCCGGGGTCAGGCCCAGGAAGTCGAACATCGGGCCGACGGTGCGGCCGGTGGTAGGAGCCGAGTAGCCCAGCTCGCCGCCCGAGGCGATCAGGCCCATGACGGTCTGGTCCTTGTCGTAGGCATCGGTGACGCGCTTCTCGGCGGCTTCGAAGTCCTCAACGAGCTTCTTGGCCTCGGCCTGCTTGCCGAAGATCTCGCCCAGGGTGGTGACCTGGCGTTCCAGCTCAGCGTCAAATGGCTCGCCTTCGCGTGGGTCCAGCGAAATGATGGCGGCTTCCGGAGCCAGTTCCTTGAACTTCGCGGCGTGCTGGGTGTAGCGCTGGCCGTTGATGATCAGGTCAGGGTCGACGGTGACAACTGATTCCAGGTTCGGTTCCTTGTGGCTGCCCAAGTCCAGGACCTTCTCGTCCTTGGTGTAGGAGATGGTGTCCGGCATCAGCGAGACAGCGCCTGCGGTGAGCTTGATGCCCCAGGAATCCAAGGTCTCGAAGGTGCGGTTGTCGGTGGCAACGACAGACTTCGCGGGAACCTCGATCTTCTTCTCACCTTCATTGTCGGTGATGGTGACGGTCTTGGTGTCGCCAGCCTTGGCCTCAGCTGCCGTATCGGTAGCGGAACCGCAAGCGGTCAGGGACAGTGCGGCGATGCTCAGCAGTGCGGCAGCGCGAAGCTTCATGGAGGACATGTATTCCTTCTTCGGACAGCAACCGGCGTTGGTTGCGCTATTGAATGATCTGATAATTAGCTTAGCCTTATCTGAGCGAATTAAGCCAAACGGCTCTTATGTTAGCTAGGTCACCCAAATGCGCGAATTGAAGGCCGGAACCGTCCGCAAATGCGGCTCTTGATGAGGCTTGCCCCAGCTGACTGGGCTATTTCAGGGAGAAATAACGATCATCGGCCTTGTTTAATTAGTGTCCGAAGGCATGGAGGAAGCTGCGTCAGGCAGCGTAATGAATTGCACCTCCAGCTCATTGCATGAGCCGAGCCATGGCGCAGATGCTGCCATTGATGCCCGATTTGCGCGCCGGTATCAGGCTGCCGGGTAGGTGATCCGCGACTGCTGGTCGATCACCGCGCCCGGGCTCAGCTCGGCAGGTTTGGCCGGATGCCCATCGATGATGTGGAATACCTCGGCACCGCGGGCCAGCAGATGATCAGCAATGATCCTGCGATGGCAACGCCACCATACAGCTTCGGCGCACATGATCGCGGTCTTCTGGCCGGCGGCCCGCGCCTGCAGCCGCTGGAGCGCCTGCAGGAAATCCTCCCCGAGGGCATGGTCGGCGTAATTATGGAAGCTGCGGTTCGTCCACCATGCGTTGACTGCGAAATCGACGCTTCGGCTCACAGGACGCCTGCCGGCCAGCGCTTCCTCGCGGTGCAGGCTGATTCCCGCCGTGCTCAAGGAGGCTTCCAAGGCATCCGCATTGAACTGCGGGAATTTGCGGGAGCCGGCCAGTTTGCGGACATCCACAACATTCGTGATTCCGTACTGCGTTAGCAGTGCGAGGAAATCCTCGATGGATCGTGCCGAATGTCCAATGGTGAAAATTCCGGCGGGCAAAATGCTGGCTCCTTGGGTGGGGATGGGGCGGGGCTAATGCTGATCGTGCTTGGCGGAGCTGAGGACTAGTTGGAGCAGCTCTTCGACTTCGGCAGCACGGGACTGCCAGTAGCCGGTATCGAGCCCGAAGCCGAGCGTTGCTTCATCGGCGCGTTTCTTGAAATAGTCCCGGTGGTCCTCCAGCGCATTGGCCAGGTCCGCGAATTGGTCATTGCTCAGTTCCAAGTTCAAGGTTCTCTGCTTCATGAGCTTCATCCTGGGTCGAGTGCGAATTCTATGAACCCGAGCGTACGCCCATTGCCAGCCGAAATGACCGCTATCAAGCTGGCACTCAGAAAGTCGTCGCCGAAGCTCGCCGGGAATAGGGTCGTGGCAGGCCTTGTTGTGCCGAATACGAGCATCGATCAGAAGGAGCAGTTCATGGCTGAAGAAAATCGAGTAGTTCTCATTGGCGGACATGGGAAGGTTGCCCTGCTGGCAGCGCCCAAGCTGGTTGGGCGCGGCTACGCGGTCAACTCGCTGATCCGCAACCCGGAGCATGCAGCCGACATCAGCGCCACGGGCGCCACCCCAGTAGTCATCGACATCGAAAGCGCTGGCGTGGACCAGTTGGCCCAGGCCTTTTCCGGTGCCAGCGCCATCGTCTTCTCCGCAGGTGCCGGTGGCGGCAACGAGCATCGCACCCGCGCCGTGGACTATGACGCCGCGGTGCGTTCCATGCAGGCCGCCAAGCAGGCCGGCGTGGACCGCTTCGTGATGGTCTCCTACAGCCGCGCCCTGGTGGATGTGGGCAGCCTGGATCCGGCCAACTCGTTCTACACCTATGCCAAGGCCAAGCACGACGCCGACGCGTACTTGCGCGGCACGGAGCTGGACTACACGATCCTGGGCCCGGGGGCGCTGACCCTGGAACCGGCCAGCCAGCGCGTGGCGCTGGCTGACAAGGCGGGCAAGGTGGGCGGAGCGGACGTTGAAGGCGAGGCATCGCAGACCTCGCGCGAGAACGTCGCCGAAGTGATCACCCATGTGGTGGCCAATAATGCAGCACGCCGCTCCACCGTGAACTTCTACAACGGCAACATGCCGATCGTGGAAGCGATCGTCTAGTAAAGCGCAGCCGCAGCCCTGCCTCCGCAACGGGGGCAGGGCTGTTCTGCGTCTGCGGATGAAAGTTCCGCGGCTTCCACTGAGTGGATGCGGGGCCTTCTGCCTGCGGGCAAGCGGTGGGATCATGTGCCCATGACCAAACTAGAACCCGCTGCGAATCACTACGGGCGCGATGTCTCGAACAGGATCGGGAGCGCCGGACCTGCCCTGTTCGAGCAGTACCCGCTGCTGGACAAGCTGTGGGAGGACGCCAAGCAGCTTCTCGCGGTCCGGAGCAATGATGCGCACACCCTGTATTCGGTGTCCTTGGCCCAGCAGCTGCTGGGCCATCACCCGCAAGCCGATGCCAATATCGTGCTGCCGGCCATGCTGCTGCACGATATCGGCTGGTCTGCCGTGGATCCGGCCCTCGTGCTGGGCGCGATCGCACCGGGTGCGGGCAATGCCGAGCTGGTGCTGCAGCATGAAAAGGAAGGCGCCAAGCTGGCCAGGCGGCTGCTGGCGGGCCAGGGCGTGGCATCGGCGGATATCGAGCGCATCGTATTCATCATCGACGGCCACGACTCCCGCAAGGAATCCACCAGCATCGAGGATTCCTTGGTCAAGGACGCGGACAAGCTATGGAGGCTGACCGGCCATGGGCTGGATACCATCATGGACTGGTTCGGCCTGACCCGCAGCCAGGCTTTCACGCTGGTGGAATCGCGGGTTGCCGGACATCTCTTTACCGAGCAGGCCCGAAGCATGGCCAGCGGATTCATCGCGGTGGAGCGTGCCAACATGCTGCCGCAGCGGCTCTTGCTCGACGGCCGGTAGCTGCCACTTCCCCCGGCGGCCAGGCGCCCTGGACCGCCGGGGCCATGGCGCATCGGGCCAAGGGGACTAGTGTGGGCCTTGGCGGCACGTGCAACGAGGGGCATGAGCAGATTTCCTACAGGAGGCATCAATGGCCGGTGGCAGTTCGCAGCCAGGGCGCAGCGTCACATCGAAGATCCTGGCGATCCTGGCCGCATTCGAAACGACCAGGAGATCGCTGAGCCTGACCGAGATCTCCGTGGCGGCGGACCTGCCGCTATCCACCACCCACCGCCTGGTTGGCGAGCTTGTCGAGTCCGGGATGCTCAGCCGCTCGGCCAACGGCGGCATCCAGCTGGGCCTGCGGCTGTGGGCGATAGCCCAGAACACCGGCCGGCAACTTCGCGATACGGCCCGGCCCTATGTGCAGGACCTGTTCTCGTTGACCGGTGAGACCAGCCAGCTGGCCATCCGGGATGGGAACATGACGCTGTATATCGACCGCGTCTATGGCACCAAGCGCATTGCACGGGCCTCGCGCGTTGGCGGACGCCTGCCGCTGCACGCGACCGCCGTGGGCAAGGTCATCCTGGCATTCTCCGAACCCTGGGTTGCCGACGCGTACCTGGAACTGCCGCTGCAGAAGATGACCGCGCATACCCGCAGCTCCGCAAAGCAGCTGCGCGAGGAGCTGGGCCGGGTCCGTGAGAACGGCTATGCCACCACCAATGAGGAAGTCCGGCTGGGTACCTCGTCGATAGCGGTGCCGGTATTCCATACCGGCCGGTTGGGCTGCTCCATCGGGCTGGTCATTCCGACCTCCCACGCCGCGAACATGGACCGCTTCCTGCCGGTGCTCCATGGAACCTCCCAGCGCCTGGAAGCCGCGACCGTGCATATTCCGCTGGAAACATTGCTGGGCATCATATCCGGCCCCGACATGAATGTTCCCGAGGAAGACCTCTCGGAAGAAGGATAAGGGCCCGGAGAAAGACAGCTTCCACTGGATGGAAGACCAGTCTTTGCTTGGGGTGTGGCGTGGGTAACACTTGGGTTAGTGAATGCGGCACGGGAAACACCGTGCATCATCGATTTCCCAAGGAGCAGTTCCATGACGAGCACCCCAGCCATCTCGGGCGGATGCCCCATGGGCTTCGGCGCCGAAGCGCCGGCAGGCCATCACGGGTACGAGCCGTTTGCGATGGAGAATCCCTTCCCGTCCTACGCGAAGATGCGCAGCGAACAGCCGGTCATGTTCGACGAGCGAACCGGCCTGTACGTTCTGACCCGCTATGACGATGTGAAGGCCGTCTTCGAGGACTGGGAGACCTTCTCCTCGGAGAATGCGCAGGCCCCGGTCCGCAAGCGCGGCCCGCAGGCTGCCAGGATCATGGACGAGGGCGGATTCACCACCTACTCCGGACTCTCCGCCCGCCGCCCGCCGGAGCACACCCGCATCCGCGCGATTGCGCAAAAGGCGTTCACCCCCAGGCGCTTCAAGGCCCTGGAGCCAATGATCCGCCAGAACGTGCGCAGCGCCATCGAGCAAATGCTCGCCCGCGGCGAGGGCCACGCGGAAATCGTTACCGACCTGGCCTACTCGCTGCCGACCATCACCATCGTGACCCTGATCGGCGCAGATATCTCCAAGGTCGACACCTACAAGCGCTGGAGCGACTCCCGCGCGGCCATGACCTGGGGGGACTTGAGCGACGAGGAGCAGATCCCGCACGCCCACAACCTCGTCGAATACTGGGACGAATGCCAGAAGCTGGTCGCCGAAGCCCATGGAACCGGGCGCGACAGCCTCACCACCGATCTGGTCAAGGCGCAGCGCGAAGGCGCAGAGATTTCCGACCACGAAATCGCCTCGCTGCTCTACTCGCTGCTTTTCGCCGGCCATGAGACCACCACGACGCTGATCTCCAACTGCGTGCGCGTGCTGCTTGAGCACCACGACGCGTGGGAAGCGCTCGTCGCCGAACCGAAGCAGATCCCCAAGGCCATCGACGAGGTGCTGCGCTACTCCGGCTCCATTGTCGGCTGGCGCCGCAAGGCCCTGGCGGACACCGAAATCGCCGGCGTGCAGATCCCGCAGGGCGCAGAGATCCTGCTGCTGATGGGCTCGGCCAACCGCGACGAGGCCCGCTTCGAGAACGGCGAGGACTTCGATATCACCCGTGCCAACGCCCGCGACCACCTGTCCTTCGGTTTCGGCATCCACTACTGCCTGGGCAATATGCTCGCGAAGCTGCAGGCGAAGATCGCGCTGGAAGAACTGACCAGCGCACTGCCGCAGCTCGAACTGGTGGACGGGGATTCCATCACCTTCCGCAAGAACATTTCCTTCCGCGTCCCGGACTTCGTGAATGTCACGCTGAACGCGGATCCCGATTCGCTGAAAGAGGCCTAGAGATGAGCAGCAACGAATTCATTGAGTTCTTCGACGGCGGCAAGGCGCCGACCCTCGACTCCCTGGGCGGCAAGGGGGCTTCCCTGGTCACCATGACCGCCGCGGGCATGCCGGTGCCCCCGGGATTCGTGGTCAACACCCAGGCCTTCCGCACCTTCATGCACTCCGGGCTCTCCGAGGCGATTGCTCAGCAGCTCAAGGGCCTGGACCCGGAGGATGTCCAGGCGGCGGACGCCGCCAGCGCGGCCATCCGCGAAATCATCCTCTCCCGTCCGGTTCCCGCCGAGCTGGGCAACGCAACCAAGGAGGCCTACGCGCAGCTGCAGTCCCGCTTTGAAAGCGAAGTGCCGCTGGCGGTGCGTTCCTCGGCCACCGCGGAGGACCTGCCCGATGCTTCTTTCGCCGGACAGCAGGACACCTACCTCTGGCTGAACGGCTACCCCCAGGTCGCAGAGCACATCCGCGCATGCTTCGCGTCGCTGTACACCACCCGTGCGATCATCTACCGCATCAAGAACGAGATCCCCGATGAAGGATTGTGCATGGCGGTGGTCGTGCAGAAGATGGTCAATGCCAAGACCGCAGGCGTGGCCATGACCCTGGATCCGACCAACGGCGACCGCTCCAAGATCACCGTGGACGCATCCTGGGGAGTTGGCGAAATGGTCGTCTCGGGCACCGTCACCCCGGATAACATCCAGCTGGACAAGGTCACCTTGGCCGTGATCCATGAGCATGTCGGCGACAAGCATGCCGAGATGGTCCCCGATGCGGCCACCAACACCCTGGTGGAACGCGAAGTCGAGGAAGCACGACGCAACGTGCGTTGCCTCTCCGACAACGAGCTGGCCGCCGTGGCCCAGCTGGCCAAGCGCGCCGAGAAGCACTACAAGGCGCCGCAGGATATCGAATGGGCGATCGACGCGGATCTGCCCGACGGCGAAAACCTGCTGCTTTTGCAGTCCCGGCCGGAAACGGTCCACTCGGCCAAGGCCACCGAAGCCAAGCCCAAGAGCACCGGCTACTCATCCTCCCCGGGATTCGGCTCCATCACCGCATCGCTGACCAGGATCAGCGGCTAGCACGCACTGAAGTTTTCCACCCGCGCTTTCCCTTACCCCTTGAAAGGGTGCATGACCATGACAATGAAGTCGTTCCCCAAGCCATCCGATTTGCCGGTACCAGCAGGTGCCGAAGGATGGGAAGAGATCTACCCGTACTACCTGGTGTTCCAAGACGAGCTTAAGGAACAAGAAGATGCCAAGTTCTGGTTCTGCGACTCCTCGCACTGGCCAACGGTCTTCAAGCCCTTCGAGACCATTGGCGGCGAATTCGCGGTCAAGTGCCTGGGCCAGTACAACGCCCGCCACCTGATGATCCCGAATGCCAACGGCATCGACTTCCGCGTGCACTTAGGCTACCTGTACATGTCCCCGATACCGGTGCCCGAGGACCAGATCGCGGCCCGCGTCCCGGAATTCGAGGCGCGCATCGGCCACTACTTCGGCGACTGGGAAAACAAGCTGGCGGCCTGGCACGAGAAGGTCAAGGGCACCATCGCGGACATGGAAGAACTGCGCTTCGACCCGCTGCCTGAAATTGTTCCGTTCC
This sequence comes from Glutamicibacter sp. NPDC088483, assembly GCF_044753145.1. Taxonomy (NCBI): domain Bacteria; kingdom Bacillati; phylum Actinomycetota; class Actinomycetes; order Micrococcales; family Micrococcaceae; genus Glutamicibacter; species Glutamicibacter sp. NPDC088483. The sequence continues at coordinate 377,382 of NZ_JBIVMP010000004.1, forward strand.
AGGACATCGAGAACGGCGTGGGCAAGGACGGCTCGCAGATCCTGCTGGATAACTACGACCGGCTGATCTCGCTCACCTACCAGAATTGGCAGTACCACTTCGAGTTCCTGAACCTGGGCTACATCGCCTACCTGGACTTCTTCAACTTCTGCAAGGAAGTCTTCCCGAACATCCCCGACCAGTCCATCGCCACCATGGTGCAGGGCGTGGACATGGAGCTGTTCAAGCCCGATGACGAGCTCAAGTCGCTGGCCCTGCTGGCGGTTGAACTGAAGCTGTCGGATCTGTTCTCCAACACCGATGACCCGCAGGCCACCCTGGCGGCCATCGCCGCAGCCCCAGGCGGCGAACGCTGGATCGCGCAGTGGGAAGCAGCCCACGAGCCATGGTTCAACTTCACCATCGGCAACGGCTTCTACGGCCACGACAAGTACTGGAACGAGCACCCGCAGATCCCGCTGAGCTTCATCGCCGACTACATCCGCCGCGTAGGGGAAGGTGCGCAGATCCTGCGCCCCACCGAAAAGCTGATCGCGGAGAAAGACCGCATTGTCGCCGAATACACTGACCTCCTGGATGCCGAAACCGCGCAGGTCTTCGAGGCCAAGCGCTCGCTGGCTGCTACCGCCTACCCCTACGTGGAGAACCACAACTTCTACATCGAGCACTGGACCATGGGCGTCTTCTGGCGCAAGGTCCGCGAGCTCTCGCGGATGATGGCCGATGCCGGGGTCTTCGAGGATCCCGAAGACCTGCTCTACCTGGGCCGCAACGAGTTGCGCGATGTCATCTTCGATCTGGTCACCTCCTTCGGCATCGGCGCCGGCGAGCCTATCGCCGCGGTAGCCCTGCCGAAGAAGATCGCCAAGCGCCGCCAGATCGTCGACGCGCTGAAGACCGCACGCCCGGCACCGGCACTGAACACCCCGCCGGAATCGATCACCGAGCCATTCACCCGCATGCTGTGGGGCATCACCACCGAACAGGTGCAGTCGTGGCTGGGCAATGACGAGGATGCCCAGGAAAACGTCCTCAAGGGCATGGCCGCCTCGCCAGGCGCTGTCGAGGGCGTGGCACGGGTGATCATGCACGCCGACGACCTGGGCCAGATCCAGCCGGGCGAAATCCTGGTGGCGCCGATCACTGCGCCGAGCTGGGGACCGATCTTCGGCAAGATCAAGGCAACGGTCACCGACATCGGCGGCATGATGTCCCACGCGGCGATCGTTTGCCGTGAATACGACCTGCCAGCCGTGACCGGTACCGGCAGCGCATCGACCACCATCAAGACCGGCGACCGCCTTCGGGTGGATGGCGGCAAGGGAACCGTGGAAATCCTGGTGGACAGCCCCGTCTTGACCGGGCCCGGAGCCCATTCGCACAACCACGGCTAAGACCTTCCTGGTACCCCAAACCAGGAATACCCCCGGGTGCCGGCCCAGCCCCCAAGGGCCGGCACCCATCCCACCAAGAATCTTTTCTTCTGTTGAAAGGCACGATCCATGAGCAGCTCACCAACGGTGCTGATCACCGGAGCCGCCGGCGGACTGGGCCGGGCCTTCGCCCTCGGGTTCGCCGAACGCGGCTACCGGGTAGCCGCCGCCGACATCGACCTAGCGGGCACCGAGCAGACCGTGCAGCTGGTTCGCGAGGCCGGCGGGCAGGCCGCGGCCTTCGAAGTAAATGTCACCGACCCGCAATCCACCGACAAGATGGCGGACGGCGCCGCCGAATTCGCTGGCGGGCACATCGACGTGCTGATCAACAACGCCGCGATCTACGCCACCGTGACCCGCTCGCTGTTCGAGGACATCGACCCCGGCGAATGGGACAAGGTCATGGGCGTGAACCTCAAGGGCCCCTGGATGGTCACCCGCGCGGTCTCCCCGTTCCTGGCCGCCGGATCACGGGTGATCAACCTGGCCAGCGCCACCGTGTACTCCGGCTCCGAGCAGTGGGCCCACTACGTGGCTTCCAAGGGCGGCGTCATCGCCCTGAGCCGGGTGATGGCCAAGGAACTGGGCCGGCGGGAAATCACCGTGAACACCATCGCGCCGGGGTTCACCCTCACCGAAGCAAGCCTGGGGCTGATGGAAGACGCGGCCAGCTACGGCGTGGACCGCGGGGCGCTGAAGCGGGCTAGCCAGCCCGCCGATATTGTCGGAGCCGCGCTCTTCCTGGCCGGACAGGACTCCTCCTTCATCACCGGGCAGACGCTCGTCGTTGACGGCGGACGCCAATTCATCTGATTCATGCTTCATCGGACAAGACTTCAATCACCAAATTAGGAGTGATCATCATGGCGACAATAAATTTCACTGATTTCGAAGGCAATGCACGCAGCATCGAGGCCAACACCGGCGACTCGGTGATGGAAACCGCTGTACGCAACGGTGTCGAAGGCATCGTTGGCGAATGCGGCGGCTCGCTATCCTGCGCCACCTGCCACGTTTTCGTTGCCGAGAATGACCTGGATTCGCTGGAGCCAATGAGCGAGATGGAAGACGAGATGCTCTACGGCACCGCGGAAGACCGTGAAGACAACTCGCGGCTGTCCTGCCAGATCAAGATGTGCGAAGGGCAAACGATCAACGTCACCACCCCGGAAACCCAGGTGTAGCCATGAAAACCGCAACCGCCGTATCCACCGCCGGCGCCCCGGCCCCAGAGGCGCAAACAGCCACCGGCCTGCTGATTGTCGGCGCTTCCCAGTCCGGCGTCCAGCTAGCGATCTCGCTGCGCGCGCTGGGCTATGACGAGCACATCACGCTGCTCGGGGATGAAGACCACCGCCCCTACCAGCGCCCGGCGCTGTCCAAGGAATTCCTGCAGGACAAGATCGGCAGCGAGTCGCTGATCTTCCGCTCCAACGAGTACTGGGACGAGCACAACGTCACCCTGGTCAAGGGCGAGCGCATCGAGGAAATCGCCTCCAATGCGGATGGCTCCGGCGTCGCAGTGGGCAGCTCCGGCACCCGCTACCCGTACACCCGTCTGGCGCTGGCGGTGGGCGCGCGCCCACGCCGCTTCGAAGCAGAAGGCAGCGGACTGCACGGCGTGGTGTACCTGCGCAACGCCGACGACGCCCTGCACCTGAAGGACCTGGCCCCGAAGGCCACCGACGTGGTGGTCATTGGCGGCGGATTCATCGGCCTGGAAGCAGCCAGCTCGCTGCAGGCCATGGGCAAGAAGGTCACCGTGCTGGAATACGGGCCACGCCTGGTGGGCCGCGCCGTGGGCGAGGACACCAGCAGCTACTTCCTGCGCAAGCACCGGGAACGGGGGCTCGATATCCACCTCGACGCCCGGGTGCGCAAGATCCACGGCGCAAGCGGCCACGTGAGCGCCGTCGAATTGGAATCCGGGGAAATGATCGACGCGCAAATCGTGCTGATCGGCATCGGCGTCATCCCGAACACCGAGCTCGGCGAAAAACTCGGCCTGCGCATCGATAACGGCATCGTCGTCGACCACGCGGCCCTGGCTTCGGATGGCCACACGCTGGTAGTCGGCGACGTGGCCAATATGCCCAACCCGGTGCCCGGCGCCCCTGAAGGCGAGCGGATCCGCTTGGAATCGGTGAACAACGCCGTGGAGCACGCCAAGGTGGCCGCCTACGCCCTGATGGGCCAGCGCGAAGCCTACGCCGGCATCCCATGGTTCTGGTCCAACCAGGCCGACATGAAACTGCAGATCGCCGGCTTGTCCATGGGCTTCGACAAGATGGTGAAGCGTGAAGTACCCCAGAAGGGGAAATTCACCGTGCTGTACTACCGCGAAGGCCAGATCATCGCGGCCGACTGCGTGAACGCGCCATTGGATTTCATGGCGGTAAAGCAGGCCCTGGCGGCCGGGAAGAACATCGACCCGCAGGCCAGCGCCGATACTGCTGTCCAACTCAAGACCCTGATTGCCTGAGGACATCATGACCACTCTGAACGAGACCCGGCCACTGCCTGCGCAGGGCTCCATCAACACCAGGCCCATTGCCTTGGATGAGCACTTCGACGGCGAACTAGACAAGATCTGGGCCGCGGTGGAACCGGAAACCCGTGCCCGCGGCAACGACATCCACCTGCCGATTTCGCTGTCCTTCGCCCGTCGCCTGTGCGACGCCTATCCGGAAGCGGACCGCACTCTGGTGCTGGTTTCCACCCTGCTGCACGACACCGGCTGGGCCCACGTCGATGAAGAAAAGATCATCTCCGACGGCTTCCGCGGCGACTGGCGCAAGGCGGACATCCGCTACGAGCACGAGCGCGAGGGCTGCGAAGTGGCCCGGCGCGTGCTGCCGCCGCTGGGCTATGGCGCGCAGTTCGTCGAGGCCGTCTGCGCGATCATCGATGGGCATGACACCCGTCCGGTGGCCTATTCGCTGGAAGATGCGCTGATGCGCGACGCGGACCGGCTGTGGCGCTTCGACCAGGCGGGCATCGCATTGGCTTCGGGCTGGTTCGGCCAGGACCCGAGCACCTACACCGACCGGCTGGAAACCGAGATCATCCCGGAGCTGATCACCGAGGCGGCCGTGGCCATGGCCACCGCTGACCTGGCCCGCTCCCGGTCGCTGCTGCGTACCAAGGCCCTGCGATGAGCGCGGCCGCATCCGCCCGCGACAGCTTGGCGATCCCGTACCGCCACGTCGATACGCATTTCATTGATGGTGGATGGGTTCCCTCTGCGGGTACCCAGCGCATCGAGGTCACCGATCCGGCCACCGGACAAGTATGGGGCTCGGTCCCGGCAGGCACCAGCCAGGACGTCGACCGCGCGGTGGGTGCCGCGCACGCCGCTTTCCGCGGTGAGCCGTGGCGAAGCTACTCGCCTTCGGATCGTGCGGCCTTGCTGCTGCGCATCGCTGAAGAAGTGGAGGCCCGGGCCACCGAGCTGTCGCTAACCAATACCTTGGAAAACGGCTCCCCGATTTCTGAAACCGGGGGAGCGGCCGCCAATGCCGCCGGAATCTTCCGCTACTTCGCAACGCTGGCTCCATTGCTGGAAAACGAGGACCTGCGCCCATTCCCGAACGGGTCCGGGGAATCCCTGGTCCGCCGTGATCCGGTGGGGGTCTGCGCGCTGATTGCCCCTTGGAACTTCCCCATCAACCTGATGGTGATCAAGCTGGCCCCGGCCTTGCTGGCAGGGTGCACCGTGGTCATGAAACCAGCTTCGCCAACACCGCTGTCCTTCCGCATCATCATGGATGCCATGGCTGCCGCCGGAGTGCCGGCGGGCGTCGCCAACCTGGTCACCGGGCCGGGGCGCATGGGCAATGAACTGGTCCGCCATCCGCTGGTCTCCAAGGTCGCGTTCACCGGGTCGACGCCGGTGGGGCGCAAGATCGCCGCGGCCTGCGGCGAGCTGCTGCGGCCGGTCACCGTGGAATTGGGCGGCAAGTCCAGCGCCTTGGTGCTGCCGGATGCCGATCTGGATGTGCTCAGTTCGCGGCTGATCCGCTCGTGCATGCGCAATACCGGGCAGACTTGCTACATCTCTACCCGGATCCTGGCCCCAGTGCAGCGCTACGACGACGTCGTGGAGACGGTGCGCGCAACGATATCCGCCGGGACCCAAGGGGACCCGCTGCAGGCCGGCACCGTGTTCGGCCCTTCGGCCAACAAGAGCCAGTACGAGACGGTACTGGGGTACCTCCAGGCAGGCCACGCCGAAGGCGCGCAGGCGGTTGCAGGTGGCCGCAAGGCCGCGATGGAGGCCGAGCTGGCCGGCGGATACTTCATCGAGCCAACCGTTTTTGCCGGTGTCACGCCGGACATGAGGATATCCCGCGAGGAAATCTTCGGACCGGTGATCACCGTGCTCAAGTACCAGGACGAAGCCGAGGGCATTGCCCTGGCGAATAACACCGAATTCGGGTTGGGCGGCCTGGTCTTCGGTGCCGACGAGCAGCATGCGGTGCAGGTCGCTGACCGGATCGATTCGGGCAGTGTGGGCATCAATTTCTTCGCCTCGAACCATGCGGCGCCATTTGGCGGGCGCCATGACTCCGGCCTGGGTGCCGAATACGGGCCCGAGGGCCTCTCGGCGTACCTGAGCTACAAGTCCATCCATCGCCAGGTCCGCTAGCAAGAACACCGGCCGGCAAGCAGCGCAGCAGGGTGTCCCGGGCCAGATGGCCCGGGACACCCTGCTGCCCTTTTCTGGCCGCGGCGCTGGCCGTGGAAAGCGCCTTGGAATCATTGGAACCCCAGGTCAAATACGATACATGGAGATTTAAAAGAAGGCTTCCGCTGGGTGGAAGATTCACGTGGTGCTTCCCCGCAGAAGGGCGCAGGCTTGCTACTAGTCCTCAACGTGTTCCGCATCACAATCAAGCGGGCATGAAGAACTTGTCCGGATGGTCGGCAGCGACAGTGCAGTTCCTGCTTGAAGATCATGCGACCCAGCTAAGGAGCTCCAGGATGCAGTACCACCACGACGGATATGTCGGCCGCAACCCTCGTATCAGGAATGCAGAAGGTACGGGACTGAACCGTACTGCTGAACTGCCCGAGACGATGGATGTGCTCATTGTCGGTGCCGGACCGGCCGGCATCGTCCAGGCCGCCCAGTTGACCGAGTATCCCGAGGTCCACACCCGCATCATCGAAGCCCGCCCGGAGCGGCTGGCCGCGGGCCGCGCCGACGGCCTGTTCCCGCGCAGCTGCGAAACCTTCCAGGCCTTCGAGTTCTATGACGAGATCGCGCACGAGGCAGCGCACATGCGCGAGATGAGCTTCTGGGGTCCGCATCCGCAGAACCCTGCCGAAATTGCCCGTGGCGCCCGTGCTGATGATCCGCCGGCATATGTCAGCGAATTCCCGATCCTCACCGTCAACCAGGCCCGCGTGATCGACTACTTCGCAGAGCGCGCAGAAAACGGCCCGGCCCGCATCAACATCAACTACGGTGTCGAATTCCTGGACCTGGTGGTCCACGATTCCGGCGAGTATCCGGTAGAAGTCCGCATCAATGACGAGCACGGCATCGAGCGCACGGTGCGCGCCAAATATGTTGTCGGTTGCGACGGCGCGCGGAGCAAGGTGCGCAGCTGCATCGACGTCGAGGTGGTCACCGACCCTGCCGACCAGGCCTGGGCAGTGATCGACATGCTGGCCAACACCGACTTCCCGGACTTCCGCACGCGCAGCGGCATCCAGTCCGACAAAGACGGATCCATCCTGCTGATTCCCCGCGAAGGCGGCTTCCTGACTCGCTTCTACGTGTCGCTGGATACCCCGAACGACCAGAACCGGGCGCAGGTCCGCGCCACCACCGCGGAAGAAGCCATCGCCCGCGCCAACCGCATCCTGCACCCGTACTCGGTGGATGTGCGCGAGGTGACCTGGTTCAGCATCTACGAGGTGCGCCACTCGGTGGCCCAGAGCTTCGATGATGTCGCCGCGAAAAATGATCCATCGCTGAACCCGCATGTGTTCATCGCCGGCGATGCCTGCCATACGCATAGCGCCAAGGCCGGCCAGGGCATGAACGTTTCCATCCAGGACGGGTGGAACCTGTCCTGGAAGCTGGGCCAGGTACTCACCGGGCGCAGCGACGAGTCGCTGTTGAAGACCTATAACGAAGAGCGCCAGGATGTTGCGCAGAAGCTCATCGACTACGACAAGGAATGGTCTGCGATGATGTCGCGCAGCCCGGAGGAAATGGAAGGCCCGCACGAGATCATCGACTTCTTCGTGAAGACCGCCAACTTCCCCGGCGGCTTCGACACCAAGTACGAGCTGTCCACGCTGACCGGCGGGACCGCGCACCAGAAGCTGGCCGAAGGCTTCCCGGTGGGCATGCGCTTCAAATCCGCGCAGGTCTCCCGCGTCTGCGATACCACCACGGTGCAGCTCGGGCACCACTTCCGGGCCGATGGGCGCTGGAGGCTCTACGCCTTTGCCGACGAATCGGGGCAAGAGCTCGAACAGCTGGCGCAATGGCTGGAGAATTCTGCCGATTCGCCAATTACCGCGTACACCGCTGAGGGCCAAGACATCGACAGCGTATTCGACGCCAAGGTGATCTACCAGCAGGACTACCATGAGGTGGAAATCAACAAGGTGCCACGGCTGTTCCTGCCGAAGGTGGGCCAGGTCCAGATCACCGACTGGGAGAAGGTCTATGCCGCGATCCCGCATCAGGATATCTTCACCGAGCGCAAGATCGACCGGGCCGGAGCCCTGGTTGTCGTCCGCCCGGACATGTATGTCGCCCAGGTCTTGCCGTTGACTGCCCGCGCGGAACTGGCCGAGTTCTTCTCGAAGAACATGGCTTTGCCGAAGGTGCCTGAATTCTCCTAGGCCAATCCGGTCCTCGATGGAGAGCAGGGCAAGAAGAAAACCCCGGTGCCGAAGCACCGGGGTTTCCTTTTGTCATCACTCGCACCTTCATGAGGTACTTATAACTCTAGGACGGCTGACTGTGAGCGCGCTGGGCTGAGCCTGCCATTTGGCTTGGCATTCAGAGACCCGCCGGAACGACGGCCGCCGGAGTCATGGGAAAGCCGGTCACGGTCTTGGGCCGCGGGGGAGCGTAGGTGCGCACCTTGGAGGTGCTCAGCCCCATGCGGACCAGCGACTCCGCGATGGTCACCGCTGCGCGCACGCCATCAACAATTGGCACGCCGGTGGCCTGCCGCACCTGTTCCTCCAGCTCGGCCATGCCGCCGCAGCCCAGGCAGATCACTTCGGCCTTGTCGTGCTCCACTGCCTGGCGGGATTGCTCGACGATGGCCGCTACCGCGCGCTGCGGATCGGATTCCAGTTCCAGCACGCCCAGCCCGCTGGCGCGCACCGAGGCGAGCCGGTCGGTCAGGCCGGCCAGTTTCAGCCGGTCCTCGATCAGCGGCACCGTGCGGTCCAGCGTGGTGACCACCGAATACTTGTGGCCGAGGAATTGCGCCGTGGAGGCGGCGGCTTCGGTAATGTCCACGACCGGGACATCCAGCAGCTCCTGCAGGCCCTCGCGGCCGTGCTCGCCGTAGCCTGCTTGGATGACCGCGTCGAACGGCTCGGTGTAGCGGACCACCTTGTCCATCACGGCGATGGCCGCCAGGTAGCTTTCGAAATTGCCTTCGCAGGAGTCGGCCCCGAAATCCGGGGTCAGCTCGACGATCTCGGTGCCGGGCGAGGCGACCTGCCGGGCGGAATCCCCGATGGCGCGGGTCATGGACTGCGTGGTGTTGACGTTCAGGATCAGAATGCGCATGAGTTTTCCTAATGGGTTGGTGCCACGGCGATTGGCTCGCCATCGATGTCTGCCAGATCGTGCTGGCGCTTGGCCAAGACCAGATAGGCCAGGGCGCCGGCGCCCGAACCCAGGAACCAGGCAAACGGGCCGACAACGTGCAAGGCAGGGACGAAGGCCAGCACCAGTGCGATCACCGAGCTGATCACCAGTGCGCCGACGGCCCGGTAGTTCACGCCGCGGGTGAAGTAGTAGGTGCCTTCGGCATCCGAGCGGTACAAGTCCAAGACGTTGATCCGGGCTTTGCGGATCAGCCAGTAGTCGGCCATGATGATGCCGAACAGCGGGCCAAGCAGCGCGCCCAGGCCGCCCAGGAAGTAGTTGATGATCTCGGGGGAGTTGTACAAGTTCCAGGGCAGGATGACCAGACCGATGACTCCGGAGATCAGTGCGGCGGTGCGGAAGTTCAGCTTCTTCGGGAGCAGGTTGGTCAATGCGTAGGTCGGTGCCACGAAATTGGCCATCAGGTTCACCGCGATGGTCAGCACCAGCAGGGCGGCGGAGGCCAGCAATAGCAGCAAGGTGTTCGGGATCGCGCCCACAATATCCGACGGCGAGGTGATGACCTGGCCGTTGATGGAGAACTGCGTACCGGTCAGGACCACCACGATGGCGCCGAAGAACATCATGTTCAGCGGGATGCCGAAGAAGTTGCCCTTCACGATCGCCTTCTTGGAGGATGCGCCACGGGTGAAGTCGCAGAAGTTCAGGACGAAGGTGCCGTAGATCGAGACCCACAGGGCGGCTGCGCCGAACATCGCGGTCCACATCTCGATGCCGGTCTTCGACTCGCCGGTGCTCATCGAGACGTTGAAACCCGATTCGAAGAGCATCCAGATGGCCAGGCCCAGGAAGGTGGCCAGGATGACCGGGCCAGCGAACGCCTCGTACTTGCGGATCATCTCCATGCCGTAGCTGACGATGACCAGCTGCACCGCCCAGAGGGCGACGAAGCAGATCCAGCCGAGGGCGTTCAGTCCCAGGAAGCTGGTTTGCTCCAGGGCTGCGGACCCCGGGGCCACGGCAATCACCATGACGGCGAGGACCTGGGCGGCGAGGTAGGTCTGGATGCCGAACCAGGCAATGGCCACGGCCCCGCGCAGCAGCGCGGGGATCTGGGCGCCGTTGATGCCGAAGGCGATGCGGCTCATCACCGGGAAAGGGACACCGGTTTTCTCGCCCATGAACCCCGAGAAGTTCAGCAGCGCGAAGAGCAGGACCGCTCCGATGCCCAGCGCGCCGAGGATCTGCCAGCCGCTCATGCCCAGCGCGAAGAGCCCGATGGCGAAGGTGTAGTTGCCCAGCGAGTGCACGTCGTTGGCCCACAGGGTGAAGATGCTGTAAGAGCTCCAGGTGCGCCCGGAGCGGGTGGTTGGTGCCAGGTCCTGGTTGTAGAGCGACGCGCTCAATTCGAAGGGGTTGGCCCGGTCGATAGCGGGCGGGTTTTCCTGCGGTGCGGCCTCGGGCACCATTTCAGGGGTCTTTTGCGACATGATGGACATCCTTGTCAAAGGGTCATGCATCCGGGCAGGCGCATTCGGGCGCACTGCGGCAGGGGAAGATGACAGATCTGGGAAGCGGAGCGTTCAGGGGAACGGCCCGTGCCTGCCTGCGGGGACGCAGGACAGGTAGGCGGGCCCGCTTACGGGTAGATCGGCTGTCCGAAATTAACGTAGAACTCGGCCGGCGAGCCGAGAAGCGGCATGGCCGGGCGCGGCGCAGCGGCAAGCCGCTGTGCGCTGTGCGTGATGCACGGTGGAAAAAGCATGGCTGCTCCTGAGCTAGGAAGTCACTCCGAGATATGTGCCAGGTGAGTAACCACCACTTTATGCACTGGATCACATTCCCGCAATAGAAGATGATAATTTCACCAGATGGTATTTTGGCCGGATTCCGGAGCCTTTTATTCCATTCCCGGAATCCGCTAATGAGCCTGCTTTTATCAGGATCGCACCGGGCACCATTCCTGTCCTGATGCCACTGCAGCCCCCTTCTGTGCGACTCCGCGCGCATCGGCACTTCGTCCCGAAACCTTCTTGACAGTGATTGGCGTCTCGTCCTAGAGTTTTCATAAAGCAAAAGCTAACTTCCATAAAGCGGAATCTTTGGAAGGTGTTCTTGAAGGGAAATCCAGTGTCCTACACTCTGAACTGCTCGATCCTCCTCACCGAGTTGCCGCTGCTGCAGCGCGCGGATGCCGCCAAGCAGGCGGGTTTCGACAGCGTCGAATTCTGGTGGCCATTTGGCGAAGCCGCCCCCTCCGGCAAGCAGGTCGACGAATTTCTCGCCTCGCTGGCCAACGCCGGCGTCCAGCTGGACGGATTGAACTTCTTCGCCGGCGACATGCCGGCAGGCGACCGCGGACTGGTTTCATGGCTGGGGCGCGAGTCCGAATTCAAGGACAATATCGACGCCGTGGTTGCCATCGCCGAAGCTACCGGCTGCAAGGCCTTCAACGCCCTGTATGGCAACCGCATCGAGGGCGCCGACCCGTCAGCCCAGGATGCGCTGGCGTTGGAAAACCTGGTGGCCGCGGCCCAGGGCGTGGCCAAGGTTGGCGGCACTGTGCTGATAGAGCCGGTCTCCGGCACGGAGGCCTACCCGCTGAAAACTGCGGCCCAGGCACTTGCGGTAGTCGAGGCGGTCAAGGCCCAGGGCGAAGGAAACATCGCGCTGCTGGCCGACTTCTACCACCTGTCCGTCAACGGCGACGACGTGTCCGCCGTCATTGAAGCGCATGCCAAGGACTTCGGCCATATCCAGATCGCCGATGCGCCGGGCCGCGGAGCTCCGGGCACCGGGGACCTGCCGCTGCAGGACTGGATCAAGCGCTCGCGCGAGTTGGGCTACACCGGCAAGGTCGCCCTGGAGTACAAGCAGGGAGCGGCCACCGCCTTCGACTGGCTCCAGAGCGCCAGCAGCAGCGCCGCAGTCTAGAGAACACCTTTTCGCACAAGAATTTTTGGAGAATCACATGTCGCAGAACATCGCCTTCATCGGACTGGGCATCATGGGCCTGCCGATGGCCAAGAACCTGGTCAACGCCGGCTATCACGTCACCGGCTACAACCGCAGCGACAAGGCCGGCAACGAGCTGGCCGCCGCTGGCGGAACCAAGGCCGCCTCCATCGCGCAGGCAGTGGCCAATGCAGACGTGGTCATCACCATGGTCCCGGATTCCCCGGACGTCCAGGCCGTCACCCTCGGCGAAGAGGGCGTCTTCGCCAACGCGAAGGCCGGAGCCTTGTGGATCGACAACTCCTCGATCCGTCCCGACGTGGCCGTCGAGCTTGCGGCCTCGGCCCGAGACGCCGGACTGCGCCCGCTCGATGCCCCGGTTTCCGGCGGCGAAGCCGGCGCCATCGAGGGCGTGCTGTCCATTATGGCCGGCGGCGAGCAGGCTGACTTCGAGGCCGCCAAACCGGTGCTCGAAGCCGTAGGCAAGACCATCGTGCTGGTGGGCCCGTCGGGCTCGGGGCAGACGGTCAAGGCCGCCAACCAGCTGATCGTCGCCGCCAACATCCAGGCGCTCTCCGAAGCGGTGCTTTTCCTCGAGGCCTATGGCGTGGACACCGACGCGGCCATCAAGGTCCTCGGCGGCGGCCTGGCCGGCTCCAAGGTGCTTGACCAGAAGGCCCAGAAGATCCTGGACCGCGAATTCGTCCCGGGCTTCCGCCTGGCCCTGCACAACAAGGACATGGGCATCGTGACCTCCGCGGCCCGCGAAGCCGGTGTCGTGCTGCCCCTGGGCGCACTGGTCGCCCAGCTGGTCACCTCCACCGTGGCTTCCGGCGACGGGGCACTGGACCATTCGGGCCTCTTCCGCGGGGTGCAGCGCCTGGCCGGAAAGATCGACGCCCCGGTCCCTGCCTAGCACCACCACATCTTCCTACGGCGGGGACAACTAGGTAACCCGCTTCTTCAGCTAGCGGCCGCGCAATACCGGCTACGCTCCGGTGCCGCCGGACCCCTGGTACACGGCAGGGGCCCGACGCACCGTACCCGATGCGCAATGGGCTTTGTTCCAGTTCATCGCCGCTAGCTGGTGCTCAAGGAAGCGGCGTTGTGGTGACTCATGCACCTTGGCTTCCCGCCGTAGGTATCCTTCTTTTCTTCTTCTCGTTCCAAAGGACGTATTCCCATGCCTAAGATGCGCGCAATCGACGCCGTCGTCCAGATCCTGGCCAAGGAGGGCGCCACCGAGGCGTTCGGCCTGCCAGGAGCCGCGATCAACCCGCTGTACTCGGCCATGAAGGCTCACGGCGGCATCCGCCACACCCTGCACCGCCACGTCGAGGGGGCCAGCCACGCCGCCGACGGCTACTCGCGGGCCACCGGCAAGATCGGCCTGTGCCTGGGCACCTCCGGCCCTGCCGGCACCGACATGATCACCGGCTTGTACGCCGCGATCGCCGACTCCATCCCGATGCTGTGCATCACCGGGCAGGCCCCGACCAATGTGCTGCACAAGGAGGACTTCCAGGCCGTGGACATCGAGTCCATCGCCAAGCCGGTGACCAAGTACGCCTCGACCGTGCTGGAGCCGGGACTGGTTCCGGGCACCTTCGCCAAGGCCTTCCAGATCATGCGCTCGGGCCGCCCGGGCCCGGCCCTGATAGACCTGCCGATCAACGTGCAGATGGCCGAGATCGACTTCGACATCGATGCTTATGAGCCGTTGCCGGTTCAGAAGCCGAAGGCCACGCGCGGCCAGGCCGAGAAGATCGTGGACCTGCTGCTCTCCGGAAGCAAGCCGATCATCATTGCCGGCGGCGGCGTGATCAACGCCAACGCCAGCGCGCAGCTGGTCGAACTTGCCGAGGAACTGGACATCCCGGTCTCCCCGACCCTGATGGGCTGGGGCGCCATCCCGGATGACCACCGCCTGCAGTCGGGCATGGTCGGCATCCAGACGCACACCAAGTACGGCAACCAGACCTTCCTGGAATCGGACGTGGTGCTGGGCCTGGGCAACCGCTGGGCCAACCGCCACACCGGGGATCTGGCCACCTACCGCGCCGGACGCAAATTCATCCACGTGGATATCGAAGGCACGCAGATCGGCCGGGTGTTCTCCCCGGACCTGGGAATCACCTCGGATGCCGGGGCCGCCATCGAGGCCATCCTGGAAGTCGTGCGCGAGCGTAAGGCCGCCGGCACCCTGCCGGACTACTCGGCCTGGGCCAACGAGGCCACCGTGCGCAAGTCCACCGGGCACCGCAAGACCAACTTCGAGAACGTGCCGATCAAGCCGCAGCGCGTCTACCAGGAAATGAACGCCGCCTTCGGCCAGGACACTACCTACGTGTCCACCATCGGGCTCAGCCAGATCGCCGGCGCGCAGATGCTGCATGTCTACAAGCCGCGCAACTGGATCAACGCCGGACAGGCCGGCCCGCTGGGCTGGACCGGACCGGCCGCCCTGGGCGTCGTGCGCGGCAAGCCGGGGGAGAAAGTCGTGGCCCTCTCCGGAGACTACGATTTCCAGTTCATGATCGAGGAGCTGGCCGTCGGCGCCCAGTTCAAGCTGCCGTACGTGCACGTGGTGGTCAACAACTCCTACCTCGGACTGATCCGCCAATCGCAGCGCGCCTTCGAGATGGATTACCACGTGTCTCTGGGCTTCGATAACATCAACTCCCCGGAAACCAACGGCTACGGCGTGGACCATGTGAAGGTCGCCGAGGGCCTGGGCTGCAAGGCCGTGCGCGTCGAGGATCCCAGCCAGCTGGCTGCCGGATTCGCGCAGGCCAATGCGCTGGCCGAAGAGCACCAGGTGCCAGTTGTGGTGGAAGTGATTCTGGAAAAGGTCACCAACATCGCCATGGGCGCGCAGCTGGATGCAGTCAATGAATTCGAAGACCTGGCTTTGGACGCCGCCGATGCACCAACCGCGTTGGTGCCGATGGCAGCCTCGGCCACCGTGGGTGCGTGAAAGGGCAGTCGTCGCTGACCTGCAACCCGCAAAGTTTGGCGCGGGGCACCGGTTCACCAATACGGGTGTGCCCCGCGCCACAACAACCTAGACTTGGCATAGAGCTGCCGAGCCCCAAGAACACCTAGCAATTAACGAGTAGGAACACCTCATGAGCATCAACGAAGCTGTTGGCCGCACATCGTCCCCGACCGCCACCGGAACAACCTATGATCTGGTGCTGCGCGGCCAGCAAGTGCTGACCGCGCAGGGCATTGGCCCGCGCGAAATCGGCGTGCGCGACGGAAAGATCGTCGCCGTGCAGGAATTGGGTGCCGGACTGGCCGCAGAGCGCGTCATCGAGGTGGCCTCCGACGAGGTCCTGCTGCCCGGACTCGTTGATACCCATGTGCACGTGAATGAGCCAGGCCGCACCGAATGGGAAGGGTTCGAGTCGGCGACCAAGGCCGCCGCTGCCGGCGGGGTGACCACCATCGTGGACATGCCGCTGAACTCCATCCCGCCCACGGTGAACCTCGAAGCGCTGGAAATCAAGCGCGCGGCCGCTTCCAAGAACGCCTATGTCAACGTCGGCTTCTGGGGCGGTGCCATCCCGGGCAACAAAAAGGATTTGCGCGAGCTGCACGAGGCCGGAGTCTTCGGCTTCAAGTGCTTCCTGCTGCATTCGGGAGTCGACGAGTTCCCGTCCCTGAGCGTTGGCGAAATGGAAGAGGACATGGCCGAACTGGCCTCCTTCGACTCGCTGATGATCGTGCACGCCGAGGACTCCGATATCATCGGCAACTCCCCGCAACCGGTGGGCGGCAAGTACGCCGGCTTCCTGGACTCGCGCCCGCGCGATGCCGAGAACACCGCCATCGCGCAGGTGATCGAACGCGCCCGCACAACCGGAGTGCGCGCCCACGTGCTGCACCTGTCCAGCTCGGATGCGCTTGAGATGATCCGCGAGGCGAAGGCCGAGGGCGTGCTGCTCACCGTGGAAACCTGCCCGCACTACCTGACCTTGCTGGCCGAGGAAATCCCCGACGGTGCCACCGCCTTCAAATGCTGCCCTCCGATCCGCGAGAACGACAACCGCGAGCTGCTCTGGAAGGGCCTGGAAGAAGGCGTCATCGACTGCATCGTTTCGGATCATTCCCCGTCCACCATCGACCTGAAGGATGTGGAGAACGGCGACTTCGGCGTGGCCTGGGGCGGAGTGGCTTCGCTGCAGCTGGGGCTGCCGCTGATCTGGAGCGAGGCGAAGAAGCGCGGGCTGAAGCTGGAACAGGTCGTGCAGTGGATGGGCCTGAATCCCGCGAAGCTTGCCGGACTGAGCGCCAAGGGCAGCATCGAGGTAGGCAAGGACGCGGACTTCGCGGTCTTCGCTCCTGAGGACACCTTCGAGGTGGACGTCCAGAAGCTGCACCACAAGAACCCGATCTCCCCGTACCAGGGCAAGACGCTGAGCGGCGTGGTCCGCCGGTCCATCATTGCCGGGACCGACGTGGATTTCCAGAATCCAACGGGTCAGCTGATCCGCCGCGAGAGCTAGGAACCGGTACCTCGCAGAGCCCCTGTCCGCAGGACGGGGGCTCTGCCGCGCCGTGGGCAATAATAGCCCCGGCGTGCTTTGGCCACCACAGATTCGCAGCGTATTCACCGGTGGTACGCAGGCTATTTCCCTGGCGCATAACAAACAGGTATCGATTGGATGTGGCGTTAAAGGATTGGGCTGCCCAGCTCATAGACTGTCAGCACTATGGGGATAGAGCAGCCGTCACTCTGAATACAGGAAATGGGTATGAACGCGATTACTGCTGCTTCGATAATGAGCAAAGAAGTCGACGATCTGGCGTTGGGCGAAGTGGTTCAGGCGTCGCTGGTTCTCGGCGCGATCCTCATGGCTGTGCTCCTTGCCTTCGGGCTCAAGACCTATGCCCATTGGCGCCGTCATGCCAACGGCACTCCAACTGATCAGCGTCCGGCCGAGCGTGATGAAGCTCCGAGTCCAGCCAGCGGTACCCGGCAACTCCCGGCACCGCGGATTGAAGTGCTTTCGGCGCTCGGGGACCTGCGCCGGACCGGGGCCTTGAACCGCGGTTTAGAGGACAGCAGATGAGCACAGGGATTCGGCCGGACGCAACGGGATAGTTAGTCAAAGACGAGATTGGTAGTCTCAAGCCCATGCAGGGCCGCACTTGGCTTGGCCCACGTGATAACGGGCTGGAGGTATAGCGGTGGTTGAAGCAACCCGGGTGCACCCGGCCTTGCCACGCTTCCTGCGCTGGGCAGATCCCGCATCACGCCTCTTGCTGGTGCGCGCAGCGCCCGAAACCGGACGGACCTGGTTCGCGAAATCCTGGATGGGGGACCGGAAGGGTGCCGTCCATGATTTCTCGGAGCGGCCATTCGAGGCGCTGGAAGAACTCGAGAAGATTTCCCTGCAGCTAGCCCAAGACCCGCAGCTCCATGCCGCAGTGGTGCTTGCACCGGGGCATACGGTGTGGCATCCCGATGAAGCTGAGGAAGATCTCGTTCAGAAGTCAACTTCGGCTGAAGACTCAGCCGAAGCTCCGCAGCCATCTGAAAAGGATGACAAGCTTGCGGACACAGGTTTCACCGCGCTGTACGTGTTGGTCGCTGGACTCCTTTTGGCAGCTGCTGGTGTGCTGATTTCTCGGCGCAGCAACCGCCGTCATGGCTAAAGCCTAGGATTCGAATGAGGCTGTGAACTGTTCACGGAGCAGGCTCTTGCGATCGTCGTATAACCGATCAGCTAGGCTGTTGAAGATAGTTCGCGCATACGCCCGACTGGAATTAACTTTCCGGTCGGGCGTCTTGCGTATCAGGCTGATGTGCAAAAACGGGCAGCTGTTTCAGACCGCCCTGAGTTTGACTCAACCGGCCGGCTTATTTGGTGCGTTGCTGATGGCCTCTCCGCCCGGTGTTCTCATCTGAACTTTGCCGGTCTGGTTCCCTCCGCCCTGTGAACCTGCAGCGATGACTCACCAGAATCTAGGACCTCGGTAGAAACCGTTAGTGAGCTGACAGTTGTAGCTCTCACTACCATGGGCATTGCTTGCTCGCCGATACGCAGTTTCGGAATTCCTGCGAAAGTGCCGTCACGAAGTGAACCCAGGCGCCCTCTAACTCTATGGATCCATCGATTGGGCACTCGTTGATGGCATGAAAGCATGCGCTTTAGGAATCTCCCAACAATCCAGGCGCAGCATGGGGATGCGGCTTTCTTCGCTATCAGGAGGACCAGAGCCAAGAACGCAAAGGATCCGCTTCTGAACGCTCCATAGAAAGGGAACGTCATGAGTATGTCACTCGCAATCTTCGGCATTGTGGCCTCTATAACCGCGATCTTCAGTGCATTGAGCCGGCGGGGACGACGATGGCTGGTGCGCGACTTTACGCACTACAAGACCATCCTTGTCGCTTGGGTTGCTGGCAACTTGGTGCTCGTCGCCGCGGCCTGCTGGCATCTTCTTTCCCAAGAGCAGTCGGACATCGGGGCAGTGGTGGCCATAATGATGGCCATCTCTCTATTGATTTTCTGCCTGTCCATGTTGGCGTTGCAACGAAGGCCTCGAAACAACACCCGTCCGCGACGCTTCCTGGCTGTCGGAGCACATCCCGATGATGTTGAGCTGGCTTGCGGTGCAACCATCGCGAAACTGGTGGATGCCGGCCATGATGTGCGTATTGTCGTCATGTCGCAGGGTGAAAGTGGTGGACATGCTCCTCGCAGGATTCAAGAAGCCCGACGCGGAGCCGGTTACCTGGGTGCCCAGTCCCATACGGTGCGGTCCTTTTGCGATACGCGGCTGTCGGAGAATTCCAACCTGATGGTTGCAGCGATCGAGGAGGAAATCGCTGCTTTCGAACCGGATGTCGTGCTGACTCATTCTGCTACTGATATCCACCAAGACCATGAGGCGGTGCACCGTGCAGTAATGCGCGCCGGGAGGCGACTGCCCTCCATACTCTGCTTCGAGAGCCCCTCGGTGGGCAATGATTTCTCTCCAAGCTTCTTCGTTGACGTCGAGAACTACACCGACGTCAAGGTGGAAGCCATCAAGCTACATGCCGATCAGCGGAACAAGCCCTATATGACCCGTGCGCGGATCGAGTCCATGGCCACTTTCCGTGGCAATCAGGTCAAGCAGCAGCGGGCCGAAGGGTTTGAAGTAATGCGCCTCGTATCAACCACAGTGGGGGATTTCTAATGAAGATTCTGGTCACCGGGGTCGGCGGTCCAGCAGGAAGCTCGCTTGCGCGCCAGCTGCATGCGCGAGGACATAGCGTCATCGGCGCTGACATGGTGCCAACAACTGATCCGCTGCTCGACGCCTTCCACCAGGTTCCAGCAGCCAGTCACCAGCAGTACCCCACTCGGCTTCAAGAGATTGTTCTCCAGCACTCAGCTGAACTGGTTATCCCTACCGTCAGCGAAGAACTCCCGGTGCTTTCGGCAGAGAGTATCCGAGAGCTGCTGGAATCGGCCGGAGCCCGATTATTGATTTCCTCGAAAGAATCCGTGCTGATCAGCGACGACAAGTACTACACGATGCTGACTTTGCGAGGGGACAACGTGCCCGTCCCCGACTTTGCCCGGATCAACGCTGGCAGTGGCGAAGCCTTGGCGCAGTTCAGCCCGGAAGAGCAGATCATCATCAAGCCACGCGTATCACGCGGAGGACGGGGCGTTCGCTTGGCTACGGCAGGAGACCTCGGGGCAGGCCGCGTACTGGCTGGTACGCGGGATCTTGTGCAGCGCTTTGCCCCCGGACGCGAATTCGCGCCGATGATCTTCAGGAACCCTGATTCCGGGGAGATCGAGGTCTGCGTGGTGGTGGAGAAGACCGAGCTGCGCGAGGGACTCGTGGGCAACGCAGTATCGGTGCGCCGCTGCGAGTCGAATGATCCAATAGCCGCTCATGTTGCGTGGGTGGCCAAGAATGCAGTGCAGTCGCTAGAGCTGGTCGGGCCGGTAGACATGGACGTGCGCCTGGGTGGCGATGGGCAACCGGTGGTGCTCGAGGTCAATGCCCGTTTTGGAGCCAATAGCCAGTCCGCGCCGGAACTGCTGGATGCTGCATTGCGCTTGCTCGGGGTGGCGTCCACAGCGCAAGTTGGCTGTGCATGAGTTCGGCACTCGTTCTTGGCTATTACACACTGACCGCAGTCATCCTTTCCGTCGGCGTGCTCAAGCTGGGGTTGATCCCCTTGGCGTTGCTTTTCGAATGCCGCCGGGGTCTGCTTTTCACCCGGTACGGGAAGCTGTCGTCATTGCCTCCTGGTATCCCGGCAAACGCTATTCTGCGGCCCCGCCGTCGAACCCGGGCGTCGAGGCATTTCGGGCAGATCCCGGACTACAGGGTATCGGTAATCATCCCGGCCTATAACGAGGAAGTGGTATTGCGCGCCTGCGTTGAATCAATTGTCCGCAGCAAGGGAAACCTCGCTGAAGTGGTGATTGTTGATGACGGATCCACTGATGGCACCGCACGGCTGATGCATGAGCTGGCTCAGGAGCATCGCCTGGTGCAGGCCATCAGCCAGGAGAACGCCGGCAAAGGCGCGGCACTTAATCGTGGGATTGCCCTCGCGACTGGAGAGATACTGGTTTTTGTCGATGCCGACGGAATTTTTTCGCCGGTGACTATTCCGTGGTTGCTCACCGGATTCCGCGATGTGAAGGTGGGCGCGGTTTGCGGTGATGACCGGCCTGTAAACCTGGACAGGGTGCTGACCAAGATGCTTTCGGTCCTTTCGCATCTGGGAACGGGAGTTGTTCGGCGGGCGCTGTCCCTGATTCATTGCTTGCCGGTGGTTTCCGGGAATATAGGTGCATTCCGTGCTGATCTGGTCAGGGATCTTGGCGGGTTCCGCACCGATACGGTTGGAGAGGACTTGGAATTGACCTGGCGCTTCTACGGTGCCGGATATCGTGTGGCTTTTGAACCACGCGCGATTGTCTTGGCGGAGTCGCCTTCTACGCTGCAGGCGCTGTGGAAGCAACGAGTCCGCTGGGCACGGGGCCTGCTGCAATCGATCAAGATGCATTGGCGGATGCACGGCAACCCCCGGTTCGGGCCGTTCGGAGTGTTCCTGCTGTTCAATTTTCTCACGATGGTGGTGGTGCCACTGGCTCAGATCCTGGTGCTTGCCGGATTGCTCTATTTCATCCCGGCCGGGCTGATTACCTTCGGCGGCGAAGAAGAAGCAACCTTAATTGGTCGCACCGCGATGGTGGTCGGTTGGATTGGCATCGGAATCACGCTGGCTTCGGTGGTTCTTGGCATTGCGTTGAACACTGCATGGAGGGATTTGGCGAACCTGTGGACCCTTCCGCTATGGCCGTTCTATGCCACGGGGATGGGGCTCACCATGCTCGCAGCGGTAGCGTTTGAGATCCGCGGGAGGCCCGCCAAATGGAACAAGCTGCAAAGAACCGGTGTCATTTCCAGCGGCGAGTTCTCTGCCATTCTTGGAAGCGGATCATGAGCACGGCCAAGATGCAGCGTCAACGCCGGAAACTGGCAATGGCAGCCATAGCGGGCTTGGTGACTTTTCTTTTGTTGGCGGCTGCTTGCTACATGACCGGATTCCCCACTTCTGCAGCCTATCAACCGACCCCCACGCCGGACCCCACGGTGGTTGCGCCGATGCCTCCGCAGCATGCCTGCCAAGATTCCCCTCGCGCAGAGGGCACCAGTTCCCCAGGAGACAACCTCGGCATGCGCCACTCCAAGATAGACGCCCAACTTCCCCGATTTTCCAGAGTTGTGAACGTTGGTTTTGAAGATATTACCGCCGAAGATCCTGACCGTATTCCGGAAATTGCCCGTCGATTAAATTCGGTCAGGGCGACAGGAGTATCGCTCTCCATTGGACGTCTCGACTGGGTGGCTTTCCCCTGGCCAGCCCAACGCGATGTCGAATCCAGCGAAGTCACGCAAACCGGGCGGGACTATGTTGCCGAAGCGATTAGTGCCTTCCGCTGCGATGAGCAGGGTAGACCTCGAACAATCTACTTGAATATCGATACGTTGCTGGGCAGAGAGCTGGAGCGCCGTCCATCGCTAGCAGGAATCAACTCCGAGGGGCATCCTTCCAAGAACTGGGCAAGTATCTCGGCGTGGAAAGAGGATGGACTTGATACCAGGCTTGTCGAGCTGGTTAGTGAAGCCGTTCGGCGCTATGCACCCGATGGCATCAACGTCACGGAGCTGATGTTTCCCAGCTACACGTTCGGCGAGGATGACTTGGAGAATTTTGCGAAGTTCAGCGAGCGCCCTGATTGGCCGAGGTCTGCTGACGGAACGATTGATTCCACGTCAGAGCAAATCTACCTATGGCGGTCAAACGCAGTCACCTCGATCATGAAGAAAGTGGCTGGAAGTCTGGACGAAACCGGTCCGGTGCTCACCATGGATGTGCGATCACCTGCCAACGGAGATCCAAGGGGACGCCCTGATTCCGGACAAGACTACGGGCAGCTTCTGAACGTGGTTGACCGCCTGAACATCTGGAATTTTCGGGGCATCGCATCGTCCAATCGGGTTTCGACAGACGAATTGGTACAGCGGTACATAAAGCAGGAACCTGAAAAGTATTCCTTGGAAATCGGGCTTTGGGAAGGCGCAGGTTCCATGGACAGCAGTTCCGTGAGCAAGGAACTGCTGAATGCCGAGGACCATTCATTGCTGCATGTCTCCGTTACCCCCACTTCGTTAATGGACGACAGCATATGGTCCGCATTGGAGGGTGCTTGGAGCCAGGTTCCTGCTACTCGCCCGGATGCGGACTAATCGCGGAATCTATGCGAATTCCGGCTCGAAGAAAAAATTTCAGATTAATCCGGATTCTTGCGTCATGATTCCCTTTTCCGCGTATCTAAGTGATGTACGCGCTGAACTGGGCAACAAGGAATTATGAGGTTTCGAGACGTCCAGTTGTCTTATGGGGAAGATGCTGACGGGTGGGCGAGTTGCAAGCTTGGGGGATGGAGCTCGCCCACCTTTCAGGATTCTCGAACCCATTTCATAGAGATATTGGAAAAATCCTGATAGGTTCTAAAGGATGAAAATGCCGTCCAAAGTCGGGCGGCATCGTCGACGGGGCATTGGTTGCCGTTTGCCGGCTCCGGGGATTGGGGAATCCTTGGGGCGATCGGCGGCGGGTACCGGCGCTGTCGCGTGAAACGTTATGGGGACGTAATGACAATAGATTCTGGGGCACGCTTTGCTGACGTCAGCGATGCAGATTTAATTCGTGGCGTTAGGAACGGAAGCAGCGAGGCCCAGGACCACCTGTATCGACGGCACAGGCAAGTGGCGCTGAACGTAGCGTTTAGGCATACGAACTCTCCTTCCGATGCCGAGGATGTCGTCTCCGAAGCTTTCCTGCGGGTCTTCCGTATCATCGAACGTGGGGCAGGACCTGATGAGTTCTTCCGCGCCTATTTACTGACTGCGGTATCGCGCGAAGCCTTTTCCAGGAACAAATCAGCATCAAAGCAGATTACCGTCGAAGACGTCCAGGACTTCCTGCCAGGCGATGCGCACGCGGACGAGGCGATGGAACGCCATGAATCCACCTTTGCCATCCTCGCGTTCAAGGCCTTGACCGAGCGCTGGAAGACGGTCCTGTGGCTCACCGAAGTAGAGGAACTGCCGCCGAGAGACGTTGCGCCAATGCTCGGCATGACACCCAATGCGGTTTCCGCATTGGCGGTACGCGCGCGAGAGGGACTGCGCGAAGCCTACTTGGCTGCGCATATGAATGGCCAGTCAGGGTTGCCCGCAAGCTGTTCCGATATTCGTGAACATCTGCCGGCCTTTATCCGCGGAACGCTGGGGAGCCGGAACGAGCGTGGAGTCAAGGCGCACTTGAAGTCGTGCGCGAATTGCGCAGTAGTGTTCGGGGAATTGGACGAAATCGGTGCTACTTTGCGTGCTTTCGTCCTTCCTCTGGTCGTTGGAGGGATTACTGCGCTGGGAATTCCTGCCTCGGGAGGTATTGCAGGAATGGGAGCTTCGGCAGCCACGGCAACGGCTGCTGGTGGAGCTACTGCCGGGACAGCAGCTTCTGTTGCTTCGGGGGCCGGTGTGAGTATTGCAGGAGGTAGTAGCCTGGCCGTTACTTTAGGCGTTGGCTTGGTGGGTGTCGCCGTAACAGCGTCCGCCATCGGTCTGATACCGATACTGATCGTGCATGATGAAAGAGAAAGGGGCGCACCCGAAAGCGCAGTCCAGCCCCAGCTGGAAGGAGTCGAAGCCCCGATGGTTGGGGCCGAGCCATCTGCCGTCATGAGCCGTGCCATGTTCTTGCGGGACCTGACTGGGCGAACCGTTCCTGATGCGAAAGACGAATTAGAATTCACAAACCAAGTGGAATCGCCATTCACGAGGCCGTTTTACCCGCTGTCACATGTGCCAGCGGCAAGACCGTCACCTGAAGCGACCTCTGAATCTACTTTTGAGCCGACTGCGGAGCCAACGGTGGAGCCTTCAGTCGAGCCGACTCCGGAACCGAATCCGGAACCGACTCCGGAACCAACGGTGGAGCCTTCAGTCGAGCCGACTCCTGAATCAACCCCGGAGCCGACTCCGGAACCAACGGTGGAGCCTTCAGTCGAGCCGACTCCTGAACCAACCCCGGAACTGACTCCTGAACCAACTCCGGAACTGACTCCTGAACCAACTCCGGAACTGACTCCTGAACCAACTCCGGAACTGACTCCTGAACCAACT
>NZ_JBIVMP010000004.1:402413-443882 GCF_044753145.1 Glutamicibacter sp. NPDC088483
CCGGAACTGACTCCTGAACCAACTCCGGAACTGACTCCTGAACCAACTCCGGAACTGACTCCTGAACCAACTCCGGAACTGACTCCTGAACCAACCCCTGAACCAACTCCTGAACCAACGGTGGAGCCGACCCCAGAACCGACCCCGGAACCAACGGTGGATCCTACGGTGGAGCCTTCAGTCGAGCCGACTGCAGAACCGACCCCGGAGCCGACTGCGGAACCAACCTCGGAACCAACGGTTGAGCCGGAAGACGACCAAGACGGATCTGGATTCCAGGTCATCATGGCACAAGAGGAAGGTGGATTCTTTGCGAATTACACCTTCGATATCAGCGGAGCTTCTGAAAGCGATCCAATAAGTTTCGAGGTGCGGCTCAACTGGCTTTGGGTGGATAACATGACGTACGAGGGGAACTGCGTTCCCTCGAGCATGCGAGCTAATTCGTTCAGGCTTAGCTGCGAAGGTCCAGTGACTATAAAGCTGAAGCAGTTTTACCTCCTTGGGGGCCGGACTATTGCATTTGAAAGCCAAGGGAATTCGAAGGAGAAGTTCGAATTCAAGATTCCAGGACTCTAGGCGCAGCCCAACCGTCCTCCCATAGCCATTCCAGGGCCATGCGGAATCTGCGTCGCGGCTAGGATCGACACATGACAGAAAATTGTGTTCCTGAGCTGCCTCCCGTCAATGCAGAAGCTGCCGAACAGATGTGGTTTGAGTATCTGGAGAGCAAGGGGATTCTGCGGGACGATGCACCGCACCGTGTCGCCGAATCGTTCGGTGATCATCCCGCGCTTGCCGATGAGCTGCTGAATGAAATGCTGCACGGAACCAAGCGAGCGACTTCGTCTCTGGCTAGCGACTACGTCTATTACAACGAACGTGTCCCGCAACCTGAAGACCACTGCATTGTCTGCGATGGCCAAGGGCAGCCGCGAGCAATTTTGCGCGTGCTTTCCGTCGAGCGCTCCACGTTCTTCGAGGTAGGCGCGGAGTTTGCCGCGGCCGAGGGAGAAGGGGATCTCTCGTTGGAATACTGGCGCGCAGAACATGAGAAATTCTGGCGCCGTACGCAGAAATCCATAGGAATCGATTGGAAACCTGAAGACACCGCCAAAGCCGGGGGAGAGTTGGTCTTGGAACGCTTTGAAATTTGCTGGCCACAGGAGTATGCCGACTAGCCGGCCGAACTTCGTCACGCTGGCCTGCGGTCGAGAACGCGCGGGCGTAGGGTGGAGACAGAGGGTTTCCCGTGAAAGAAGCCCGGAAAAGAAAGGTTGAACATGTCGATTGTCGTCATCAATGCCCTATCGGTTCCCGGCGAAGCTGGACCGGAACTGGAGAAGCGTTTTGCTGCTCGCAAGCATTCGGTGGATTCTTCACCGGGGTTCGAAGGGTTCAAGTTGCTGCGTCCGGTCAATGGTGGAGACAAGTACTTCGTGTACACCCAGTGGGCAACCCGCGAGGACTTCGAGAACTGGCGTACCCAGCGCGCTGATGCGGCCCATGCTGGCAGCGATGCCAAGAAGCCAGTGGCCAGCGGCGCTGAACTTCTGGAATTCGAGATCGTGGAATTCTAGGCGCTGCAGCCTGCTGGCAACGCCCCGATGCCTTCGTGGTATCGGGGCGTTATCTGCATCCAGGACCTTTTTGCCTACCTGCGTCCCTTGAACTTGCGCCGTGCCGAATCGGCCAGCAACGCAGCACCCAAGGCGATGCAAAGCAGTGCGCCGATCAAGAAGGTCATGTCGATGCCTTCCGGACTGGCCTCGCCATTGAGTCCGGGGTGGGTGGCGATAATGGCCGCGGAAATCGCCGTGCCGAAAGAAGAACCTACAGTACGCAGCACCTGGTTGAAACTTACCGAGCTGCCTAGCTCCTTGGTCGCTACGCTGCGGGCGATCAATGCCGGCATGGCCGCATAGCTTGCGCCCATGCCGATGCCGAAGACCAGCATGCTCAGCAAGATCTCCCAGAGCGCCGAGTGGAGCAGCCAGAGCATGGTGCCTGCTGCGGCCATGATGATCGCTCCAATGGGAAGCATGACCTGGATGCCAACGCGTTTGGCAAGTATGCGCACCACGCGGTTGGCAGCCAAGCTGCCGACCGAGAGCGGGAAGATGACAAATCCTGCCCAGAAGACCGGCAGGCTCAGCCCGTAGCCAGTTGCCGCATCTGCCTGGGCTACCAGTGATGATACGGACATGCCGATATACAGTGCGGCGCCCAGGGCGATGGCCGAGATATTGGCCAAGAGGACTTCGCCCTGCTTGAGCGTGCGCAGATTAATCAGCGGGTGGCCAAGGCTGTTTTCCACCCTCACCCAGATGATCAGCACGATGACCGAGAAAGCGCCCAAAGCAAGCGTTGCAGGTGAAGCCCAGCCCCACTTGGGCCCCTCGGATATGGCCAGCAGCAGGGAGGTGAGCCCCAGGGCCAGCAAGCCGGAGCCGGTGTAGTCGAAGGGACGTTGCTCGGCCTGGGTATCGGGGCCTGCAGGAACAACTTTCCACACCACGCAGATGGTGGCCAGCACGAATAGCGCACCGAACCAGAACGCGTAGGAGTAGTCGAAAATGCCAGCGATGATGCCGGTCAATGGATAGCCGATGCCGATTCCGGAAGCAACCGTCACCGACAAGGTGGAGATGGTGTTCTGCAGGTGCTCGGCCGCTACATAGCGCCTGGCGATGGCGATGGTGACCGGAACAATGCCGTAGGACAATCCCTGGAGCACGCGTCCGGCAAGGAACACGCCAAAGCTCGGTGCGGACGCTGCCATGACAGAGCCTACGAACATGGCCGCCAGAGAGACGAGCAGCAGCCGCTTCTTATGCGGTCCATCGCTGAGGCGTCCCATGATGGGTGTTGCCACGGCGCCGGCCAGCAGATTCACGGTGAGCATCCACTGGGCGGCGGCAATATCGACATTGAACCGCAAGGAAATCGAGGGGACCAGCAGCATGCCCAGCGAGGAGACGATTGCCGTGGCAAGCGCGGCGAAGACCAGCGTGGGCACCAGCGGGCTCTGGTTGGATGCGTTGCGGCTCATGGGCGGACCGCGGTATTGATTTTCTTGAGCGCGGGCAAGGCGGAGCGGATCAGGGAACGGTCCTCCTCGCTCAGGTTCTCGCCCATGGCTTGGAGCAGCGCGGTCCGGCCGAGCAGGATTTCCTGGTCCAGCTTTTGGCGGCCGTCATCGGTGAGCTGGAACCAGAGCTTGCGGCGGTCGGCCTCGTCCCGGTGCCGCTCGATCAGTCCGAGGCCTTCCAATTCCTTGGTCGTCAGCGAGATGGCCTGCTGGCTGACCCCGATGGCCTGGCTCATCCGGGCGGCACTGGCCCGGCCTTCGGTGGCCAAGGTGTGCAGGATTCCCAGTTTGCCCGGGGAGATGGATCGTGCCGTGCGTATCAGGCTCAGCAATGGCGAAAGCACCTCGAGCATTTGCTGGGGAAGGTCTGCGGGCTCGGGATCAATTTCCATAGCTATAGAATACAATTAACTTGTACAAGCTTCTTGTGGAATGCTCGTGAGGCTGCACACTGCCCCGATCCATCGGGCGCGAGAAGGTGGTACTCGCTCGCTTGGCCCCGTGGCTCGCAGGCATGTCGCCGTAGTAAGTGGTTGTCGTTTTGGTGCGCTCCTGATGGATTCCGGCTCGTGCCGCGCACTCCTGGCCCTGCGCCGGGACCGCGTGTGCGCCGCAGGGAAAATGCCTTCCGGACCCTGTTGGCCGGCATGTGCAAGACCTGGATGGACTAGCGGGGGATCCGGTCGCGTGGCGCTTGGATGCCGGGGGTGTTCCGGGCGCCAGAAAACCCTTGACCAGCGTTCGGTAGGTGCTCTAGGCTTCAAGATAACCTGATATACCAGTCGGATACTAAGGGGTTTCGGCGGCTTGGACCGTGGTCCTGCGCGCCGGAAATCCCGCCGAACGGTGCAGGGATCAACTTCCATGCGTCCCGAACGAGGGGAAACTCCATTGATCTCCAATGAAACTGTCAGCAGCTACCTTGAGCGGCTTGCCTCGGGCGCCCCGACGCCAGGAGGGGGCGCGGCCGCGGGCCTGCACGCGGCGCAGGCCGCGGCATTGGTGTCCATGGTTGCCGAATTCACTTCCGGACCGCGGTACGCGGACGTCCAGGAGCAGGCCCAGCAGATTTCCGAGCATGCCCGGCTGCTGATGCGCCAGGGGCTCTTCGCCGCTCAGGAAGACGAAAGGCTGTTCGGCGCCCTGGGTGCCGCGTACAAGCTGCCCAAGGAAAGCAGCGAGCAGAAGTCGGAGCGCAGCGCGGCCATTCAAAACGCCACCATCGCCGCTGCCGCACCGCTGGTCTCTACCGTCGAGGCCTCCATTGAGGTCATCAAGCTGGGCCAGCGCCTGCTGCCCATTGGCAACCGATCGGTTCTCAGCGACGTGGCCGCCGCGGCCGAAGCTGCCCGGGCGGCCTTGGCTACCGCGCTGGCCACCCTGGAAATGAACATCTGCTCAATCAAGGACATCGCCCAGCGCGACCGGCTGGTCCAGACCGCCAGCCAGGCCAGCGAGGCGATCGCCCACGCCGAAGAGCTCAGCGCGCACGCCCGTGCGGTGGTGGCAGCATGACGGCACGCAATCTAGCCGGGCAGCCGGTGGCTGAAGCGATCCGCGCCCGCACCGCAGAACTGGTGGTGCGCATGGCCAGCGAGGGCACCAGTGTCCGGATCGCGGTCGTGCTGGCCACCGATAACGAGGCCACCGCCTGGTATGTGCGCTCGATCGAACGGGCCGCCGCGCAGCTCGGGGTGGACTGCCAGGTCGTGGACCTGACCGGGTCCGGCCAGGAGCAGCTGTCCGAAGCGATCACCGCCTTGAACGAGGACAGTTCGGTGCACGGAATCATCTTGCAGACCCCGTTGCCGCCAGGGGTGGATGCCGCGGCGCTGGTGGCGCTGATCGACCCGGCCAAGGACATTGACGGGGCCAATCCGCTGAGCCTGGGACGGCTCAGTGTCGGCCAGCCGGCCTTCGCCCCGGCTACCGCACGCTCGGTCATCGAGATCCTGGAGCACTACCGGATCCCGCTGTCCGGGCAGCATGTCGCGGTGGTCGGGCGCTCTGCGGTGGTGGGCAAACCGTTGGCCCAGCTGCTGCTGCAGCGCGATGCCACGGTGAGCATCTGCCATTCGAGGACCGCCGATCTGGCCCATTTCACGAAGTCCGCCTCGGTGGTCGTCATGGCCGTGGGCAAGGCGAACCTGCTCACCGGCAATGACGCGCAGGAAAGCACTGTGGTGATCGATGTCGGAACCAACGTCAACGCCGAAGGAAAGCTGGTGGGGGACGTCCATGCGGCATCGGTGCGTCCGCTGGTACGGGCCCTGAGTCCGGTTCCCGGCGGCGTGGGCACGGTGACGACGGCGTTGCTGGTCTTGCATGCCGCGCAGGCCGCGGCGGCAAGCCAGCAGGCGGCCCCGGCGAAGGGAGCGCGCATGGCCGGACGCCGGTAGCTGGCTGGCCGGTGTTCCGGGTGCCGCTGCGGGCGAGCCAGCATGCAGCGGAAACCGGAACGCCGGGACCGCAATTGCCAGGGCGAAGCGAACCACGGGTACGGTGCACGCCGGCGGGGAACATGAACTGGGATCTGCCGCCGGCCGGATGCACCACGTGCCGCCGCCGCATCATCGATTGGGAGGTTGATGATGCGGCGGCTTTCTGCTGCCCGCCCGGCAACTTCCCCGGCGGCTCCCTTGCATCTTCCCGCGCTCGAAACCGGTTGCCGGGGCTTCGAGCAAGGACCTGGGACAGGGCTGTCGACTTCGCAGTTCCGCGGGGTTTCCGACCATCGCGGGGCGGTCAATTCGCAGTGCGCCACAAAGGCCTCGGCGATGTGCTGGTCCGGCCTTGTTGAATCGAGAGTTCATGAAAACAACTGCACCCGTTCGGGTGAATGCTCGGTCCAGGGATCGGTTCTGCGCGCTAGGCTCCGATGCAGTTCAATACAGTTCAACACAGTGCAGCAGTGCTGGAAGCAGGCAGCGCTACGGCATCAGGGATGAAGCGCGCACGTCATGCAGAATCGTGGTGCCCGCGGAAACGGAGTAAGTTCTCTAGGGACTGCTTGCTTTCAGCGTTTGGCAACCTAGGAGAACAACTTGGCACTGTATTCAGCCCGCGGACTTTGGCATTTTCTTGATTCACCGGAAATTCTTGCAACGACATCGAAGTTGGGTTTTGGCTGGCATGGGCTGGACATGCAGCATGGATTGTGGAGCGAGGCCCGGATAATTTCTGTTCTTGCTACTGCGCCAGGTGGAAACATCGCAGTTCGGCTCCGCAGCGGAAGCTACGCGGACATCGGGTTTGCCCTCGACGCGGGTGCTGCTCACATTATAGTTCCCATGGTGAACACGGCCGAGGAGGCCCGGGAAGCAGCCGACGCGGCAAGGTACGCGCCACATGGTGCCAGAAGCTGGGGGCCGATGAGCGCACTGTTCGGTGAACCGGTGCTGACCCCGCAGGAAGCGAACGACCGGCTTCATCTGTCGGTGATGATTGAATCCGCTGAAGGATTGGAAAACCTTGAGGCAATCCTTGGAGTCGCCGGTATCAACTCCGTATTCGTTGGGCCGGTCGACTTGGCGATGAGTCTTGGCACCGACGTGGATTCACTGCTTGCTGCCAAGGACTCGCCCCTGGCATTCATAGCAAAAACCTGCCATGACCGCCGAATTGAAGTGGGCGCCTTCGCCGGTTCACCATCAAGAGCCAGTGCTTTCGAAGCCCTGGGCTACGACTGGGTAGCCACCGCCACGGATATGGGCCTGCTGAAAGCCGGTGCCGCGCAAGCACTGGAGAGCTGAGCGGTCACTGAAGTTCCTGCTTCGAAGCGTCTTCGCCTGAGGGCACGCAGGGTGTTTTGGTGCCGGGCGGTTCCTGCCAATGCCACCGGTTGCCGGTCCGGCACCTGCTTTCCGCGAGGCGCACGAAGACCAGCATGGTGCGTAGGGAATTTTGGTGCCCGGAAGGCAGTTCAACCAAAGGGGATAGCTGCTGCGAAGAGCGGCAGGCACCCGCAATGCCGGACTTTGCTGAAGGGAAATGGAATGCCAACGCTGGGAATCATCGGAAGCGGGAATATCGGATCTGCAATCGCCCGATTGGCCGTTGCCGCGAATGTGAACGTGGTGATTGCGAATTCCCGTGGAGTTCAATCGCTGCAGGAACTCGTGGCCGAGCTGGGGCCGCTGGCCGCAGCCGGCACGGTTCAAGAGGTGGCCGAAGCGGGCGAAGCCGTAGTGCTGTCCATTCCGCTCGCTGCGGTACGTGAGCTGCCAGCCGGGTTGCTGCGCGGCAAGACAGTGCTGGACACCAGCAACTACTATCCATCCAGGGATGGACGCATTGCCGAACTCGACAGCGGGACGATGATGACCAGCGAACTGGTGGCGAGCTGGCTCGATGGTGCTCGCTATGTCAAAGCCTTCGGCAACATCCTGGCCCACCACATTCCGCTGCTGGCCCGTCCCGCCGAGGCTGCTGGCCGCTCTGCGCTTCCCATTGCCTCCGATGATTCCCAAGCGAAGGAGCAAGCAGCGGCAATCATCGAACGCCTCGGCTTCGATACGCTGGACGCGGGCGCGCTCGCGGAAACGTGGAAATTCGAGCCCGAATCCGCCGGATATACGCGCATCTACCTGGCGGATTCCAA
Source organism: Glutamicibacter sp. NPDC088483 (assembly GCF_044753145.1). Taxonomy (NCBI): domain Bacteria; kingdom Bacillati; phylum Actinomycetota; class Actinomycetes; order Micrococcales; family Micrococcaceae; genus Glutamicibacter; species Glutamicibacter sp. NPDC088483. The sequence continues at coordinate 410,105 of NZ_JBIVMP010000004.1, forward strand.
GACCCCGGATGACCAGCTGCTTTCCTCGATTCCAGCGCCAACACCAGCGGACCAGGTCAAGGCAGCACTGGATTCCGCGGCTCGCGTGAATGTTGCCGAACGCGCCTTCTGAGCGGCCCGTTGCCCTCCAGCGGAAGGCCATCCGCGGCCGCTATCGGCAGGGCACCCCTATTAAGAGGCATGAATGCATGGCGTACCGCCTCGGTGTGCAGGCAGCCACGCAGGTTAACGACGACAGGCCGGGCGCCGCTCGCATGAGCGGTGCCCGGCCCCGGGTACGTGCGTCTAGCCGCTAGCTGGCCGAAGTGGCCAGCGAAACTCCGCGCAAGCGGTCCATCTGCGGATCGTACAGCGGATCATCGACCACGGTGGCGGCAATCTGCTTGCCGAAGTACTCGATCGCCACCGGGTCACCGGTTTCCACCGAGATCGGCAGCCACGCGTAGGCGATCGGCTTGCGGACCGTGTATCCGTAGGCGGCGCTGGTGACGTAGCCGGAAGGCTTGCCATCCACGTAGACCGGTTCCTTGCCCAGGACCATGGACACGCCATCATCCACGGTCAGGCAGCGCAGGCGCTTGGTGGCCGCCGCGGCACGTTCGGCCAGCGCCGACTTGCCCACGAAGTCCGCGGTCTTGGCGGCCTTCACCGCGAAGCCCAAACCGGCCTGTTCCGGTTCGTGCTCGCTGGTCATATCGGTGCCGAAGGAACGGAAGCCCTTCTCCAGTCGCATGGAGTTGAACGCCTCGCGCCCGCCGGCAATGATGCCGTGCTCCTGCCCGGCTTCGAAGATCGCATCCCAGAGCTTGGCGCTGACATCCGCCGAGGCGTAGAGCTCCCAGCCGAATTCGCCCACGTAGGACAGGCGCATCGCGGTGACCGGGATGCCGGCGATGGAGATCTGCTTGGTGCGGAAGTACTTCAGCCCCTCGTTGCCCATATCATCGCCGCTGATCTTGGCCATGACCTGTGGAGCCAGCGGCCCCCACAGGCCGATGCAGGAAGTCCCGGCGGTGATATCGCGAACTGCCACCCACTGGCCCGGGTTGGCCTCATTGAACTTGCGCGCTTCGCGGTCCAGGTAGGCGACATCCAAGTTGGAGTTGATGCCGGCTTGGTAGACCTGCTCGGAGAGCCGGGCCACAGTGATGTCGCTGGTGATGCCGCCGGCATGGTCCAGCAGCAGGGTGTAGCTGACCATGCCCGGGGCACGCAGCATATTCGCCGTGGTCAAGCCCTGGAGCATCGGCCCGGCACCGGGGCCGGTGACTTCCACGCGCTTGAGCGGGGTCATGTCGAACATGGCCACCGCGGTGCGGGTCTTCCAGGCTTCCACCGCGGCAATCGGCGAGTGGAACTTGCTTGACCAGCTGTCGCGCTCCGGGGCCGCCCACTCCGCCGGCAATTCATCGAGCAGCGCGGCGTTGGCCTCGTACCAGTGCGGGCGCTCCCAGCCGGTGCCCTCCAGGAAGAAGGCGCCCAGCTTCTGCTGGCGGGAGTAGAACGGGCTGGTGCGCACGGCGCGGGGCTTGGTGCGCGGTTCCAGCGGGTGGCGGACATCGTAGATTTCCACGAAGTTCTGCTGCGAGGTCTCGCTGACGTACTCCTTGGTGGTTTGCACGTCCTCGAAGCGGTTCAGGTCGCAGTCGCTCAGGTCCGTCGTGGAGGTGCCGGTGGTGATCAGCTCGGCCACGGCCTTGGCGATGCCCGGCGCGTGGGTGACCCACACGGCCTCGGCCGCGTAGAAGCCGTCCACTTCCCTGGACTGGCCTACCAGCGAGCCGCCGTCCGGGGTGAAGGAGAAGATGCCGTTGAAGCCGCGCTGGATCCGGGTATTGCGCAGATCCGGCAGCAGCTCCTGGCTGGCTTCCCATTCGGCGGCGAAGTCCTGCGGGGTGAAGTCCAGCGAGGAAGGCATCCGCTCGTGGGTGATCTCTTCCGGGCGGTAGGCCCGCAAGGTGTCCAGATCCACCGGCATCGGACGGTGGGCGTAGGAGCCGATGCCGATGCGATCTCCCCACTCGCGGTAGTAGAGGTCGCGGTCCTGGTAGCGCAGGATCGGGCGGCTGGCACCGGCCGGCAGCTCGTTCACTCCGGCCAGCGACGGGGCCGGGGTGCTCCAGGCGAACTGGTGGCCCAGCGGCAGCAGCGGGATCGAGGTGCCCACCATCTTGCCGATATTCGGTCCCCAGAAGCCTGCGCAGGAGACCACGATGTCCGCCGCGAAGCGCTCCTCGCCGCAGATCACCGCGGTGACCTTGCCGCCGGAGACCTCGATATCGGTGACGATGGTGCGGTCGCGGAACTCGACTCCCGCGGCCTTGGCGCGTTCCATGACCAGCGCGGTGCCCTTGGTGGCCAGGGCCAGCCCGTCGCCCGGGGTGAACAGGCCGCCCAGGACCTTCTCCGGGTTGAGCATCGGGAACTTCGCCAGGCAGGCGGCGGCGTCGATGACTTCGGCGTCGACCCCGTAGGAGCGGTTCCAGCCGGCACGGCGATGCAGGTCGGCCAGGCGCTCACCGGTGGTGGCGATTTCCAGCCCGCCCACCGGAAGGAAGGAGCCGCGCCCGTCGGCGCCCACCAGGCCGGTGAGCTTCTCGATGGTGTACTGCGCGAATTCGGTCATGGACTTGGACGGGTTGGACGAGAAGACCAGGCCCGGGGCGTGCGAGGTGGAGCCGCCGGGAAGATCCAGCGGACCCTGCTCGATGACCAGGGTATTGGTGTGGCCCAGCGCGGCCAGTTCGTCTGCGAGGTTGGCGCCGACGATGCCGGCGCCGATGATGAGGATCCGAGGGGAAAGACGGGACATGGGGACTCCTTGAAAGCTGATGGTGTGGTGGTGGCCGGCGCGCTAGGCGTCGATGACCAGATCCGATTGGGCGGTGGAGCAGCAGGGCAGGAATTTCCCGGCCGCGATTTCACGGGCGCGGATGCCGCCCTGGTGGTTCATCGCCACCTCGCCTTCGAGCTTGACGACCTTGCACGAGCCGCACATGCCCTCCTGGCAGTTGGCGCCGATGCGCACCCCGGCCCGCTGGGCGACACCCAGGATGTGCTCCTGGGAACTGATCCGGACATTCACCGCGGTGCGCAGGAAGGTCATGGTCAGCTCGCCTTCGCCCACGGTGGGGAAGGAAGCGGTATCCGGCGAGTCCTGCGCGGGAACCAGCGGTGAGGCCGGCGGCAGCGGGGCATTGGAATCGACCGCCACCAGCTTCTGGCCGCTGGCCTCGATGGTGCCGCTCTGGTCGTACTCCGGTTCGTACATCCCCAGCTCCGGCGGCTGGCTCTCGTAGAACTCCTCCACGGATTCGGCCACCTCCTCGGCGATGGACCCGGCCAGGGCGATTTCCTCCTGGTACTCGAGCAGCGTCTTGCGGTCCCCGGAGAAGAACTCCATGAACACCGAGGTGTCATCCACCCCGGCCTCGCGCAGCAATTGGGTGGCCGAATTCAGGTAGCCTTCCGGCCCGCAGGCGAACACCTTGCGGCCATTGGCATCCGGGGCCACCGCATCGATCATCGCCGTGGTCAGCCGCCCGGCAAAGCCCTTCCAGCTCTTGGGCTTGGCCCGGTCGCCCAGCGAGTAGAACACCTTGATCCGCGAATCGACCTGCGCGATGTATTCCAGCTCGGGCCAGAAGGCGAAGTCCCCGGGCACGGTGCCGTGGCAGAGCACCACCACATCGGCCTGGCCGGGCAGCGAGTGGATGGTGCGCACCATCGACATGATCGGGGTGATCCCGGCTCCGGCCGCAAGGAACAGGTAGCGGGCGCGCCGGTCGGAATCGCCCAGGTGGAAGGCGCCCACCGGGCCGAGCATCTCCAGCACCATGCCGGGGCGCAGGTTCTCATGCGCCCAGGAGGAGACCAGGCCCTTGGGATCGCGCTTGATGCTGACATTGAAGGTCCAGGGCACGGTGGGCGCGCTGGAAATCGAGTAGCTGCGGTCCACCGGGCCCTGGTCTTCGCCATGCACCGGGAAGGCGATATTCAGGTACTGCCCGGCGCGGAAGGCCAGCGGGGCGCCATCGGCGCGGCGGAAGACGAAGGTCATCAGCCCGCCGGCTTCCTCGATGGTCTGCACGCATTCGGCCAGGAACTCCTGGGGGTGCCAGGGTCCCAGAGCGCGGGCCGCGCTCGCCGGGCCTTCCTGGGAACTGAGGACCCGGTTCCACGGCATTTCCAGCCCGCGGATGCGCTGGGCCGCTACGCTCGATGCCAGCTGGGCGCCTGCGCTCATGCCAGGTGCTCCAGCACGCGCTGGGTGTACCAGTTGATGAACGCCTCGACCTGGTATTCGCTCTTCATGTACGGGCCCGGCTGGTAGGCGGGGCTGGCTGCGCCCTTCTGGCACAGCTCGACGAAGGCCTTGTCCTGCAGGTTGGTCTGCTTCCAGGTGTGGGTGAGCTTCTCCAGATCGTAGTCGTCTCCTTCGACCGCGTCATCGGCCACCAGCCAGGTGGTGCGCACCAGGGTCTGGTGCTCGTTGATCGGGAAGGCCGCGAAGGTGATCACGTGGTCGGACTGGAAATGGAACCAGCTGTTGGGCTGCAGGTGCATGGAGCAGCGGCCCAGCCGGAAGTCGCGCAGCTCGCCGAGCAGCTTCTTGGACAGGCGGTGCCCGTCGGCGGAGAAGGATTCCCCGTCGCCGTCCAGGGATTCGCGGGAGATTCGGATGCCGGCGATGCGGGTGTCCAGCTGCTCCACGACCTCGTAGGGCAATCCGTAGCGGCGGCAGCGTTCCTCCAGGGCCGCCTGGGCTTGCTGGTTGCGTTCCCATACCTCTTCCAGGTGCGGCGGAACGGTGTCGTCGCTCAGCCCCCAGGTGGGGAACAGCGAGCAGGCCAGCTCGGGGTGCCCGTCGCAGTGGTAGCACTCGCGGTTGTTCTCCATCACCAGCTTCCAGTTGCCCTCCTCGATGATGTCCTGCTGGTAGGCGACCTTGGCGCGGGCGATATCGTGCGGGGCCAGGTAGGGCTCGAAGATGCCGGCGACCTCGTCGAAGTCCGCCGGCGGGTCCTGGGCCAGGGAAACGAAGACCAGCCCGGCATGGACCCGGCCGTGGGCGCGCTTGAGCGCGAAGCAGCTCTTGTCGAACTTGCCTTCGCCCGGGGCGGAGGCGTGGATCAGGTCCCCTTCGGGGGAGTAGGTCCACGAGTGGTAGCCGCAGACCAGGTTCCCGGTGCTGCCCGAAGCTTCGGTGAGCACGCGGGCGCCGCGGTGCCGGCAGACGTTGTGCAGCACGTTGACCCCGCCCTCCTCGGTGCGCAGCACGATCAGCGAATGCGGACCGTAGTCCACGGTCACGTAGTCCCCGGGCTCGGGGATCTCGGCAATGCTCGCGGCGAACAGCCAGTGGGTCCCGAAGATGGCCTGCATTTCGACATCGAATACTGAGGGGTCGGTGTACAGCGGGGCTTCGAGCGAGTAGCCCTTGCGCCGGTTGCGGAAGAGTTCGGTGATCTCGGCGAGCTGTTCTTGGTTCACCGACGTAGCGAGCTTCCCACGCGTAGTGCGCGGTGCGCTTACCGAAGCGGTCATCTGTTACTCCTTGGAACACGACGCGGCTGGCGTCCTCGGGCTGTGGTTGCGCGGGCCGATGTGAGGCCGGTCACCGCATGAATCGAGACTAGGAAGAAATAGTCGGCAAGAAAAGCGCAAGAAATTGAACGGAACCGTGCACAATTGGTGCATGATTGATCCACGCTTCGCCACCCTGCGGGTCTTCTCCTCCACGGGCTCGGTAGCGCGCACCGCGGAACTGACCGGCTACTCGGCCTCGGCGGTCTCCGCGCAGCTGCGCGAACTGCAGCGCACCCTGGGCATCAAGCTGATCACCAAGGAGGGCCGCGGGGTGCGGCTGACCTCCGCGGGCCGGCATTTCGTTGCGGGCCTGGACGGGATTGTGACGCAATGGGAGCTGCTCGCGGCGTCCGCGCGCAACGCCTCCGGGCAGGTGCAGGGGCAGTTCGGCCTGGGCGGTTTCTCCACCGCTGCCGCGCAGCTGCTTGCCCCGCTGGCCGCGAACCTGCGAGCCACCCGGCCCGATACCGAAGTGCAGCTGATCGAAGCGCAGCCGCAGCGCTGCCTGGACTTGCTGCTCGCGGAGCGGATCGACCTGGCCGTGATCGTGGCCAGCCAGACGTCCGCGGGTTCTGCCGCCAGGGACCGGTTCGAGCAGACCGTGCTGCTCGATGACCCGCTGGATGTGGTGCTGCCCGCCACGCACCGGCTGGCGCAGCACAAGTCCGTGGCCCTGGAGGACCTGGCCGATGACCCGTGGATCTCCGAATCCGGGCAGTCGGTCTACCGGGCGCTGTTCGTTGCCGCCTTCACTTCGCTGGGGGTCACCCCGCACATCGCCCACGAGGCGGTGGAGTGGGAAACCATGATCGCGTTCATCGGGGCGGGCCTGGGCGTGGGGCTGCTGCCCCGGCTGGCCACCCTGGGCGATGCGCAGAACGTGGTGCGCCGCCGGATTTCCGGGGCGGCCAAGCCCTCGCGGCGCATCGTGGCGGTGACCCGCAAGGGCAGCCGCGGCTCGCCGCTGATCGAGGAATCCCTGGATATCCTGCAGCGCACCGCCAAGGACATCATTTCCCTGCGCTCGGCCGAGGAACTGGACGGGTAGCCGGCCGCTGGCGGGCTGCCGGACCCGGCGGATTTCAGGCCGGGCTATTGACACGGATCACATCCAGTGGTCAGACTTGGGCACATCCGATTTGGTATCCAACTGATATTTCAAGGAAGTGGTCCGCTATGGGCAACTTGGCAGTAAGCTACGCCGGGGCAGGCAAGGTCGAGCTGATCGACACCCCGTACCCCGAATTCGAATTGAAGGACGGGCCCGGGGTCCACCCGGCAAACGTCGGGCGGCAGGTGCACCACGGGGTCATCCTGCGCACCATCGCCACCAACATCTGCGGTTCGGACCAGCACATGGTCCGCGGCCGCACCACCGCGCCCGTCGGGTTGGTGCTGGGCCACGAGATCACCGGCGAAGTGGTGGAAGTAGGCCGCGATGTGGAATTCCTCAAGGTCGGCGACGTCGTCTCGGTGCCCTTCAACATCTCCTGCGGCCGCTGCCGCAACTGCAAGGTCGGGCAAACCGGCATCTGCCTGAACGTCAATCCCGACCGCCCCGGTTCCGCCTACGGCTACGTGGACATGGGCGGCTGGGTGGGCGGCCAGGCCGAATACGTGCTGGTGCCCTACGCTGACTGGAACGCCCTGAAATTCCCCGACCGCGACCAGGCCATGGAGAAGATCCTGGACCTGGCCATGCTCTCGGACATCTTCCCGACCGGCTACCACGGAGCCATCGGCGCCGGGGTCACCGTCGGCTCCACCGTCTATGTCGCCGGCGCCGGCCCGGTGGGCCTGGCCGCGGCCACCTCCGCGCAGCTGCTGGGTGCGGCCACCGTGATTGTCGGGGACCTGAACGCCGACCGGCTGGCCCAGGCGCGCAGCTTCGGCTGCGAGACCGTGGACGTCTCGCAGGGCGACCCGGCCGAGCAGATCGCCCAGATCCTGGGCGTGCCCGAGGTCGACTGCGGCATCGACGCGGTGGGCTTCGAGGCGCGCGGGCACGGGCACGACGCTGGCAAGGAGCAGCCTGCCACGGTGCTCAATTCGCTGATGGAAATCACCCGTGCCGGCGGCAGCCTGGGCATCCCGGGACTCTATGTCACCGGGGATCCGGGCGCCGAGGACGAAGCGGCCAAGGTCGGTTCGCTGTCCATGCGCTTCGGCCTGGGCTTCGCCAAGTCCCACACCTTCGTCACGGGCCAGTGCCCGGTGATGAAGTACCACCGCGGGCTGATGCAGGCGATCCTCTCGGACAAGGTCTCGATTGCCAAGAACGTCAACGCCACGGCCATTGGCTTGGACCGGGCCCCGCAGGGCTACGCGGCCTTCGACGAAGGCGCCGCGCAGAAGTTCGTGCTCGACCCGCACGGGCTGATCAGCGCCTGATCCGCGCTTGACGCGCAATTAACCGCTGACCGCCGTGCCGGCCGGGAACAATTCCCGGCCTGCACGGCGCACTTCCGGCCGGCTCTTGAGCCCGGCCGATTTGCCGGCCCCGGCCACCACTCACGAGCAGCCCCGGGACCCCGGCTGATTCGGCGCGCCCGCATTCCCCTGCCGGCCCGCCACCTATTGCCTTTATTGAAGGAAACCGAAATGAAACGCACTGAGCAACCCGTGAACGACCTGGTCAGCGAGCTGCACTCGGCTCGCCGGCGCCGGCCCAGAAGATACCTGTCCTCCGGCACCGACTACTGGGTCTTCGGCATTGCCGGACTCCTCGCCCTGGCGTTCATCGCCTGGGGCTTCGCCTCGCCCGAAGGGCTGGGCTCCGCGGCCGGGAAGGCCCTGGACTGGGTGATTACGAACACCGGCTGGGTCTTCGTGATCGCCGCGACCGTTTTCACCCTGTTCGTGCTGGTGGTCGCGGCCAAGAGCTTCGGGCGCATCCCGCTGGGCAAGGACGGGGAGAAGCCGCAGTTCAGCACGGTTTCCTGGATCTCGATGATGTTCGCCACCGGCATGGGCATCGGCCTGGTCTTCTACGGGGTGGGCGAACCGCTGTACTTCTACATGTCTCCGCCGCCGGAAACCGTGGGCGGGCAGACCTCGGCCGCGGTGGGCACGGCCATGGGCACCACCATGTTCCACTGGACGCTGTTCCCCTGGGCCATGTACGCGATTGTCGGGCTGGGCATGGCCTACGGCAGCTTCCGGCTGGGCCGCCCGCAGCTGTTCTCCTCGATGTTCACCTCGATCTTCGGCGAAAGGGTCGTCCACGGCTGGGGCGGGAAGACGATCAACATCCTGGCCATCCTGGCCACGCTCTTCGGCTCGGCCTGCTCGCTGGGGCTCGGCGCGCTGCAGATCGGCGGAGGCATCCAGTCCGCCGGGCTGCTGTCCTCGGTGGGTTCCGGGGTCCTGGTGCTGATCATTGCGGTGCTCACCGCCTTGTTCGTGGCCTCGGCCGTCTCCGGAATCGAGCGCGGCATCCAGTGGCTGTCCAATATCAACATGGTGCTGGCGGTGATCCTGGCGCTGATCGTGTTCATCGGCGGTCCGACGCTGTTCATCCTGAACGTGATCCCCAATGCGGTGGGCTCCTTCATCGCGGACCTGCCGGAAATGGCCTCGCGGACCGCGGCTTCCGGGGACGGCGACATGGCCGCCTGGCTTTCCTCCTGGACCATCTTCTACTGGGCCTGGTGGGTTTCCTGGACCCCGTTCGTGGGCCTGTTCATCGCGCGGATCTCGCGCGGGCGCAGCATCCGCCAGTTCGTCACCGGAGTGCTGCTGGTACCTTCCACCGTCACGCTGTTCTGGTTCGCCATCTTCGGCGGCGGCGCCATCGGCCTGCAGGAACGGGCCGAGCGCAACGGGGACATGGGCCAGGCGCTGGCCCAGATGGTGGACGGGGCCCCGGACATCGACTTCAACTCGGTGCTCTTCGAGCTGCTGGGCGCACTGCCATTCCCCGAATGGTTCTCCATCGCGCTGATGGCCCTGGCCGTGGTGCTGATTGCCATCTTCTTCGTCACCGGGGCGGACTCCGCCTCGATCGTGATGGGCGCCCTGAGCGAACGCGGCGCGCAGGAACCCTCGAAGAAATCGGTGGTCTTCTGGGGCGTCTCGGTGGGAGCGGTGGCCGCGGTCATGCTGCTGGCCGGCGGGGACCATCCGGCGGCCGCCCTGAACGGGCTGAAGAACATCACCATCGTCTCGGCGCTGCCCTTCGTGCTGGTGATGCTGCTGCTGTGCGTGGCGCTGTGGAAGGACCTGAGCCGTGATCCGCTGGTGCTGCGCGGCAAGGTGGCCATGGAGGTGCTGGAGCAGGCGGTGGATGACGGAATCGACCGCCACGAAGGCGAGCAGTTCAGCCTGATGACCAGGGAGAACTCCATTGTGGCCGCGTCGGGCCTGCCGGCTGGAGACCGGCCGGAGCCGGTGGCCCAGGAGCTGGAAGCCCCGGTGCGCGAACCGCAGCCGCGGCCCGAAACTGATCTGGAACCCGAGGGCGCCGGCCGCTAGCGGCCGGTTCGCGTCCCCGGCATCCAGCTAGGGGGCGCGGCGCAGGGCCTGCTCGAAGTGGGCCACATGCTCGGAGACCAGCCGCGCTGCCAGCTGCGCGTCGCCGTCGAGGATGGCGCGCAGCAGGGCCGAATGCTCGGAAATATGCTCTGCGATCGGAGGCATCTGGTCGATGACCAGGCACCAGATCCGGGTCACCAGATTATCCAGGCGCACCAGGGTTTCCTCCAGGTACTTGTTGGCCGCCGCTTTGTAGATGAGCCGGTGGATGCGCACATCCAGCAGCAGCAGCGAACGCTGGTCCAGGGCGGGATCCAGGGCATCGATCTGCTGCAGGTAACTGGCCAGCTGCTCGCGGATCTGCGGGTCCTTGTTCGCGGCCGCGTTGCGCGCGGCCAGCGGCTCGAGCACCTGGCGCATTTCGGAGATGTAGTTCAGCTCATGGAAATCCACGGCCGTGGCGAAGGTGCCGCGGCGCGGATAGGACACCACCAGATGGTCGGTTTCCAGCCGCTTGAGAGCCTCGCGCATCGGGGTGCGCCCAATGCCCAGTTCTTCGGCCAGCTGCGGCTCGTGGATCGGGTGCGTCGGAGCGATTTCGAGCAGCACCAGCCGGTCGCGCAATGCGTTGTAGGCTCGATCAGCCATCGAGCCTTGCTCGGTGGCGGCGCTGGTCAGTTCGGTGGGCCTTGGCATATCGCTCTCTATCACTGTTCAAAAATCAATTGCCGACACACAAAGAGTATCGCCCCGGCTTCGATTTGGGCGCTTTTCCTGTGCCGATGCGCTCAACAGCCCTTGGCTTGCCGGCCAGCGGCAGAGCGGAAAACCGTACTGGGGGCGCTGGGAAAGGCGCCAGGAAGAACCGCCGGAAAAGTTGTTGACGCTGTGCTGAAGCACACATAGTATTGTGATCATCAATTGATATATCAGTATCCGGCCAGAGGTTGGCGAGTCTGCCCGCAGCTGCTTCCGAAGGCAGGGGCGGCGCGCAGTTCCGCTGGGAAAACTCAGGCCGGACGGCTTTGAATCCGCGGCGCAGAGCACTGCGCGGAAGCCAGGTGCAACCGCATGAAAATCCCCCGAAAAACCACTACGAGCCATGGCGAAGCTAATGCCATCTCGGCGAAACCAAGGAGCGGCACGATGACCGAACCGAACAACAAGTATGTCCTGACCCTCACCTGCGCCGAGCGCCCGGGCATCGTGCATGCGGTCACCGGGTTGCTGCTCAAGCACCATGGCGACATCCGGGAGCTCAAGCAGCATGACGACCAGCTTTCCGGGACGCTCTTCATGCGCATCGAATTCGAGGTCGCCGCGGCGGAGGATATCCCCGCCGAGATCGCCGAACTCGAGTCGAGCCTCGGCCAGCTCGCCGATGAGCACCAGGCGACCTGGGGTTTGCGCCCGGCCGGCAACAAGAAGCGCGTGGTGGTGATGGTCTCCAAGTTCGGCCACTGCCTGCACGACCTGCTGTTCCGCGCCCGGATGGGGGAGCTGCCGGTGGAGATCGCGGCAGTAGTCTCCAACCACCCGGACCACCGGCAGCAGGTCGAGTGGAATGGGATTCCGTTCTTCCATATTCCTGTCACCCCTGAGACCAAGCCCGAGGCCGAGTCCAAGCTGATGGACCTGGTGGAGCGCTTCGAGGTGGATCTGGTGGTGCTGGCCCGCTACATGCAGGTGCTCTCCGATGATCTCACCCGCAAGCTCACCGGCCGGGCCATCAACATCCACCATTCGTTCCTGCCCTCCTTCAAGGGGGCCAAGCCCTACCACCAGGCCTTCGAACGCGGGGTGAAGACCGTGGGCGCCACGGCGCACTACGTGAATTCGGAGCTGGACGAGGGGCCGATCATCACCCAGCGCGTCCAGGAAGTGGACCACAGCTACGCGCCCGAGCACCTGGTGGCCGCCGGACGCGATACCGAGTGCAAAGCCCTGTCCGATGCGGTGCGCTGGCACTGCGAAGACCGGGTCTTCCTCAGCGGCTCGCGCACCGTGGTGCTGCGCTAGCACCCTCCGGGCCAAAGGCCCCGGCGGGGATTCGACGGACATCATATGACGATGCCCGTCGAACCCGGCCGGGGCCTTTGCTGTTGCCCGCCGTTTGGGCCCGGAGGCGCTCGACCGGTGGCGAAAAGGCCGGGAAGACAGAGCGGTCGAATGCAGGGACACGGAAGTTTTCCCAAGTTAACCTAGGAATTATCCTTGTCTTGGCCACGGGGGCTATGCAAGGCTATGGATCAAGCGGGTGCTTGTGACCCAGCTCATGAAATAAGAACCAGCGGCTCCCAGAAGGAATGTGTCGATGTTTGGACTACCGGCGTTCACGACCATGGTCATCATCGGGGTTCCGGCCCTCTGGGTGATCTACACAGCTGTTTTCCTGTGGCTCAGCCGCGGCTGGAAGCGCGAGGATGCGAAGGAGCAGCAGTGAGCATCGAAATCCTGTTCCTGGTCATCTATTTCATCGCCATGGCCGCCATCGGCTTCTGGGCGATGAAGCGAGGCAAGCAAGATGCCGAAGGGTTCCTGCTCGGCGGACGCAGCCTCGGCCCCGGTGTCACCGCGCTGCGGCTGCAGAGTTCTTCCATGTCCGGCTACATGTTCATGGGTGCCGGATCCATGGGCTACACCCAAGGCTATTTCAGCATGTGGTACGCGCTGGGCGACCTGGGCGGCGGCATCCTGAACCTCTCGGTCCTGGGCCGGCGCATGCGCAAGCTATCCCAGATCCTGGGGTCCATCACCTCCATCGAGTACCTGGAGCACCGCTACCCCTCGAAGTGGATCCGGCTCATCGCCGCTCCCGTGGCGCTGTTCTGCATGTTCTTCTACGTGCTGGCCCAGTTCATCGCCGGCGGCCGCGGATTGGCAATGGTCTCCGGGGTTTCCTTCCCGGTGGCCTTGGCGATCGCCATCGGCGTGATTGTCCTCTATACCTTCCTGGGCGGCTACCTGGCTGTGGCCTACACCGACTTCGTGCAGGCCATCATCATGGTGGTCGGCATGGTCTGGATCCTGGTTGCCACGCTGATGGCCGTGGGCGGTTTCACCAAGGGCAATGAAGCCGTGGGCGGGATCAACCCCAACCTGCTGACCATGTGGGGAGCGGACCTGGGCTACCAGGGACAGTGGGGAGTCATTCTCGGTGCGCTGCTGGTCTTCTCCATCGGCTACATGGGCTGGCCGCACGTGGTGGTCAGCCACATGGCCATGAAGAAGCCTTCGGTGGCACGTACCGCAGGGGTCTACTCATTGGTATTCAACTTGCTGTTCATCCCCGGCCCCTACCTGGTGGGCCTGTTCGCGCTGATCCTGCTGCCCAACCTGGCCAACCCGGAAACCGCGATCTTCGAGGTCGCCGACGCGGTGCTGCCGACCTTCGCCGTGGGCATCGTCATGGCAGCGATCATGGCAGCCATCATGTCCACCGCCGATGCCCTGCTGCTGCAGGCCGGCACCATCGCCAGCCAGGACATCTACGCCCGGTTCATCAACAAGAAGATGAGCGATGCGCAGATGGTCTGGGTCTCGCGGATCACCGTGCTGGCCCTGGCCATCATCGGCTATGGCATTGCCGCTTTTGATCCTCCCGCGGTGGCCGCCGTGGTGATCTTCTCAACGACCGTGCTGGGCAGCGCCTTTGTCCCTTCCTATATCTGCGCGGTGTGGTGGAAGAAGGCCAATACCGTTGGCGCGATCTCCTCGATGGCCGCCGGCACACTGGTCTCGGTGCTCTGGCAGGTTTCCGGCGCGCCGGATGCCACCGGCATTGATCCGATGGTCACCGGCATCCTGGCCTCCACCGCGGCCATGGTCATCGGCAGCCTGGCCAGCCAGAAGTCGCATCCCGTGCCGGAGCATATTGGCCGTGCCCTGGATGAGACTGCGAAGATCGGCCCGATCCCGAAGAAGATGCTCATGGGCCAGGATGCACTGCTGGCCAGCCAGGCGGAAATGGCGGCCCGCGGTGAATGAACTGGTGCTGAAAACCTTGGTCGATGACCAGGACGCGCAACGCATCCTTGCCGCCAAGGCGCCAGGGCTGAGAGTCGAGTCGGCCAAGCTGCGCCATCATCCCTTTGCGGGGTTCATCTTCGAGGTGCCGCAGGTGGCCGGTCGGTCAGGGCAGGCGTACGCCTTGGTGGACTACTACTCGGGCAAGGCCTTCGTCTGCGATCCGTGGCAAGCCGAAGATGCGGAGACCGGCCAAGTGCTGGACCGGGTGGCTGATCCGCAATGGAACACCATCGATTTCGACACCGCACGCTGGCGGGCCAAGGCCCTGCTATCCACCGCGGCACTGCGCCGGGCCCGGCTGGCCTGGCGCGGCGGGGTCCGGGAAAAGAGCAGTGTCGCAAAGGTCTGGAAACCCAACTGGATGATCGAAGCGAGCCTGGAGAAAAAGTCCTACCGCGTCATGGTGGACGGACTGAACGGCGGCTACTTCATCATCGGCAGCTGAGACTGGAAACGCCGGAGGACGGCGCAATGACCAAGATCCATCCCATCACAGGAAGACATCGGAGATTCAATGAAGAATATGCCAAAGCAGTTCACCGCTCAGTTGCTGAAGAAGGGCTCCTGCATCGTTGCCGGCTCGGCACTGTTCCTCGGCTGGGGCTTGTCCCGGCCCACGCCGATGTCCACCCGGTCTGGGTGCACGGCGGCCAGCAGGCCCATGGCTTCGGAGACCTTCTGCGCCTGGTAGTACGGTAGCAAGATGGCACCAGTGCCGACCCGAATGGTTTCCGTGCGTTCCAAAGCCAGCGCGGTCATCATTTCCGGGGCGGCACTGGCGAAGGATTTCGAGTGGTGGTGCTCGGCAAAGCAGATGCGGTGGTAGCCCAGCGCTTCCGCATCCTGAGCCAATTGCAGGCCGCTGGACAAGACCTGGCCTGCGGTGGGGGCATGCTCGGTGAGCGGGACCTGGTCAAGTATGGAAAGCCTCATGCAGGCAGGCCTGCTTTGCGATTCTCCGGGGCAAGCTGCAGCTGCATGATCATGTCCTTTCAACGGCGAGGGTCCAGTCAGTGAGCTTACCGCGTTGCGCAGGGCAGCGGGGCATCCAAGACGCGGCAAGCAGGGGAGCGCTGGCGATCCTTGCCTCCACCCTGAGGGGGGGGGAGGCGGGGCAACGGATATCATTCCCAGTCGGGAGGACATCGCCGGCGCGCGGAACTAGTGTTGACACGTAGAGAAAGCAGCAGCTGCGTCCACCTGAGAAAAGGAATCCCATGCACGGCACTTCGCGTTCAGCATCCAACCGCACTTCGACCTGGCTGGCGGCCAGTTCCGCAGCGCTTGTCCTCGGCATGGGCCTGACTGGATGCGGCGCCATTGAAAGCTTCGACAAATCGACTGCGGATGCCTGGGCGGTGACCTACGAGATCACCGTGAGCGGGGAAGCCGCCGATGCGCTGAGTGATGTGTCCTACCTGGACTCGCCCAGCCGCGGCGAAGACTCGGCCGAAGTGACCGAGCAAGCGGTGGCCACGACCAGCGGTGCTGGCAAGAACAGCGAATCAATCTGGACTGCGCAGAGCGTCATCACGGCCGAAAAGGATGCAGCCATCGCGGCTACGCCTGCCGCAGGCAGCACCGCCACCTGCCGGATCCTGCTCGACAAGGTAAAGGAGATCGCGGCGCAAACCGGCAAGCCCGGCGAACGCGTGGAATGCGCCGTAACGACCCCTGCCTTCGGGGAAAAATTGAACCCGGCATCAGCCAAACCATGATCGGAGCGGGTATCGGAAGCATTTGATGAGTAGTTGGCGTGCTCCGAAACCAAGCGAGCATCCCCAGAGGTCGGGGGAGTGCCAGCGCCTATCTGGCACTAGCCACGAAGATAAAATGCCGAAGCTCTGCAGCTATCAAACAGCTGTAACCCTGCGGCAGTCCGCGAATGCAATTGCCCTTCATCAAGTTAATTTTCGACGATTTATAGAAAGCAAATTCTCTAGTAGTTGACTCATTCGCCATAGGATGCGATTAGCGCGACGGTGCGCTTCGGGAGTCGGACTTTGAATGGAGATGGGGTATAGGATGGCACCTTCAGAGAAGCCAGTACAAACCACCACCGACGGGCGCTTCCTGATAATCAAGGGGCGGCGGTGGAGAGCCAGTGATCCCTCGATTCCTGCGAAATTACGACAAGAGCTGGTCAACGAGCTGATGTCAGCCCGCCGGGCAGTCAAGCAAGGCGAAATCGGCGCTAGCAAGCGTGTGAATAATGCCAAGCTCGCACTGGGCGAACGTGGACAGCCGTGGTGGGAGGAGCCGGAATCGGATTCAATGGGAGAGCGAATCCGCGCGACCATTCGCAGCTTGCTGAGCCATAGGGCAAACACGTCAATCTGCCCGAGTGATGTTGCACGCATAGTGGGCGGGCCGGACGAAGGGTGGCGTAAGTACATGGGCCAAGTGCGCCAGATTGCCGCGGCATTGGCCGTGCAAGGTGAAGTCGTTGCAACTCAAAATGGCGAGCCCGTGGAAGCTGACGGTGTCAAAGGGCCAATTCGGATTAGACGCCGACACCCAGGCGAATAAAATTGCCCGATCTCTAGGGGAAGAACCGAGAATATGCTGGCACCGAGGTCTTCATGCCCGGTGAAGAGGGAGTGCTTCGGGCAAGGAGTCGACCCTCTAGACGCCGTGCTCGGTGACCATGAGCCGGCTGTGGTCGCTAAGCTATCGACCGTAATGCTGGAGCGCTTTAAAGAGGCAGTAGCTGTCGTCTTCGCGGTCAATATCGAGCATAACTCGGTAGGGGATGAACTTTTTCGCTGAGCTCCTGGAATCCGTCCTCAAATGTTTAACTGCCGAAGTTCCAACGAAAGGAGGCAGTTGACTGAAGTGGACGCTGCGTCCCAGGTAACTTTACGTGCTGATGGTGAGCATTTCTTAATGATTTTCACGAAAAGGCGTCATTGAAAGGGAACTGGCAGGCAGAAGATCCCGGTTCGAAGGCTACGAAAGGGGAGCATCATCGCTTCATGGGTAATGCCATCACGCTTTGTGCACTTTGTTGTGGCTTAGTGGCTGTTCTGGATCCTGGTATCCGCAACCCTGGATAGAGGACCGAGGCCAACAACTAGCCCGCAGAAGAAGCCCGGTTCTGGCCCATTAGCGGTCCAACCCAACATGGGTATTGACCAGCCATGAGAATGAGCCAGGACCGCTGGGCTGAAGGGCTTACTGGCTGGCGCCCGCCGCGACGGGCGCTTCTGCGTGGCAGCGTTCCGGGAGAGGATATCGAGCCGGTGAGGTGGTTCGCGACTGCATAGCGGGGCAGGCTGGGATCTTGTGGGCGACGGCAGTGTTCTTCCAGAATTTCACACGGAACTCAGCAATGAGCTCGGTCGCCAGGCGTTCGAAGAACTCTTCCATGGTGAGTCGATCAGCGCAGGCCCTGGTGACTTTCAGTGCTGCTTGGGGGACGGTGACATGCATCATGTGCAGTTCTTCGGTTTGCGGATCGAGCATGGCCACCAGCACTGCACGGCCATGGATTGATGCCATGCCCATGGCATCGTTGAGCGATTCGGCAGGCTGCGTCATGACGATCGGCATTCCCTGCGCCCAGCCGTAGTCGGACAGGTGGGACTTGCCTTCACGGGTGGCGAGAAAATCAGCGACTCTGACTGCGGTTCGGGTTCGTGCGATTCGACCTGGCATTTTAGATACTTCCCTTTCGTGCACTGCTCATGAAAAATATCGATGTGGACGTAATTCTCCGCAGTGAGATGCGCTTCGGAAAGGTCCCGTCGTTTTGGTGGTGCCGCTCTTGGCGTGCGGCGGGTGCTGCAGATCCTAGGCCATGCTCAAATCTGCATGGGATCCATCTGATTCACTTCCCAAACTGGTAGGTTCGAACCCTAAACCAGTGGTGGGGGCCAGCGAAGGTGCGGTGGAAGGCTGATCGAGCCAATGTGCTGGGAGTCCAGCTTCGGGCGCGTGCTCTGGTGCTGCGAGCAGGCTCTCCTTGCCGGCGACGGCGAACTGCAGATTCTTCACCTCGAATCGGACACCGAGCGCTGTCTCCATCTGCGGCATGAGGGTGTCGTTGACATATTGCATCAGCGAGGATACGTCCCGTTCACTCTTCGCGGTGCAGGCCAAATTCACGACCAGCTGCTCCGGGGACCCGGTAATGGTGCATATTGCTGAATGCACCGCGTCCCGGCTCCGACACTCTTCAGAGGCGAAGGCGGCGATCTTGTGGATTCGCGTGGTCCACGAATTGGTGTCATGCATCGTTGTTTCTACGGGAACTGCTAAGGATTCTTTCATCTTTCACTCCGGTACTGATAGCTGTTTCGCAGTAGAATATCTTTAGACAAGCTAACTATTAGATAGGTTACATGATTTTTTCTGTGTTGAGCAAGCTGGACCTCGCGAAGAAGGGTATTGGAACCCCAGGGGTTGCGGGCATGGCGTGCGCATCCGGCGGAAGGAGTTTTCATGAGTAGGTATCAAGCCAGTGGGTATTGGTACGGCGAGGGCCGTTCGGTGCCCGAGGCGGTGGATTTGTTGAATCTGATGCGCAAGTACCGTGAGGCGGAGCGCAAGATGCGAGCTGCGACCCGCGGTTCGATGGGAATGAATGAGACCGATATGTCGGCGCTGCGCTTCCTGCTCGCTGCGCACCGTAAGGGGTTGGTTCCCCGCCAGCGGGATTTTGCTGAGGAACTGGGGATCTCCAATGCTTCGGTGTCGGTATTGATCGACCGGTTATGCCGCGATGGGTATGCCGAGCGTGTTGTGCATCCTGCAGATCGGCGGTCTGTGGGAATTGTGCCCACTGACTACAGTGATACGGACGTTCGAGGAACGCTGCATCGGATGCATGAGCAGATGATGGATGCCGTAGGCACGCTCTCCAAGGCCGAGAGGGTTGCGGTTGCCAAGTTCCTGAAGGCCATGATCCGCAGCGTCGAGGTCGAGGACGAGCCAAGCCAGCCTTCCAGGGGGAAATCTCAGATGGCGGAGAGCACCGCGTCTTCCCGGTAGGTGCAGAGCGCATAGCACCGCTTTATCCACGCTGGAAGATCTGACCGATACCTTAGTTAGCAGACCGACCAAGGGATAGTTGCCCGTTTAGTTTCCTTCAGTGATTTTGATTCTCCACGTGCTCTAGTTGAGTGATCGTCTGACGCGCGAGGGGCCTAGTTCCTGTGTTTCTGAAGGCAGGTTTCTGAGGAAAACCTTGTGGTAGCTGTCGCAGGCAACTTGGACGCGTAAGTTAGAGGAAACCAGAAAGTATTTAGCCTTTCTAACAAGTTAGGATGATGCAAATGCCACGAAAGCACGTTGATGTAAGTGTCAGTCATGCTGAGTTCGAGGATCTGAATAACGCTCTGGAGGACCATCGAGATGGTTTCAAGAAGATGGCCGAAGAAGCGACTAATGGCTTCGGCTTAGAGCCGGCCTACTGGGAAGGACGGGCCCAGGAAGTCGAGGGTCTACGCGAGACGATTCACGAGCACAGTACTGATGAACTGGAACAGTTTGAGTCTTCCACCAGAGAAGCGGACACTGGCCCCGAGGTTGATTCGGCTCGGGATCGGGACTTTGAATCCGATTCTCGCCAGTGAGCATCCGGCGCAGGCATGCGAGAGACACTTCTTCACACGGCAACGGTCCACCACTATTCCGTGGTGGACCGTTGCTCTGCAGGTGCAGTTAGGCACGCTTGCGCGTGAGCAATCCCCTAATGACTAGTACGATCAGCGAACCGCCAATGGCCAGGACCCAGCTGGACAGGGACCAGAACTGGTCCACGCCTTCGCCGAAGACTGCTTAGCCGATCCAGCCACCTACGATTGCGCCGACGACGCCCAGCAGCAAAGTAGCGAACCATCCGCCGCCCTGCTCTCCGGGTTTGATGGCCTTGGCAATAGCACCGGCGATCAGTCCCAAAACGATCCAACTTAAAATATCCATGGGTTCTTCTCGACTAGTTCGTATTGGGTCTTGCCCGTTGGCGGCGACACTCGCCCCTTGTCCAGCAAGCTACCCGCAGGTGCCATCCAGCAGGCGCTCAGCGAACGGCCCGTGGCGGCGATAGGATTGCAAGGAGCCGCCGAGGTGTACCCGGCGGGCGGGAAGGCATAGCAAAGCAGTGGACCCAAGGATTTCATCGCGCAAGGACAGGCAGAACTATCCTGCCGCTGCGCTGCCCTCGGGCCGCGGCCTGCCTGCCCTGAGGCAGATCCTCGGTTTCCTGCTGCGCGTGCTGAAGCTTGGGCACGTGCGCGTTTTCCGCTACCTGGCGGTGATCACCACCTTGCAGACAGCTAATGGCTTGCTGGTCATCCCTGCGATCAAGTACCTCTTCGGCCTGGCGCTGGACAACAGCAAGCTGAACAACGTCACCGACCGGACCTACACCGTGCTGCTGGCCCATCCGGTCTCGGTGCTGCTCCTGCTGGCCATCGCGGTGCTGGCACTGGGCGCGGTGAGCGTGCAGTTCGTGGCACTGATCGTGATGGTCAACCGCCAGCAATCCGGGAAGCCTCCCAACCTGCGGGCCGAGTGCCGCGAGACCGCCGCCTGCCTTGGCCGGATGCTGTCCTACCCCTCGCCGCTGATGATGGTGTACTTTTTCCTCGCCCTGCCGCTGGGCGGCTTGGGCCTGTCTTCGGTGCTGATCCAGGGTGTGGGGATCCCGCCCTTCGTGACCCGCGAGTACCTCAAGGCGCCGCTGAGCACGGGGATCTACCTGCTGATGATCGGGGCGATCATCTACGCCAACCTCCGCCTGGTGCTCACCTTGCCGCTGCTGGCTGTCGGGCCGAAGCGGCCGCTGGCTGCCTTGGGCGCCAGCCTGAAGGCCACGCACCGCAACAGCCTGCGCTACCTGCTGCTGATCGGGATCCCGCTGGGAGTCTGCGCCCTGTGCGCCTCGCTGCTGGTCGAGGCGCTGGTATGGACCTCGGATCTGGCCGCCAGCCTGCTCGGCGTGCAGAACTCCGCGCTGGTGGCGACCCTGTGCATCGGCGTGGGACACACGCTCGGTTTCCTGCTGATCGGAGCCGCGACCGTGGTGGCGATCCAGATTGTGGTGGCCCTGAGCCGCGAGCACCTGGCACTGCCCGTCACCCTGCAGGAGCGCTCGCAGCGGCATCGCAGCGCGCAGTCGCGCGCACTGAAGGCCACCGCCGGGACCGCGGCCGCGGCCTTGGTGCTTTCAGCGAGCTTTGCCGCATCCCCTGCCTTGGGGCAGACCGCAACGGGAGCCGGGAACGCGCAGATCCTGGCCCACCGCGGCTACTCGGCGGGCGGGGTGGAAAACACCTTGGGAGCCCTGGAAGCCGCGGCAACGCATCAGGCCGACATCGTCGAGGCCGATTTCCAGGAAACCGCGGACGGGCATTTCGTAGCCAGCCACGATACCAACCTGCTGGTGGTCGCCGGGGTGAACCGGAACATCCACGAGATGACCCTGGCCGAAGTCCGGAAGGTCACCGTGCGCGAAGGCGGCTTCGCCGACCGCATCCCCACCATGCAGGAGTACCTGGAGCACGCCGATGAGCTGGGCATCCCGGTGCTCGTAGAGCTGAAGGTCACCGGCCACGAATCCAAGGGCTACCTGGAGCGCTTCCTGGCGCAGCTGGACGCGACCGGGACCACCACGCAGAACATCTACCATTCGCTCAGCCCCCGGGCAGTCAAGGAAATCAAGGCGCAGCGCCCCGAGCTGCGGGTCGGGCTGACCGCGGCCATGAGCGTGGGCGGGCTGCCGAAGGCGAACGCCGATTTCTACACCCTGGAGCAGGCCTCCTTCACCCGCGAATTCCTGGAGCAGGCCCACGCGCTGGACCGGGAGGTGTATGCCTGGACCGTTAATGACGAGTCCACCATCCGCGAGCTGCTGGGCCTCGGCGTGGACGGCATCGTCACGGACAACGTGGAACTGGCCATCCGGGACCGCTACCTGGTGGCCAACAACCCCGCCGCGGAGTATCGGGTGGGTTCCGCGCTGGCGTACCTGGACATCTTCCGCTAGATTCCGGCGCTCAGGGCGTCTCCGGATAGGTGCCATCGCCCAAATCCGGATTTGCCAGCGACTGCAACGGATCATGCAAGAACACCCGACGCCCTTCATTGCGCAGCCGGCGCAGCCCTTCCAAGGTCATTCGCCGGGCCACATCGGTGAAGGAGAAGACCCGGGAAATATCCACGTGCACGTCTCCGTCGAAACGCGACTCGGACATGATATCGAGCAGTTCGGCAGCTGCGGTGAACTGCACGTTGCCCTGCAGCGAGAAGGTCTCGCGCGTGCCGCCGCGCTGCACGTCGATGACATCGAGCCGGCCATGGCTCGGGGCCAGCAGGTGCATGCCCATGTCCGTGGACAGCCGCTCGAAGGCCCGCCGCGCCCGCTGGCTGTTGCCGTGCGAATCCAGCCGCGGCGAGAACGCGCCGATGCCCACCTGGTCCGGCAGCACGCCCACCAGCCCGCCGGCCACCCCGCTCTTGGCGGGGATCCCGACGCGGGTCAGCCAGTCGCCGGCCCCGTCGTACATTCCGGCCACCGCCATTACCGACATCACCTGGCGGGCCGTGGCCTCGTCCATGATCCGCTCGTGCGTGCACGGCTGCACCCCGCCATTGGCCAAGGTGGCGGCCATCGCCGACAGATCCGCCACGGTGACCAGGATGGAGCACTGGCGGGTGTAGCCGGTGACCACCTCATGCGGGTCATCGTCGATGATCCCGTGCTTGCGCAGCATGTGGGCCATGGACAGATTGTGGTCCGCGGTGCCCAGCTCCGAGTTGAAGACCGCTTCGTCGATGCGCAGCCGGCGCCCGGCCAGTGCGGAGAACAAATCCAGTGCCCGGTCAACGCGCTGCTCGCCGGTGGCGTCGGCGCCGACCATCAGGCCGTGGGCGGCGATGGCCCCGGCATTGATCATCGGGTTCTTCGGCCGATTGGTGCCATCCTCCAGCGACAGCTCGTTGAAGGCCTCGCCCGAAGGCTCCACCCCGATATGTTCCAGCACATGCTCCAGCCCGCGGTCCATGATGGCCGCCGCATAGGCGAAGGGCTTGGAAATGGACTGGATGGTGAACTCGATCCCGGCATCCCCGGCGGTGTAGGTGCTGCCCATGGCGGTGGTCACGGCCAGGGCGAAGAAATCCGGATTGGCGTCGGCCAGCTCGGGAATGTAGCCGGCGCGCTGCCCGGCGGTGTCGTCGCGCAGCGCATCGAGCACTTCGTGGAGGTAATCGGGAATCGGATTCTTCATGGTGCCATTTCCTCTTGGATCTCGGGTGGATTCTGCCATTGTTCCGGTTATGGCCCACCCTATCGGCAAGAGCGCCCTATGCCGTGTACCCATGCTTACGGTTGGTCAGGAAGTGCCTGCAGAAGTTGCTGGAATTCTGGGACGTTCAGCCGCGCAGGGCTTTGCCATCGATTTAATGTCCGAAGAACCGCTGGTCACTGGCGTCTCCTGCGGCGAGACCAGGGAGTTGTTCGGCGGATTCTGGATTATCGAGGTCTCATCCAGGATGAAAGCAACGCAGCCGGGGGCTGGCGGAGAGACCGCCCGCTCCCGCAAGGGGAGCGCAGGCGACCCGGGATTCCACTCGATGCTGAACTTGGTTCCCGGACGCCATTCCACGGAGGAACCCAATTTCCAATGGCTTGCGAAGTACGGGGAACTCGGTGTCTTGACCGCGCAAGAGGCAACTGGCAATCTTGTGAAATCTCTATGCAAGAGCAGGGGATTGGGCAAACAATTGTACGGTTCAACCAATTTGGCGCGCAGCATGCCGGATAATTGATGGAACACAGCAGGCCGGAGGAAGATACTCCGGTCGGAAGGGAATGATGGACGCTTCAGGCGACAGTAGATCTCATAGTTCCAACCCTCTGCCCGGAAGGCATGCCGGCCAGGCTCCGCAGGTCAGGGGGTACATGTAATTGGAATGGATCTCGCTACTCATAGCGCTTCTCCTCATTCTCGGTTGCGGATTATTCGTTGCCGCTGAATTCGCGCTGATCACGGTAAACCGGAACCAGGTCAAGCAGGCCGCCGCGAACGGCGACCGCCGTGCCTCCGGTGTTCTCAAGGGCATGGAAACATTGTCCACCCAGCTTTCGGGCGCCCAGCTGGGCATCACGTTGACCAACCTCGGCATCGGCTTCCTCGCTGAACCGGCCATCGCGGCCCTGGTCGTCGGGCCGCTGCAGGACTTCGGTCTCGACGAAACCCTGGCCCGCTCGGTCTCCATTGCCATTGCGCTGATCCTGGCCACCATCTTGACCATGGTCTTCGGCGAATTGGTTCCCAAGAACTTGGCCATTGCCAAGCCTTTCGAAACAGCCAAGGCCGTGGTGGGGTTCCAGCGCGGCTTCAGCGTCGTGACCAAGCCCTTCCTTTCATTCTTCAACGGCAACGCCAACTGGATTGTCCGCCGCTTCGGCATCGAGCCGCAAGAAGAGCTGGCCTCGACCCGTTCGGCCGAGGAACTGGTGGCCTTGGTGGGGCACTCGGCCCGCGAGGGACTGCTTCCCTCGGAAACTGCCGAAATGCTGCGCCGGACCGTGGCCTTCGGCAACCGCCGGGCCCATGATGTGATGACCGCCCGATCGCGAATGATCACCGTAACCGCCCAGGAGACGGTGCACGAAGTGCTGGAGCTTGCCGCGCGGACCGGGCATTCCCGCTTCCCGCTGGTGGACGAGGGCGGGCACCGCGTGCTGGGCATGGTGCACATCCGCGCCTTGCTCGCCATCCCCTACGCGCAGCGGCAGCAGTCCGCGGCCGGGGACAGTGCAGAAGATGCCTTCCTGGTCCCGGATACCATCGAGCTCGATGAGCTGATGGACCAGATGCGCAACGGCGGGCTGCAACTGGCGGTACTGATCGACGAAACCGGCGACGTCGCCGGGATGCTCACGCTGGAAGACCTCGTGGAGGAAATCGTCGGCGAAGTGCGCGACGAGCACGACCCGGAGGATTCCACCATCCAGGTGCTCTCCGGGAACTCCTGGCGGCTGGATGCGGCACTGCGGCCGGATGAGGCCAATGAGCTGCTGGGCTGCCAGATCCCCGAGGACTCGGACTACGAGACCTTGGCAGGACTGCTGACCGTGCAGCTGGGCAAGTTCGGCGAGGTGGGCGATGTCGTGCGCCTCGTGGTCCCGGGCGAGCCCGGTGGACCGCATAAGGAACTTGAATTCACCATCCACGCCACCGATGGGCAGCGGATCGCCAGTGTCGATGTGACGGTGTCCGAGCAGGCAGAAGGGGAGGACGCGCGATGAGCGACCTTATGGGAATTCTGGTGACGATCGGGCTGCTGGCAGCGAACTTCTACTTTGTCGGCGCCGAATTCGCGCTGATCTCCGCACGCCGGAGCATCATCGAGCCCAAGGCCATGGAAGGCAGCCGCAGCGCCAAGATGACGCTGTGGGCCATCGAGAACGTCTCGCTGGTCATGGCCGGCGCCCAGCTGGGCATCACCGTCTGCTCGCTGGCGCTGGGCTATGTCACCAAGCCGCTGGTGAAGTACGCGGTGGCCGGGCCCTTCGAAGCCATCGGCGTTCCGGCAGGCATGATCGACGCGCTGTCCTACGCGATTGCGCTGATCGCGGTGACCTACCTGCACGTGGTGCTCGCCGAGATGGTGCCCAAGAACATGGCCTTGGCCGGACCCGAGCGCATGGCGCTGATCCTGGGCCCGAGCATGGTCATCCTGGTCAAGGTGCTGCGCCCGGTGCTGTGGCTGATGAATGCCATGGGCAACCTGGTGCTGCGGATCTTCGGCGTCGTTCCGAAGAACGAAGTGGCCAGCACTTTTACCCGCGACGAGGTCTCTTCCATGGTGGCCGAATCCCGGGAGGGAGGCCTGCTCGATGCGCATGACGAGCAGCTGCTGCTGGGCGCCTTGCACTTCGATGCCCGGAGCATCGAGTCCGTGGCGATCAGCTTCGATGAGGTGCAGACCTTGCCGGTGGATGCCACGATAGAGCAGATCGAGGCGGCGGCCGCGCATGGCTTCTCGCGCTTCCCGCTGGTGGACGCCGGCGGCACCCCGGTGGGCTATGTCCACGTCAAGGACGTGCTGGGCGCCGACGCGCAAGCCCGGACGCGGCCGCTGCAGCCCAGCGGCATCCGCGAGTTGCCGTCCTTCGGGCAGCAGCAGAGCGTGCGCACCGCGCTGCAGGAAATGCAGCTCTCCGGAGCCCATTTGGCCCTGGTGCGTGATGGCGAAACGGGCAAGGCCACCGGCATGGTGACCTTGGAAGACATGCTCGCAGAGCTGGTCGGCCAGATCAGGGACGAGCACCGCAGCGCAAGCTAGCCGCAGCCGCGCAATGCACGGGTCGAAGCCAGGACGGGATTCCGTCCTGGCTTCGGCCCTTTCTGGCACCGGGAACTAATCCGCCGTGGCGAAGGGCGAGTTCTTGCGCGAAAGCAGCAAGGTCAGCATTGCCCCGATCAGCGCGAAGCCTGTGGTCAGCAACCAGGTGGCATTCCAGCCGCCGGTGAGTGTCGCCATGGATGCCAGCAGCATCGGACCGGTGAAATTGCCGATGTTGAAGATCTGCTGGGTCAAGCCCATCGAGGCAGGGGCCGAACCGCCGGGCGGAGCCAGATCGACCACCACGCGGGTCATGGTGGTCGGGATGGCCGCTCCGGCCAGCGAGAAGAAGCCAACGCAGATCATCTGGATCCACAGCAACCCAGACGGGTAGTCGAAGGCGAAGGTGCAAAACGATGCCAGGGACATCAGCGCGAAGCCGGCTAGCAGCAGCGTGCGCCCATTGGCGCCACGCTGGAGCAGCCCTCCGCAGATGATCGCGCCCACCGCGTTCAGCCCGCCCACCACGGCCGAGGCCAAACCACCGGCCACCGGATCCAGGCCGAATTCATCGTAGATGGTGGGCAGGAACCCCACTACTGCCATCCATTGCACCGTGTAGCAGCCGAAAATCAGGCCGCTGATCCACACGCGCGATGCCCGGGCGGTGATGGCGATGCGCCGGGCGGCCTCGCGCAGGGCCGCCGATCCGGCGGGTTCATCCGCGCCCACGAACTTGAAGATCAGCGGAATCGGCAGCAGGGTGATGAACGCGAGAATGCCCCACCACAGGTGCCATGACAGGTGCTGGAGCACCAGCGCAGTGCAGAAGACCCCGATGAAGGTGGCCATGCCCATGTAGGCGGCCCACCACCCCACGGCCATGTTCAGGTTCCGGATGGGGGCATGGAGGCGCACCAGCCCCGGCCCCATGACGGTAGCCATGATCACGCCCGCCCCTTCCAGGACGCGGGTGGCCAGCAGCAGCGGCGCGCTGGGGGACACGGCGCCCAGCGTGCTGCCCAGCACCAGCAGCAGCAAGCCGAGGACCAGCGTTCGGCGCTGGGAGATGACTTCCGAAAGCAGGGAAACGGCCAGGCCGCCGGCCATGCCGGCTACCTGCACCACGCCCAGCAGCACGCCGGAGAAAATCAGCGAGAAGCCCAGTTCGTCCTGGATCACGGTCAGCGCGGGGGCGAGCTTCCAGATGTGCAGGCCGGCCACCACGCCGGAGGCCACGATGATGATCCAGGCCGCATTGGTCCGTTGCTGGACCTGTTCCATTTTGGCTTGCACTGCCGCCGATGCCTCCTCGCATAGGACGCGCCAACTGGTGCTCGGCGCTACTGTCCACTTCGGATTGTGGCACGGGCCGGGCAGCGATCCGGCATTCGTGTCATTGAACGGGAATCCCTGCCGGCGGCACTCCGGGCTGGATCCACTTGCCCAGGGCGAATTCTCCTTCGGCAGGTTGCAGGTGCGAGCTGAGAGTTCGCCGATATTTCCCGGGCGTTGCATTGCAGCACGAGTCCTCGGAGTAGTTTGGAGGCCAACCCGGCCGATCAAGCTCAGGAGGAATGATGTTCCGGCACAGTTCGTCCCGCACCCGGCAAGTGAAGGCAGCAGCGGCTCTTGGATGCGTCTTCATGGCGACAGCCTGCCTCCCAGCGGTGCCGGTGGACCCCGAAGGAACCCTGGACACGGTTCGTTCCGGGACACTTCGGGCCGGAGTATCTCCTGCTTCGGATTTCGTGGAAATCCGGGATGGAGTACCCCAGGGCGCCGAACCAGCGCTCATAGAAGACTTTGCCCAGCATGCAGGTGCCGAAATCCAATGGACCATTGGTGGCGAAGAACAGCTAGTGAAGCAGCTGGAAGCAGGCCAGCTGGATTTGGTGGCGGGAGGCATCACCTCCAAGACGCCGTGGTCGGAAAAGGCTGGAGTCACTCGTCCCTACACGACCGCCATTGACGCCAAGGGCAAGGAAAGGAAAATAGTCCTGCTCGTGCCTCCAGGCGAAAATGCTTTCCTGTCCGAGCTGGAGTACTTCCTGGACCAGACGCAGGAGATGCCATGAAAAACGCTGCCGGAACGCACTTGCCTCCCGCGCAACGCGAACTCATGGCGCGCGCTGCGAAGCTCGAGTGGATCAGCATCGGATACACGGCGCTCACCATTACCCTTGTGGCACTAGTGGTGGGAAATTCGCAGGCCATGCGCACAGCGTGGATCGAAGACATGCTCTCAGTCCTGCCGCAGCTGGCCTTCTTGGCATCACTGCAGTTCACCCGGAGGGCTCGTCGGCGCTCGCACCCCTACGGCTACCACCGGTCCATGGGAGCCGGGCATCTGGTCGCAGGAGTGGCGTTGCTCGTCGTCGGAGCGATGCTCGCGTACGAATCGGTATCGGCTCTGGTTAAACTGGAGCACCCGACCATCGGAACCATGAACCTGTTTGGCCATACGGTATGGCAAGGATGGATCATGATGGCGGTCATGGCGCTGATCGCGGCACCGGCCGTGGTGCTGGGACGGTTGAAAATCAAGATTGCCCAACCGCTGCACAATAAGCTGCTCTACGCCGACTCCAAGATGGCCAAGGCCGACTGGCAGACCAATGCTGCTTCGATCGTCGGTGTCGCCGGAATCGGCGTTGGGTTGTGGTGGCTGGATTCCACCGCGGCGCTGGTGATCGCTGCCGGCATTCTCAAGGACGGCTGGGACAGCACGAAGTCCGCAACCTCGGATTTGCTGGATCGCCGTTCCAAAGGTGTCGACGGCACGGATCCGCACCCGCTGATCCCGGCCATGGAGGAACAGCTCCATGCCCTGGATTGGGTTCGCACTGCGGGATTGAGGGTCCGCGAACTCGGCCAGGTCCAGCACACGGAAGCGTTCATCGTTCCGGAATCCGACACCGTGACGCTTGCCCAATCCGAGGAAGCGCGGAAAGTGCTAGAGGGAACCGACTGGAAAGCGTATGACGTGGTGGTGACGATAGTTCCCGAGCTGCCTGAGTTCCTCAAGCAGGACTGAAAACCGAGGCCCGGGCCCTTCGCTTGAAGCGCAGTGGAAGCACGGCGATCCGGCGAGGCAGGGTGCTGGCGCTGGAGCTAGCAGCCCGCCTTGGCTGCCCCGCCGGACTAGCCGATATCGGTGGGTGACGTGGCTACTTGGCCAGGCCAGTCACTGCGCACGAAGCAGGGAATCTCATGGATTGCCGCGCTATGGGACCAGAAAGCGACGCGAAAGGGCATCATTTTCTCCGTGTGCTGCCGGGAGCAGAGTTCGCTGATGGTGGTTCCAGCTGGCAAATGGGGAACCTTGGGAAACAGCGGGCTGGGTACCGTGATGTGCCATAGCTGCAGGTCATCGGTTTGGTCATCGTCAAGGACCATGAGTACAGCCCGGCCATGGACAGATACAAAGCCCATGACTTCATCCACTGGATCAGCTCGTTGCGCGAATACCACGGGCATGCCCTCCATCCAGCCGTACGCAGTGAGATGGGTTCTGGCCTCGGGGCAATGCAAAAGTTTTTCGACGCGTTGCATGGCGCGCATATGTCGTTCAGGCATGTTCATGTGATCCTCCGCTGATGGCAGCTCTCCGAAAAGTGACCGCCCACGAAGTCCTGCGGCGTTGAGCCGCGGAATTCCCCGGGTTTCGCCTTTGGCGCTCGGTGATCATCGTGGAGTGTTCTTCAAATAATACATCCCGTTTCCAACCGCCGGGCGGAGACTCATGTTGGCACATGCCCGAGGCGGTGCAATTCGCAGGGTTTCAAATAGCATGTCCCTGCGCAAGCCGTGGTAGAAATATGCGTTTGGTAGGACTATATTGGCCGGATAACTAGAGTCGAAGAATTGAATGACCAGCGAATGGGCACTTTCCTGTTTCGCCTCTTAAAGCTGTGGATCGAAGTAATTCTGCACTCAATACCCAGAGCGTTTTGGGCCGCGCAGGTCCCGGAAAAAGCTTCAGATGCCTGAGGCGGCGCGTATCAACGAGCCGGTCAAGTGCTTGGAAGGAATATAACTGTAGACTATATAACCCTCGTTGGTCTTGCTTGGCTTGAAATCTTTCGTTAGTCCGGCTCCTGATCGACGCGTTGCGTCTAGCCCGGTGTTGGTCTTGCTCTTCAGGACCGTGTCGGGTTGCTGGGTGCTGATCTTTGGCGTAAAAAGGTACGGTCGTTGCAACGCCTGATTGTTCAGGATGTTGCAACGACCGTTAGAACCCGTCGACCGCCTGCCCCGCTTTTGGGATGATCGACCTAAACGCGCTTAGCGTGCCTGGATGTCTGCAGCCTGAGGGCCCTTTGGGCCGGATTCAAGCTTGTATTCGACCGATTGTCCTTCTTCAAGATTCTTGAATCCGAAACTCTGAATTGCGCTGTAATGCGCGAAAACGTCAGCGGATCCATCAGAAGGCTCAATGAAACCGAAGCCCTTTTCGGAGTTGAACCACTTTACAGTGCCAGTAGCCATGTGTATTCCTAAATCGTAATTCGCGGCATGCCGCGATTTGAGCTTGTGCCACCGTAGCAGCACTGAAGCCATTATTTTTGTTGCATCCCGTGACACTTAATCAAGCATGAATAGCTTGGAGAGCCAGAACATCGAATTCTGAGTTCTGGGGTAAGAATTCACTGGAGACGCATGTAATAGCGGTCGAAGAGGTTCTATAGAAACGCAGTTTCAAACCGACTGCCCCACCACGGAAGTGGGGACGAATATTTCAAGTGATGCGATTCGCTCTCATGGGAAAAATTCCGAGGAAACGCTTATTAAAAATCCAAGGGAGGAACAATAAGAATTTTCAATTTTCCTTATTGGCTCTAATATCTAGACTACCATGAGGAGCTCGCTTAATCTCGCCGGTTTGCTGTGAGGGGAAGCCGAAGTCCTGCTAGGGGAGCTGATTTCGTTGTTCTGTGCCTGCAGCAAGACCGTTATGGGATTCGGTATCCGGAGATCATCGGGCACTCGAAAGGATCCCGGGCCGATAGCCCGACCTTGTTCAGGTAGGTGATCACCTGTGCGTAGGATTCGCGGACACTGGCCACGGTATACGGGACCTGGTGCTCGTCGCAGTACTGGCGCACGATGCGCGAGACGCCGGCCAGGTTGGCGCGCGGCATGGACGGGAACAGGTGGTGCTCTACCTGGTAGTTCAATCCGCCGTAGACGTGGGAGAGCACGCGGTTTCCCCAGCTGGACTTGGCCATGACATTGCGTCCGGTGAGTACCTGGCGGGAGAAGAAGTCGATGCGGGCGTCCTGGGGAACCATCGGCATGCCCTTGTGGTTCGGGGCGAAGGAGGCACCCATGTAGATGCCGAAGACTGCCAGCTGCACGCCGAGGAAGGCGAAAGCCATGCCCACTGGCAGGAAGTAGAACACGATCGCCAGGTAGATGGCGATGCGCAGTGCAATGCCGGTCATTTCGCGCTTGCGGTTCTTGACCCGGCCGGCCTTGAATAGGTACTTGATCGAATGCATATGCAGGTTCAAGCCCTCAAGGGTGAGCAGCGGGAAGAACAGGTAGCCCTGGCGGTTGGTGATCCACTTGAGCAGGCCGCGCTGGCGCTTGGCGTCCTCGGTCTGGAAGGAGATGGTGTCCCACTCGATGTCCGGATCCTTGCCCACGGTATTGGGGGTGGCGTGGTGCTTGTTGTGCTTGTTCATCCACCACTGGTAGCTGATGCCCACGACGATATTGGCCAGGAACTGGCCCAGTTTGTCATTGCGCTTGTGCGAAGCCAGGATCTGGCGGTGTGCCGCCTCGTGCGCCAGGAACGCGAATTGGGTGAGCAGCAGGCCCAAGGCTGCGGCCATCAGCAACTGGAACCAGCTGTCGCCCAGGAGGATGAAACCGGTAACGGTGCCGGCTAGCAGCACCGTCAGCACGATGCCCAACCCGAGATAGTGCCCGCGGCGGCGTCCGACCAGTCCAGCTTCGGTGACCAACTTTTTGATATGGAAGAAACTTTGAGGATCACCGGGTTTAACGGTGGGTGCTGGAACGTCCAGCAGAGAACTGCGAGGCAAATATAATCCTTGATTGAAAGAGCTCGCTGCGTCGTGAACAATAAATTACCCGACCGAGCCTATTACCCCCATTCTACTCAGGTTCACGGCCGCTCTCGCTGTTCTTCCGCTGTCAGATTCTGCTCTTTCACATATTTCTTTGAGTTCTATCCAGCTTTGAGGGCCAGTGACGCTGCGATGCGTGTGAGCGCTTCCTCGTTGCCGATCTGCAGCAGCTCAGCGATCATCGCGACCATTGCTTCACCTAGCCGTGCAAGGATCGCCACGGCTTGCGTGTTGCCTCCTTCCAGCTCGGAGGCGATGATCAGGAAGGCTTCTCGGTCTTGGCGGACCAGTGATGTCAGTAGTGCGATACCTAGTGCTGCTTCAGGGCTGTTGCCCATGAG
The DNA here is from genome assembly GCF_044753145.1 of Glutamicibacter sp. NPDC088483. Lineage (NCBI taxonomy): Bacteria > Bacillati > Actinomycetota > Actinomycetes > Micrococcales > Micrococcaceae > Glutamicibacter > Glutamicibacter sp. NPDC088483. The sequence continues at coordinate 442,935 of NZ_JBIVMP010000004.1, forward strand.
ATATTCCCATCGATGAAGATAAATTCGGATGTTTCTTCCGTACACGCGGCGCAACGTCGGCAGCATCTTGAGCCTAGCAGGGTATTGAGGGAGCAGCTTCTCGTTATACAGTGCCTGCCAAGCGCTCAGCGCTGGAGCCCGAAGAATCGATCGCAGTAGGGCTCATGGAGCAACTGTAGTAACTCGTGATACTTCCAGTGCCTCTGAAGTGCCCGGGCCCACTGCTTCAAAGCTGTGATATTAGTGGCTTAGGGCATGGCTCTCCTTGATTAGCGAGCACGGACCTGACGACCAGTGCGGCCCTGAAAGTTCGTTATTCGAAAGTGCGAGCGAGTGATTGATGCCAAGTAATTGGTCCCTTGCTGGAGTAGCAGACGGGCCTACTCGATACTAAAGTGGCAACGCGACAGCCCTAGGGAACCTGTTTTTCATCTTGGGGAAATGAACGAGTCGACACCTAGCCGTTGGGTGTGGACATGGAGCAAAAGATTCTGGACCGGGTTTGTTATCAGTGGTGCGAGCAACTTCTGGGCGCCAGTATTGTCGGCAGTTTTACACGGCATGACCTGCTTACTTGCCAGATTGAATGTGCCAATAAGAGTGGGCGGCGACAGGTGCTCCCTGACGACTCCGGTAAGTTCTGCCTCTAATCGGTTGCCATCATGATCCCAACCCAATCCCGGTCGCAGCTCCCACTGGCTATGGAAAAGCTGGGACAAGACATCATGTCGAGATTGGCCGGCCGACAGCCCTATGTTCCTCAGGGATAAGGTGCTGTCGAGAACATAGCTGGGGAGCACGATCAAGGGCTACCTTGGCTTTTCCTCCCAATGGTGGTTATATCCCGGGGATGCTGGCACGATCATCCTCAGGCCACTAGTGCTGACCGTGCGATCAGTGTGAACGAAGGAGCATCATGCATCTGCCCGTACCCCGCGGAGACCTGTC